>PLZZ01000080.1:0-4054 GCA_003153585.1 Acidobacteriota bacterium | reverse complement strand
GTGGGGCGACAAGCCTGAAGAAACCTTGGATTATTTTCCAGCTGCTTCGCGCGACGCCCCGCTGCTGGTTTTTATTCATGGTGGCTATTGGCAGGAGTTGTCGAAGAATGAATCGCTGTTTGCCGCGCCTGATTGTGTGGCGAATGGCATCGCGTTCGCGGCCGTCAATTACACTTTGGCGCCGCATACCGGTGTGGAGATGATCGTCGATCAATGCCGGCGAGCGGTCGCCTGGCTTCATGCGCAGTCTGACGTGCTCGGCTTCCAGCCTGGCCGCCTGTATCTTTCGGGCAGTTCGGCCGGGGCGCATCTAGGTGCGATGATGTTGGTGAAGGGCTGGCAGCACACGGCCGGCGTGACCGACAATGCGATAGCCGGCGCGATTCTGCTGAGCGGAATCTACGATCTCGAACCCTTGGTGGGCACGCGCGTTGCGGCCCCGTTGAATCTAACGGCCACGGATGCCGCTGGACTAAGTCCCATGCGCTTGGCCGTGGGCCGGCCGGTGCCCACGATTGTCGCTTGGGGCGAAAATGAGACCAGCGAGTTTAAGCGCCAGAGCAGGAGTTACGCCGCGCGGTTGGAAGGTGCGGACTTTCCGGTTTCGGTATTGGAAGTTGCCGGGGCAAACCACTTCGATATTGTTTTTGGTTTGGCCGACCGCACAAGCGCTTTAGGGCGTGCGACGCTGGAGTTGATCGGAAGCTCGGCGCAAAATGAAGCAAGCTAGCGGTGTATCGCAGCCAGGAATTTTTCCGCGAATGCGTGGACATCTAAAAACGTATTGTAAAGCGGCACGGGGGCAACGCGCATAATGTCCGGCTCGCGCCAATCGCAAATGATCCCGTCCTTCGCTAGAGCGTCGCAAATTGCGCGGCCATTTGCGTTTACGCGCAGAGAAAGTTGCGCTCCGCGGTGTGCGCTTTCGCGCGGTGTGATGATGGAAAACTTCTTCGAAGGCTTCTGATCCAGCAAAAACTCCAAGTAGCTTGTGAGCGTCTTACTTTTTGCGCGCAGACGTTCCATTTTCGCTTCATCGAAAATATCCACAGAGGCACGCAATGCCGCCGCCGACAGAATGGATGGATTGCTAAGTTGCCAGCCCTCGGCTCCCGAAATGGCGTGAAAATCCGGCTGCATGCGGAAACGATTTTCCTTGTCGTGGCCCCACCAACCCGCGAATCGCGGCAGTTTGGGATCACGGGCATGGCGCTCGTGCACGAAGCAGCCGGCGATGCTGCCCGGACCGCTGTTGAGGTATTTGTAGCTGCACCAGACCGCGAAATCAACGTTCCAGTCGTGTAGCTTCAAGGGCACATTTCCTGCGGCGTGTGCCATGTCGAACCCAACTATGCAGCCCTTCGCGTGCCCCGCATCGGTGATGCGCGAAAAATCAAAAGCCTGTCCTGTGTAGTAATTCACGCCGCCAATCATAACCAGCGCGATCTTTTCTCCTTCCGCAGCGATCCGTTTTTCGATGTCTTCCGTGCGAATCCAGGTTTCGCCCGGGCGCGGGGCTATTTCGATCAACGAATCTGCCGGCTCGTAGCCGTGATATTGAATTTGCGATTTCACGGCGTACTGATCTGACGAAAACGCGTTGGCCTCGATGAGTATTTTGTTTCGTTGCGGGGTTGGGCGGTAGAACGAAACCATCATGAGGTGCAGGTTCACGGTGAGCGAATTCATTACAACCACTTCGATGGGAAGAGCGCCGACCAAGCGGGAAACAGGCTCGGTGAGGATCTCGTGGTAGGGCATCCAGGGATTGCGCGCGTGAAGATGCGCATCCACGCCGAGCCGCGCCCACTCCTGCAGCTCCCGCTCGACGTATTCGCGCGTGGATTTCGGCTGCAACCCGAGCGAGTGGCCGCAAAGATAAACGCAGTCGGGGCCGTCTGGCTTTTTAGGGATGTGAAAGCGTTCGCGGAAGTGAGCGAGAGGGTCACGAGCGGTTTGCTCTGTGGCGAAGTCCTTCGTCGAATTGAATTCAGTGGCAGGCACTTATAGTTGCTCCAATGGCCTTAGCTGACGGTGGATCATCGATTCCGCTTTTCCCCAGTCAAGATCCTCGATGCGATCGATCGAGCCGCACAATTCCGCCAGCATAGCATCTTGNNTATTTCGGGACGAAGAGCTGCGGGTATTTGGCTTCCAGAGCTAGTTCTACCTTTTTCTTAAAGAGGAAGCGGGGATCGCCCACGCGGTCGCGCATCTCGACAAAATTTTCGAGCGCCAGATCCGCGATGGCATCTGTATTGTCCTTGCGCGCGCGCTCAAACTCCGGAAAAACCTTCGGCCAGTCCGCGCCGTGATGGTCGAGAAGCTCCAGCAAAACCGTGCAGTCCTCAAATGCGCAATTCATGCCTTGCCCGAAGAAGGGGACGATGGCGTGGGCGGCGTCACCGATCAAGAGCGATTTTGCGTCCACATGCCATGGCGAGCATTTGATCGTGACCATCGAGCCGGTCGGGTTGTCGCGAAAATTGTCGCCAAGCTGAGGCATCAACGGTAAGGCGTCAGGGAAATTTGCCCGGAAAAATTTCAAGAACTTCGCTTCGGAATCGAGGCTGGCAAAACTCACTTCTCCTTCAGCGGGCAGGAACAGGATGCAGGCAAATGTGCCGTCAACGTTGGGCAATGCGATCAGCATGTGCGAGCCGCGCGGCCAGATGTGCAGCGCGTTCGTTTCAAGAACATGGCTTGCATTCGGTCCTGCCGCGATGGTCAGCTCCTTATAGCCGTAATCGAGAAACTGCTGCGAAAGCGTGAACCCGCCAATCTTGAGCATGGCCAGCCGAATTGCAGAAGATGCGCCGTCCGCGGCGATGACGGTGCTGGATTCGACCGAGGATTCGCGGCCGGTCTCTTCATTGCGGAAGCGCGCGGCTCCGGAATGCAAATCGAATCCCAGGCAGCGTTCGTTGAAATGAATATTGACGCCTCGCTTTTCAGCTTCATTCATCAGCGCGGCGTTCAAATCCGCGCGCGAAATTGAATTGATGACTTCGGTTTCATCTTTGCCGTAAGGCTGAAACGTGAGCGCGCCGGAAAGCGAGTGCATCATGCGGCCTTTCATCGGAATGATGATGTGGCGCATGGACTCCCACAGGCCGGCTTCCCGCAGCGCGTGAATTCCACGCACGGAAATGGCGAGATTGATCGAACGCCCAGCCGACAACTGCACGCGGCGCATGTCCGGGCGTCGCTCGTAAATCGCGACACGGAAACCGCGTTGAACGAGGGAAATCGCCAGCAGCGGACCGGTGAGGCCGGCGCCGACGAGCGTGATCGTGTCGGACGGGCTTGGCATGTGCAGAGAGAATTTGAATCGCCGAAGATTAGGACGACCGGTTTAATCTTCCAGCAGCGACCGCGCTTCCCACAACTCCGGGAAGAATTTTTTCTCCAATGTGAGTTTCAGATACGAGGAGCCGGTGCTTCCGCCGGTACCCATGCGCACACCAATGGTGCGCTCCACCATTTGAATGTGACGCAGCCGCCAGCTCACAACGAGCTCGTCGAATTCCGTCAAGCGCTCGCAGACATCAATCCAATCGCGGTGATTACGCTCGTCCTGGTACAACGCTTGAACGGCTTTCGCGCGAGAATCGAATCGCTCGCGATCGGTGGCGTTGGCGTTCATCTCCGGAAGCTTTCCCAACGATTTCAGAGCCTGAAAAAAAACGTCGTGAAGCGAATCTTCGCTCAGCCTGCGGTGAAGAATGGCATGTGTTTCAGGCGTCAGTTGATGGTAACGCAGCATCTTTTCGTCTTTCAAACCGCACAAGAATTCGATCTCTCGAAATTGCTCGGACTGAAAACCGCTCGCCGGATTCAGTTTGCCGCGAAAAGCGAGAAAGTGAGAAGGCAGCATGGTTTCGAGAATGGTGAACTGCTCCACCAGTACGCGCATGATTTCCGTGCAACGGCGAAGCAAACGCGCTGCTTCGTAAACACCATCGCGAGAAGCAGGATCAGCGCCCGCGGCGCGAAGGTTGGCAACCACGGCGTCGAGATCGTGCAGCAACTCCTTGAACCAGAGCTCGTAAGT
>PLZZ01000027.1 GCA_003153585.1 Acidobacteriota bacterium | reverse complement strand
CCGAGCGCTACGGCGATTTCTCTTATCAATTCACTGTGCCAAATGGCAGCTACAACGTGGTCTTAAAGTTTGCGGAAATCTATTGGACCACCACCGGACAACGCCTCTTCAATGTCTCCATCAACGGCACGCAAGTACTTACCAACTTCGACATTGTTGCAGCAGCGGGCGCCCCCTTGACGGCTATCGACAAGACTTTCCCGGTCACCACGACCACTAATCAAGTCACCGTTCAATTTACTACGGGAGCCGCTAACCTGCCGAAGGTCAGTGCCATTGAGATTCACTAGAAAGTGCTTATCGTTTCCCAGCGTCCGATCGGGTCCGGACCCTAATGTGACGTGAGGGAAAAACGTTCCGCTGGGAATAATGGTGCACTTGGGTGGCCGAATCCGTCTTAGAAATCTCTAACGAATTCGGTAGTAAAGAAGGCCAAGAACCGTGATCTTAAGTGGAAGATTTCCTGGAAAATCGTTTGAAAATTCTTACAAAACAAGCGGCAAATGAGGGGATTGTTGCGCGACGTCGTTCGGTCATCACTTGTCGGGGGTTTGGGACGATCCAATTAATTTCTTGATCTCTTCCGCCTGACTTAGCTGGGGATTAATCTGGAGCGCCCTAGTGAATTCCTTCTTGGCCATTGGGAGATTGTTGGCCTTCTGGTAAGCCATGGCAAGGTGATAATGATACGTGGCGCTATCGGGGCTTCCTTTCAGAGCTTCTTGCAATGCTTCGATTGCCGCGTTGTAAGCGCCTTGCTGGTAGTAAGCCCAGCCGAGAGTATCCGCCGCATTAGGTAAATTGGGCAGTCCCTTGCGCGCGGTTTGCGCCAACGAAAACGCCACGTTGATGTTGCCTCCGTGCTCCAGCATCAGGTATGCAAGGTTATTCGCGGCGAGCGGGTAATCCGGTTGGATTTCCAAAGCTTTCTTGTAGAGGTCTTCCGCCTGTTGCCAGTCGTTTTTTGTCTCCAGCACACTGCCTAGGCCCACGTAAATACGAACATCGCCTGGATTGTCGTGCAGGGCCCGCTGATAGCTGGCAATTGCCTGGTCAACCGACCCTCGGGCAACCTGGACGCCTGCAAGCAAAAGAATCGCCGGCACGTTATTTTTGTCGAGTTCAACAGCTTTCTGAAAAGCATCTTCCGCCTTTCCCTGGTCCTGGTTGCGGAGTTCGATTTGTCCGAGGAGAAGATAAAAGGGGCTGCTGTTCGGCACAAGCGCGATCTGATTCTGCACCATGCGGAGTGCTTTGACAGGATCTTTGCGAGCAATAGCGATGTTCACGAGCCCCGTGAGCGCATCGGAAGACGACGGATCAATCTTGAGCGCCTGATTAAAATATTTTTCAGCGTCGTCGGGTTTCTTCTGCTCCATGCGCAGATCGCCCAGTTTGATATACCCAGAAGGATTCTGTGGCGCTACTTCGATGGCCTTCTTCAAATCCACTTCCGCCGCACTCTGATTTCCCTGCCACAAAAAAGCCTCGGCTTCGTAAATGTATCCGTCGGCGGCGCCGGGAGAGATGGACTTTAGAGATGCGCCGCTTTCCACCAACAGCTTGGGGTCGTGATTCTGCAATGCGAGAGCCGCAAGCGCTCGATGGGCATCTGTCATGGACGGCTGCAGCCGGACAGCGTCGCGCCACTCGGTTTCCGCTTGTCCAAAGTTCTTTGTGCCCGCGTAAGCAAGTCCGAGTTGAAAATGTCCGACGGCGTTGTCGGGCGCGCTCTTTACTGCCGGCTCCAGAACGTGGATTGCGTCGGCCTGTTTCTGCTGGCGATTCAATATTGCGCCTCGCAGGATCATGGCTGCCGGGTCCGAGGGAAGATTCTTCAGGACCGCGTCGTTGACCTTGGTAGCTTCATCCAGATGGTTTTGCTGAATCAGGAGCTGGACATATGCCTCGGCGATGGCATTATCTTTTGGATGCAGAGAATGGATCGTGCTGAACTCCGCGACCGCCTTGTCTAATTCGCCCTGGCTTAAATAGAAATCTCCGAGCAACCGGTAGCCGGCAGGACTGTCTTTCAATGCGATCTTGGCTTCCTGCATCGTTTGTTCGGCCGCGGACTTATTCCCTTCCGCAAGATAAAGATTGGCCAGGGCAACGCGAGGCGATGGATTCGCTAAATCGCGAGCAATGGCGGCTCGATATTGCTTCTCAGCCTCAGGCCAGCGTTTTTGACGCTCATAAAAGTTTCCGAGGGCAATTACTGCGGGAGTGGATTTCGGATCCAGCGAGATCGCTTTTGAATAATTCTGTTCTGCAGCAGCCGGCTCGTGCGATCGTTCGTACATAAATGCCAGATTCAAATAGGACTGGGATCGGTTCGGATCCATCTGCACGGCCGCTTGAGCCTCGCTCAAACTCTTTTGGGGGTCTCCCAGTGCCGCATCGGAATTGGAAAGTACTACCTCGGCTTGCGCATTGCGAGGATCGCTCTTCAAAACGAGATCAGCGTGATCATGCGCTTCTTGAAACTTGCGGCCAGCAAGATACATTTCCGCAAGGTCAAGCTGCGCTTTTGGGTTGGAGGGTTCGAGTTGGACAGTGCGCGCCAGTTCCTGAAAACCATGAGTCCAATCTCCCTTTTTCATAAGACTACGCGCCAACTCATAATGCGCGTCGGCGAAGTTCGGATCGATCTGGATGGCATTCCGATATTCGATGATCGCTTCCTCGTATTTGCCCTTCTCGAAGTATGAAGATCCTTTGTCGAAGTACTCCTTCTTGCGGATCTGCGGGTCGCGAGAACACGCAGCCATTAGCGCGACTACTATGAGTAAGCTAAACCATCGGTAATGCAACTTGCCAAATTTCATTTCGACCTTTCGTGGCGATCTTGGACCCACAGCGGAATTCTATCGCTTCGTGGGAACGCAATCTAGCGGGGTGTTGGGTGTCGCACTCGTTCCAGCCACTACCCGCTCTATCTAACTAATAATAAACAGCTTACCTGGAATCAATTGCTGTCGAGACTCCTCGAGGGGTTTCGGCTCGACCCGCTGCGGGGCAAGTTCATCTTCTGGGACCGCCTGGAACAGAAACTTCTCGGAGGGGGGCATAAAGGGAAAGCTTTTTGCCCATTCGTGGAACATTCTTAGGATTTCAGTAACGAACTGGCGATGCGAGATTTGAGCTAATGGACACAAATGTAACAAAATAAGTATCTTACAGAGAATGCCCTGCTACCATAACCGTTTGGGTCACTGGCAACGGCATTGCAGTCACTACTGGGCGTACGGTAGTCCCATATACATGCGGTAGTCCGTGACAGAGGATGAGAACGACATCTATGACGAGCAATGGGGTCGGAATCGCTTCAGTTAAAGAGGAATGGGGCTTTGTAGGCGGCATGTGTGCCGCAATGCAAACACTTGAAAACGTGGTTGCCGAGATTGCTCCGACGAATATACCGGTCTTGTTGATGGGGGAAAGCGGAGCCGGCAAAGAGATGTTCGCCCGAAGAATCCACCACCTTTCCGCGAACGGTGACGAGCCACTGGTTAAGATCGCATGTGCTTCGATGAACCCCGCGAACTTTGCGGGCGAACTGGGATTAAGCAAAAGCGACATATCGGTGGAAGAGGTCAAAACGTTGAATCGGACAGTTTTCTTCGATGAGATTAGTGAACTGGACTCGTCTTGTCAGCGCAGTCTCGTTTACGCGTTGCCGGATGGCGAAGCGAGGCCTCGCCGAGGTTCGCTTGGAGCTCGAGTGATTTCCACGACCAATCGGAATCTCGATGATGAAATGAGGGCAGGACGCTTCCGCAGCGAACTCTACTATCGCATCAATGGAGTGTGTTTGCGTCTTCCTCCGCTGCGAGATCGCAAGGAGGATATACCGCTTCTGGTGGAGTCTTTCCTGACTAGATATGCCGCAGAATTTGGCCGCCCGCGCCCTTCCTTAAGCCCCCGGGCACTCCGAATGTTATTGGATTATTCCTGGCCGGGAAACATACGCGAACTCGAAAATGCAGTGAAGAAAATCGTGGCGCTCGGTGCGGAAAATCTCGCGCTACCCGATCTGGTTGCCGAACCGGTTGAGACTCGAACCGAGGTTAGTGAAACGCGCAGCTACTCGTTAAAGGCTGCTGCCCGAGCCGCGTCTCGTGAGGCCGAGCGGGAAATGATATTGGAAGCGCTGGCGCGCACCCGTTGGAATCGCAAACGAGCGGCACAAGAATTGCAGATCAGCTACAAGTCCCTTCTCTATAAGTTGAAACAGATCGGCCTGCCGGATTCCAGAACCGAATAGCCGACGTAGGAGAGCGAGATGTTGAGACGATTGCAGGTGTGGATGATTCTTTCGCTGATCGCGGTTGTAATTCCCGCGCGAGCGGGGCAAGCCGCAAACAATGCACGGCAGGCAGCTCAGTCTGCCAGTGCGGACCCGAGTTCAGCAACTCAGAAGGTCGCTACACAGGACCCGAACTACATCATTGGGGCGCAGGACGTGCTGGACATCAGCGTGTGGAAAGAGCCTGAAGTTTCCCGTGTCGTGCCGGTGCGTCCCGATGGGAGGATTTCGCTTCCGCTATTGAACGACGTTCAAGCTGCGGGCATGACACCGTCGCAACTGGCGGCGCAAATCACCACGAGCCTGAAGAAATTTGTGACCGATCCGCAAGTTACCGTGATCGTCACTACGATTAACAGCCAGCGCGTTTATATTCTCGGTGAAGTGACACGCCCCGGCGCTTTTCCCATGTTGCCCGGGATGAACGTGCTACAGGGCCTTTCCAGCGCGGGGGGATTCACACAATTCGCGAAGACGAAGAGTATTTATGTCCTAAGGATGGAAGATGGAAAGCAACAGAAGTATCCAGTTAATTACAAGGACGTAATTAGCGGAAAGCGCCCGGAGCAAAACATTTCGTTAAAGGCCGGGGACACGATCGTGGTGCCCTAGAAGACCTCATGCGTAAATCAGCCTACCTCTTCGGGATTGTTCTCTGTGTTGTTGCACTGGGTGCGTCTGCCGCCCAGGCTCAGCAGCAGACCCAGGACCAGCCCATCCCTGCCTATCATTCTCCGCTGGCCTCGCAAGCCGACAGTACCGATCAGAACGCTCCTCCGGCCCAGCTTACGCCTGATAAGAGCGCACTAACTGGGGCCCAGGACCCGTCCATCGGTGTACCTTCGACGAACCATAGCTATTGGACTCCGCACGTCGATCTAGCGGTCACACTGGATTCGGAGCCTCCCGTTGGAGGAGCGGATAGCGGATTGACCACTTGGACTTCTCTGACCGGAGGGGTCGATCTGCGCTGGCTGTCGGGCAGGTCCGACATGACATTGGGCTATGTCGGGGGCGGCGTTTTTTCAAACGATGGGAGTTCTAGCAACGGAATTATTCAGGAATTAAATTTTGTGGACAAATTCACCTTTCGGCGTTGGGCATTCACGCTTATAGAGCAAGCGGCTTACACTCCTGAAAGTGGTTTCGGATCAGGTGGATTTCCCGGCATATCTCTGCCCAGCGGGTCCCCGGGGCTGGGAGGGATTGTTCCCGGCCAGACAATTATCACAGGCGAAGGCCAACGCTTCCTCAATACCTCTCTCGGCGAGGTCGACATATATCTTACACCGCGCTCATCCCTCACGTTCGTTGGTGGCTATTCTCTTTTGCAGTCTTTTAATGGAGATCTGCTAAATTACGGCGACGTAATTGCACAAGCGGGATACAACTACCAAATAACTCGCAAGGATACTCTTGGAATTTCCTATGTATTTGGTGGATTTCGCTATGACAACTTCGATGAATCGATCAACACGAACACCTTGCTATTTTCTTACGGCAGGAAGGTTACGGGACGCTTGGCATTCCGCATAGGAGCCGGGCCAGAATTTACATTCATCAATACGCCTATCATCCCCGGGACGGGCGTTGGCACCATCGGCTTACCTTCGGGAGGTTCCACGAACGACCTGTATTGGTTTCTCTCAACATCGGTGCAATATCAAATGGAACGCATCGCATTATCGGCTAGCTACAGCCATGGTGTCTCCGGCGGATCCGGGGTGTTTGTCGGCTCACTTGCTGACACGGTGACGGGCTCCGCTGCACGGCAATTATCGCGAGTTTCTAGCGGTAGCTGGAACGTCGGATACTCTCGAAACACGGAAGTTGCTGTTAGTGGATTACCGCAGATCCAATTTTCAAATCAACCTTTCGATTACTGGTTTACCGGGTTGAATTATACCCGTTTGTGGGGACGTTCCCTGAACCTGAACTTGGGCTACCAATTGCAGTATCAAAACTCGAATGCGTCGTTCTGCACCGGAAGCGGATGCGGATCAAGCTATGTTCGTAATCTAATCACGTTTGGTGTGGGCTGGCGTAAACAACCAATCCCGATTGAGTAGCAAGATCAAATCGAGAACTAGAAAAAGAGGATGGAATGACTCAGCGAGAATTAACTCAAGCAGATTACATCGCAATCTTACGACGCCGGTGGGTGCTGATAACCGTTCTCGCCGTAGTCGGCGCACCGCTGGCTTACGGCGTCTCGCGGGTACTTCCGAATCGCTACAAGTCGCAAACCCTCGTGCTCATCGAGCCACCCACTGTACCAACAGACTTTGTGAAGCCGGTGATTACGACGGAAATCAATGCACGACTGGCGAGCATGCAGGAGGAAATCCTAAGCAGGACGCGGCTCGAGCCCATCATCCATCAATATGGATTGTACTCGGGAGATGTGAACCGGGTACCACCGGACGCGCTCGTAGCGCGGCTTCAAAAGGATATTGAGATAACTCCCATCCAGCCGATGGCTGAAACACGGGCACAGGAGTTGCCGGGTTTTCATATCATCGTGACTCTGGACAACCCCCAAACAGCTCAGGAAGTTTGTTCGGCCGTAACACACATGTTCATCGAAGAGAGCATTCGCCTTCGGCAGCAGCGCTCCGAAGATACCACTCAATTTTTGGCCCAACAACTTGTCGATGCGAAGGCAAAACTCGATGAACAGGATTCGAAACTGGCGGCATTCAAAAGCCGCTACATCGGATCACTCCCGGATGAAGAGCAAGGAAACCTGAATTTATTAATGGGATTGACTTCACAACTTGATGCCGCGACACAGGCGTTAGCGCGCGCGCAACAGGACAAAAGCTTTGCAGAGTCCATGCTGGCGCAACAAGTGGGTGCCTGGCAAGCGGCACAGAGCGGCAGCAGTCCCCAAACAATGGATACGCAGCTGACCGCCTTGCAAACGCAGCTGGCAAATCTTCAAGCGCGATATACGGACGACTATCCGGATGTGGTGAAAACCAAGAATGCGATCGCTGCGCTGCAAAAAAAGATTGGCGATAATGATACTCCCAAAGCTAACGATGATAAACCGTCAAAAGCGGCATCGGAACCGGCTCAAATCGCGCAACTACGCGCAGAAGTTCACACTACAGATCAAGTGATCGCCGAGAAAACCCGAGAACAAGGGAAGATTCAGCAGGCGATTAAAGTTTATCAAGACCGCGTGCAATCGAGTCCCGCGGTGGAACAGCAATACAAAGAGCTGACACGTGATTACCAGACGGCGCTCGATTTCTATAACGATCTATTGAAGAAGCGGGACCAATCCGCAATGGCGACTGACCTTGAGCGTCAACAAGAAGGCGAACAGTTTAAAATCCTCGATCCCGCCAATTTGCCAGATCAGCCTTCGTTTCCAAACCGTCCGGCTTTCGCACTTGGGGGATTGGCCGGCGGCCTAGCCTTGGGAATCGGCATTGCGTTCCTTCTGGAGTCTCGAGATACGTCATTTAGAACTGAGAGAGACGTCGAATTTGCTTTACGACTGCCTGTGCTCGCGATGGTTCCCTCGATTGAACAATTGCTGGCCACGAAGTCCAAGCAGCCGGGCATCCAGAAACCGGGCAATGCTTCCGTAGAAGTCGGAGCGAGGGCCTAACTTAAATGTACCAGAAATTTTTTGGGCTTCGCGAAAGCCCGTTCAATGTTAACCCGGACCCGCGTTATCTCTTCCTGACGAAACAAATTCAGGAGGCGCTAGCCGGCTTGACGTACGGCATCCAGAATCGCAAAGGCTTCATTCTGCTTACGGGAGAGGTTGGCACCGGAAAGACAACCCTGCTGAACCGCTTGCTTGATTGGTTACACGGGCAGCGGGTGGCGACGGCGTTCGTCTTCAATTCACAAGTTAATGTCAGCCAGCTTTTTGATTTCATGATGGCTGACTTCGAGATTCCGTGCGAGACGCGGCACAAGAGCCAGGTGTTACTCAAGCTCAATGCGTGGTTACTGGATCGGTATCGGGCAGGCGAGACGGCCGTTCTGATTGTAGATGAGGCCCAGAACTTGTCGCTGCAGGTGCTTGAGGAAATTCGCCTGCTGACCAATCTCGAAACCTCGACGGAAAAACTGCTCCAGATAGTGCTGACAGGCCAGCCGGAGCTGGAAGAAAAGCTGAAGTTGCCGCAATTGCGGCAGCTGCGGCAGCGCATTACTTTGAGGTGTCGCACCGGGGCATTAACCTTGGAGGAGACCTTTGGGTACATCGCTGAACGTCTGCGTATCGCCGGCGCAAATGGGGAGCCGATATTTTCGAAGGAAGCTATTCAAACCGTGCACTTATATTCGCGAGGAATTCCTCGAGTGGTCAACCTACTTTGCGAACATTCCTTGATCAATGCGTACGTGGACCATTTGCGGCCTGTTCCTGCCCATTTGGTGGAAGAGGTAGCGCGGGAATTCCAGCTCGATGAGATCGAACCGGTCCTTCCTGCAGGAGTTTCAAATGGCAATAAACAAGCTGTAGACGCCCAGGCGTTGCTACAGAATTTAGATGAACTGCTCAGTCGTTTGCGCGAGGCGAATATTATGCCGGTGACGATGCGCGAAAGGAAACCATGAGTCGCATTCACGAAGCGTTAAAAAAGGCCGAACAAGAGCGGGCTGCGGTTCAGCCGGTCGGTAACCCTACGTCTCTGCCAAGTACGGCGACAGAGGTTATCCCGCGTGCGCATGAAGTATCGGATGATGCGCCAAGTATTTTCAAACATGCCGCGGTCGCTCCCCAATCCGGGAATCTAAGACGGTTTGAAGATCTGTGCCAACAGTGCGCACATCCTCACTGGCATCCAGATCCCAATGTAAACATTTTCTCTAATCCCGCTTTAAGCGCCAACGCGGCGGAACAGTTTCGCACTTTGCGATCCCGACTTTACCAATTGCGCGGCAGCCAACAGCTTCGCACTCTCCTGATTGCCAGTTCGATACCGGCGGAAGGCAAAACGTTCGTAACCAATAATCTGGCCCAAGCCATCGTTCGCCAGCCCGATCGGCGATGTCTGATTATTGATGCGGACCTGCGGTGTTCGCGTCTCCACGTCCCGCTCGGCGCACCGCCTTCTCCGGGATTGACGGATTATTTGCTCGGAGAGGCGGATGAAGTATCGGTTATTCAACACGGTCAGGATGGCAACCTGTGTTTCATTCCTGGCGGGAAAGAAGTGGCCAACCCAAGTGAACTGCTGTTGAACGGGCGCCTTAAGACTTTGTTGGAACGGGTCGCGCCGATATTTGATTGGGTCATCTTGGACTCGCCGCCGTTACTTCCTGTGGCAGATGCAAGCCTACTGGCCGACCATGTTGATGGTGTGATTCTGGTGGTGCGTGCCGCTTCGACCCCGACCCTGACGGCTGAACGTGCCTGTCAAGAATTGCAGGGAAGAAACGTGGTCGGCGTGGTGTTAAATGCCGTGGAGCAGTCGCAGGGTTATGGATCTTACTATCATGCAGGATACGGGTATGGACAAGAGGAAGCCAAATAATGTCGGTCCTGAGAGTACCGTTTGGCCTGCCGAATGCTGCCAGAAGGCCCCCTGCCACAAAGGGAGCGTTTCGGCTACGTGTGACCCGAATGTTGGTTGCCTTGGGAATTGGCTCCATGTCCTTTGTTGAGAGTAGGTTGGGTGTCGGGAAAACAAGTGGAACTCTGGGATAGCAATGTTCATAAAGTTGTAACATAGCTGTCCAGAGGGCGACAAAGTACCCGAGAATTTTCACAATTAAGGCATTAAGTTTCATAGGTTTACCAAAAAGAACGACTAGCGTTTGTTAGTGGCATCCGTCGTGCAAACATCTAGTTGAGGGGTCGATTGTGACTCGCATGGCGGTAGCCCAACCAGAGTGTACAAATATGAGAGCAATTCTCACAACCGGATGCGACGCGGAGGCAACCAGACAAACGGGTGTGTCTCAGCACCCATGGTTCGCCTTGCAGGTTCGAACGCGCCATGAGGCAGGCGTTGCGAACTACCTCCTGGGGCAAGGCTACGAGTCGTTTCTCCCGCTTTACAAGTGCAGGAAACGCTGGTCCGACCGGATCAAGGAAGTGCAAACGCCATTATTTCCCGGCTATTTATTTTGCCGTTTCGATGCCCAAGATCGCCTGCCCATCATGAAGACCCCGGGTGTAATGCAAATAGTCGGCGTGAACCGGGTGCCCGTTGCGGTTGATGAATCGGAGATCAGCGCCATCCAGACATTGGCAGGCACGGGTCTTCCGAACCAGCCGTGGCCATTTTTGCAAGTAGGCGAGAGAGTACGCATCGAGTCGGGTTCTTTGTGTGGTATTGAAGGGATCCTAATGGATTTCAAGGGCAGTCATCGGCTGGTGCTTTCCATCACGCTGCTCCAGCGTTCGGTATCGGTGGAAATCGATTGTGCGTTCGTCGCCGCGACGTCATTGTCACGGCAATCACGAATGGAAAAAACGTTAGTGATGTGTAAGCCCGCTCAGATTGTCGTGTAAATGCGGACTTAGGTAACGCTGAAGTGAATTTCGGAGAACGATCCAGCAAAAAGGCCAAGTGAGTCGAGTGTCCACAACAAAACCACGAATTGTTGAACAGTTGAGGAAGCCAGTCGGAACCAATGGGAATTCCGCCAGCTCGATGGCGGGCTTTCTTTCGGAAGAACAGTTTCGCCGGATGCTGGCCCGAGAAAGAAAGAGGTCGGAGCGTTCACGAAAGCATTTGGTTTTGATGTTGATCGACGGCGGGTTGAAGAATAAGAAAACGGACGCTCTTTTGGAACAGATTGCAGTCGTTCTATGTGCATCGATTCGCGAGACTGACTTGGCCGGATGGTTTGAGGCGAACTCTGTTTTTGGGGTGATTTTCACTGAGTTCGGAGACTGCGATGTCAGCGCGGCCGTCAAAATTATCGAGGCCAAGGTTACAGCCGGCCTTCAAAACTCTTTCAAGGCCACTCAACTGAGCAGC
>PLZZ01000244.1 GCA_003153585.1 Acidobacteriota bacterium | reverse complement strand
CACTTGTCCGGTTAGCGCGTTAATCAGGACTTGGGTCGCTGCTCCCAACGAAGATGACAATTCGGTTTGCGCTGCGGGGGTGGGCGCGGTACCTTTTCAGCAGTGAATGACACCGTGATGAAGTACGGACTGGCAATTCTGCTCGTTTCGACTTTGCTTCCAAGTGTTCCGCAAACGTCCCATCCCGTTTCGCATGAGACTTGCGAAAAGAGCAAGCTCTTCGTTGCACGGAACGTTGTCATCTGGTCCTCTCCGTCGAGTCCCCGAGCCTTCTTCTACAAGGCGGGGCTTGCTGTAGACGCAGACGGTGCCTACCGTGCGTATCACCCGAACGACCGATTCGGACTTGATTCGCTGAACCACGCGGGGCACGAAGGAAACTGGTGGGCATTGGTAACCGAAGATGAAAAGACGAGCGGCCGTCCCGTTGTCCAATTGGAGTCGGACCCCGCGCCCGGTTTCTACGTGTCTACGACCGCGCTGTATGACCGTGACAATCCAAGGGCCCGTGACCCGCATAGGTACGTGGACGCGGCAACGATTCCGTACGTTGTGCTTCACCCCAAGGCTCTAAATTATGCTCGGTTAGGTGACTTCGCGACCGTCGTAAACCTTCAAAATGGAAAAATCTCGGAGGCCATTGTGGCGGATGAAAGCGCAGCGAACCTTCCCGTCGGTGAAGGCTCAATCGCCCTTGCTCAGGCCTTGGGCATCGACTCTAATCCGCGAACGGGCGGGAAGGACCGGGACGTTGCATATGTTATTTATCCTGATTCTGGAAATCGCAGACCACGTGAACTTAAAGAGATTGTCATCAATGCGAAGCAGTTGTTCGACGCATGGGGTGGGCTCGACAAACTGAACGTGTGTATGGCGCGCGCGGAGCCGCGATAGTCCCAATGGCTGATTAGTCGGATAATCGGACATGTCCGGTAAGTGCGTTAAACTGGCATTGAGACTCACGGCGGGACACCGGGCCTTCGTTAATTCGTATCGTTGACTTGCTGTTTTTGCCAACTTAAGATGTGGGCGGCGTGCCCAGCCCCGACTCACTGATAGGTCAGTCGATATCGCATTTCCGCATTGTCGAGAAACTCGGCGGTGGCGGAATGGGCGTGGTGTACAAAGCGGAAGACACCAAGCTCAGCCGCTTCGTGGCGCTGAAGTTCCTTCCTGACGAGGTCGCGAAAGATCCCCAGGCGCTTGCGCGTTTCGAACGCGAAGCCAAAGCCGCTTCGGCCCTGAATCATCCGAACATCTGCACCATCCACGAAATTGACGACCAGCACGGCGAAGTGTTCATCGCCATGGAATTTCTCGATGGTTCCACGCTGAAGCACCAGATCTCCGGCAAGCCGATGGAGCTGGACTTCGCGTTGACGCTGGCCGCGGAAATCGCCGACGCGCTGGACGCGGCGCACGCCGAAGGCATCGTTCACCGCGATATCAAGCCGGCGAATATTTTCGTCACCAAGCGCGGCCACGCGAAGATTCTCGATTTTGGCCTGGCCAAGGTGCAGACGAAATTGGGCGCCGATGGCGACGCAACGCGGACGCAGCAGGAGCTGGAGCTGAGCACGCCCGGCGCCGCGATGGGCACGCTGGCGTACATGTCTCCCGAGCAGGCGCGCGCGAAAGACCTCGACGGGCGGACGGACATTTTTTCGTTCGGCCTGGTGCTGTATGAAATGGTCACCGGGCAGCAGGGCTTTTCGGGAGGCAGCTCGGCGGAGATTTTCGATGAGATTCTGAATCGCGCGCCGATCGCTCCGGTGCGGCTCAATCCCGCCGTGCCGGCGGAACTCGAACGGATCATCAACAAGGCGCTCGAGAAAAATCGGGACCTGCGCTACCAGCACGCGTCTGAAATGCGCACCGATTTGCAGCGGCTGAAGCGCGACACGGATTCCGGCCGCGTCTCCACAACGGGCTCGGGAGCTGTCCCGGCTGCGCACCTTTCAGCGACGCAAGTGGCTCCGCAGCAGCCGGCGACGCAGATCGCCACGCCAATTAGCGAAGCTCCCGCGCCGAGCAACACACGATGGAAGGTTCTGGTGCCCGCAGCCGCGCTCGCACTGGTGGTAATCGCGGGGGCGGCGTGGCTGTACTACGCGCGCCACGCGCAAGCGAACCGGCTCACCGAGAAAGACACGATCGTGCTGGGCGACTTCACCAACACGACGGGCGATCCGGTTTTCGACGACACGCTGAAGACGGCGCTCACCGTCTCGCTGAACCAGTCGCCATTCCTAAACGTGCTTCCCGATAGTAAAGTCGCCGCGACGCTGAAGTTGATGACCCGCCCGAAGGATACGAAACTCACGCCGGACGTGGCGCGCGAAGTCTGCCAGCGCGCCGGAAGCAAAGCCTACATCGCCGGAACGATTGCGAGCCTGGGCAGCGAGTACGTGCTGGGATTGAAAGCTGTGAATTGCCAGACCGGCGATCCGCTGGCTGAAAAGCAGGTCACCGCGGCAACCAAAGAAAAAGTCCTCGATGCTCTCGGAGACGGCGCAACCAAACTGCGCAGCGATCTGGGCGAATCGCTGGCGACGGTGCAGAA
>PLZZ01000050.1 GCA_003153585.1 Acidobacteriota bacterium | reverse complement strand
GCCCTGCTCTACGCCGGCGACCGTTTCGAAGCCAAGCCTCGCATCGAATCCGATCTCGCCTCCGGACAAACCGTCGTCGCCGACCGTTACATCGGATCGAATCTCGCGCATCAGAGCGCTCGCGTCCCGTCCGAAAAGCGCGCCGAATTTCTGCAATGGCTCAAGCAGCTTGAATATCAGGTGTACGCGCTGCCCGCCGAAGATCTCGTCATCTATCTTCGCGTGCCTCCCGCTGAAGCTCATCGCCTGGTCGGCGAAAAGGCTGCCCGCGATTACACAAAATTGCGCCACGACATTCACGAATCCGATCTCGCGCACTTGCAGGCAACTTCGGAAGTGTACGACCAGCTCGCGCGCCAGCCGAATTGGGTGAAAATCGAATGTTACGATAGCGCGGCGGCCGCNNATGGGCTTCGGCGAATTTCTCGGCAACGAACGCATCGTCACCGCGCTTCGCGGAATGTTGCGCCGCGAACGCGTTCCCAGTGCGCTGCTCTTCACCGGCCCCCGCGGAATCGGAAAATACACGCTCGCCCGGATGTTCGCCCAAGCCGCCAACTGCGAACGCCTCAAAGACGATTTCTGCGGTGAATGCGAACCCTGCAGAAAAATCGCGCGCCTTGCCGATCCCGCGCCTCTGATCGATCTGGGCCTCGCCGAACGCGGCGAGAGCGCCGACGCAGCCATGGTCGAGCGCATGCCCCTGCTCATCGAAACCAATCCCGATGTTTGGCTCATCGTTCCCGACCCCGTGCGCCTGCGCACTCCCGTCGCGCGTCCCATGATTCGCGTGGGCCAATTGCGCGCCGTGCAGCGCGCCGCTTATTTCAAGCCCCAAGGCCGCCGCCGCGTCTTCATTCTCGACGGCGCGGACACCATGCGCTGGACTGACGCCGACGTCTTCCTGAAAATCCTGGAAGAGCCGCCGGACTCCGCCACCTTGATCCTTCTCGCGCCCACTCCGGATTCTTTGTTGTCCACCATCCGCTCGCGCTGCCTGCAATTCCATTTCGCCCCCGTTCGCGANNTCCTCGCGCCTGCGCCGCGCTGTTTTGGCCCTGCTCGGCCAGGCCATCACCGGAGAAAAATCCGGCCAGATGTTTGCCGCCACCGCCCAGCTCGCCAAACGCGAAAAGGAATCGTTTGAAAATATTCTGGACCTGTTTTATAGTCTGCTCACCGACCTTCTGGAATTTTCCCAAGGTCAGAAACAAAACTTGCCTCGAAACCCGGATCTACGCCGGGAGCTAGAGGCCCTCGGCCAGAAAATAAACTTTGAATGGATCTTGCGGGCTACGCAGGGCTTTGACGTGCTGGATAGCCGCTTGCGGCGTAATGTCGGCCGGCAACTCGGCCTCGACGCTCACCTGGCCTCGCTCGCAAACCGCTAGGACCAAATAAAATTTCGACTATTTTTCTAAATCCTGCAACCGAATCTCTCCCGGCACAGTCATAACAAGGAGAAGGTGCAAGGAGCACTTATATGGTAAATCGCAAACTTTTCCGCCCCAGCCTTACGGAGGTGAAGGACCAGTTCGCCGCGCCCCGCCCGGTGCAGGCCATGCCCCAGCAGGTCGCGCCGCGAAAAAAGCCCGCGCCTCCCGAACAGACGCACGCTGAGAATTTTTACTTCGTCAAGCAGATGCAGTCCCGCACGCCAGTCGCCGTAGTGCTGAACGACGGCGAAGTGCTGCGCGGCACCGTGGAATGGTACGACCGCGAATGCATCAAGCTGACCCGCTACGGCAGCCCCAACATCCTGCTCTACAAGCACTCCATCAAGTACCTCTATAAGGATGGCGACGAAGCCGCGCAGGGTGGCACAAACGGGCAGTAAGTCGTGGCGAGAGTGTAATGGTCGAAGGGGAGAGGGAAACTAGGACCGGCTCTTTCGGTTTCTTCTAAACGGGCCCACAAAGAAAGTCATCAGCGCCTTGGCCACCAGCCTGCCCCGGTCGTCGCGCACGTCGCAATCCACCACCGCGATGTGCCTCCCCCTGCGCACCACCTCGGCCTCGGCGAACACCGTACCCGCTTCCACCGCTTCCAGAAAATTAATCTTCATCTCCACCGTAGCCACTCGCGTCCCCCGCGGACACGCCATGTACGTCGCCAGCCCTCCCGCCGTGTCAGCCAGCGCCGCGAGTACCCCGCCGTGAACCACCCCNNTCACTTGCCGCAAGATACTCGGTCGGCTTGGAAGCTCGCGCCATATCAGGAAGCGGTCTGACCTCCATCGATTGGAATTACGGTGCCGGTAACCCAAGAAGATTCGTCGGACGCGAGATACAAAGCCATCAGCGCGATGTCTTCCGGCTTTCCAAAACGCCCGAGCGGAAGTTCCGCGATGCGCTGCCTTCGTGCTGCTTCGGGGTCTCGCGCCTTAGACAGCGAGAGGAGTGCCATCTCGGTCTCGACGATCGCCGGGCACACGCAGTTCACACGAATGTTATCTTGCGCGTGGTCGAGCGCCATCGCTCGCGTCAATCCGGCAACCCCGGCTTTTGCCGCACAATAAGCGGCGCGCTGGCGGCGGGCTACGATTCCAAGGTACGAGCCGATGTTGACGATCGAGCCGCCCCCGGACTTCCTGAGGGCCGGAATCGCTGCGCGCGAGACGAGAAATGTGCCGGTCAAATTTGTCGCCAGCACGCGGCTCCAATCTTCCTCGGAAGTTTCTTCGGCGGTTCCAACCATGAC
>PLZZ01000160.1:7108-19047 GCA_003153585.1 Acidobacteriota bacterium | reverse complement strand
TTTTGCGAAGGGTTCGGTCTGCATCAATACATTTCTACCCGGTTCTGCTCAACAAGTAGAATTCGCCGTAACTCACTCAAAACAAACGACCGCGACATTTCTACCCGGTTCTAGATTTGCATCTTTGGCTCACACCAATTCATCGAATATTGACACGAAATTATCGGAGGGATGCGCATGGCTACGGCTGTAATGCCGAAGGTTTTTAAGAACTACATTAATGGAGAGTGGGTGGAGGCGCGGAGCGGGAAGGCGATCGAGAATCGCAACCCGGCGGACACCAACGAGCTGGTGGGGATGTTTCCGGCGTCGTCCGCGGAAGACGCGGATGCTGCGATTGACGCGGCGGCGAATGCGTTTGAAAAATGGCGGCTGACGCCTGCTCCGAAGCGCGGCGAAATTCTCTATCGCGCGGCGGAAATTCTGACCGAGCGCAAGGAAGACTTCGCGCAGGACATGACGCGCGAAATGGGCAAAGTGTTGGCGGAAACGCGCGGCGACGTGCAGGAAGCCATCGACATGACGTACTTGATGGCGGGGGAAGGGCGGCGGCAGTTTGGGCAGACCACTCCTTCGGAGCTGCCGAACAAATTTGCGATGTCGGTGCGCACGCCGGTGGGCGTGAACGGGTTTATTACGCCGTGGAATTTTCCCATGGCCATTCCGTCGTGGAAAATTATGCCTGCGCTGATTTGCGGCAACACGGTGGTGATCAAGCCGGCGGAAGACACTCCGCTTTCGACCTACAACTTGATTCACGTGATGGCGGAAGCGGGGCTGCCGCCGGGCGTGNNGAAGTGGGGCGCATCATCAGCGAGGCTTGCGCGCCGACTTTTAAGAAGTGCCATCTGGAAATGGGCGGGAAGAACATCATCATCGTGATGGACGACGCGAATCTGGACCTCGCGGTGGACGGCGCGATTTGGGGCGGGTTTGGAACCAGCGGGCAGAGGTGTACGGCGGCGAGCCGCGTCGCGGTGCAGAAGAAAGTTTACGGCGAGTTTGTGACGAAATTTGCGGAGCGCGCGAAATCGTTGCGCGTGGGCAATGGGCTGAATGCGGCGACCGATATGGGGCCGTGCATCAACGAGCAGCAACTGAAGACGGTGATGAGCTACGTCGAGATTGGGAAGAACGAAGGCGCGAAGCTGGCGGCGGGCGGACACAGATTGCAGGATGGAGATATGGCGCGCGGGTGGTTCCACGAACCGACCATTTTCAGCGATTGCGATGCGAAGATGCGGATTTGCCAGGAAGAGATTTTCGGGCCGGTGCTAGCGGTTACCAAGGCCAAGGATTTTGACGAGGCGCTATCGATGGCCAACGACAGCGAATTTGGGCTGACTGGCGCGGTCTATTCGCAGAACCCGAAGAAAATAGAGCGCGCGGAAGAGGAATTTCACGTCGGAAACCTGTACATGAACCGGAAATGCACCGGCGCGTTGGTAGGTGCGCATCCGTTCGGCGGGTTCAACATGTCAGGGACCGATTCAAAGTCCGGCGGGCAAGATTATCTGCTGCTTTTCCTCCAGGCGAAGACAGTGTCGGAGAAAGTGGGCGCAACGAAGTAAGCGGTGTAATCGTTCGCCAACGGGAAAAAGAGCAGATTCCTCGCTGCGCTCGGAATGACAAGCTACTGCAAGGCGGCGGACTCGGAGTGACAGATTATCCGGGAGCGGCGGGCTCGGCGGCAGGCTTCATGTGGAAGCCCCAGCGCAGGATGGCGTACACAATGGGGCCGGACGCGAGCAGCAGGGGAGCCCAGTGCAGGACTAGCGGCTCGCTGTAGTAAACCTTCACGGCGCACAAAATCGCCGGAAAAATGAGGATGTAGGCGATACCAGCGGCGCCGCCGGGGATCAGGAAACTGCGCGGCGCGTTAGGCAATTTCTGGCGCATGCGCCACGCGGCGAGAAGAGTGAGCAGAGTGGTGGCGATGCGCGTCCAGATGTAGATGTTCACCAGGTCTTCCACCGGATACTTCGCAAGAACGCAATAAACCAGAGCAGACACAGCAATCGCGCGCACGGGTGTGCCGTAACGCGGATGGATTTTGCCGAGCCATGCGGGCAAGTAGCCGTCCTGCGCCATGGTGGCGGGGATGCGCGTGGTGTAGAGGATGGTGCTGTTGGAAAGCGACAGCGTGCCGATCATCGCGGCTATCAGCATGGCTGCGCCGAGAAGCGGGCCGCCGATCAGGCGGGAAGCGGTGACGATGTAGTCGGTTCTCCACTCCTGCCAGTTGCCGAGGACGGCGAGAGCGAGCGTGGTGGGCAGAATGTAAGTGAGGATATTCATCGGCGTGTTCCAGGCGAGAATGCGGACGAAAGTTTTCTGCGGATTTTTCATCTCGCCGGTCATGCTGGAAAGCTGCTCGTAGCCTGCGTAATTCCACATGGCGAGGGCTAAGCCTCTGCCGAAGACTGCACCCAAGGGCTGGCCCGGCGGGACAAACGGAAGCAGCGGGTTGTAATGCAGATGGAATAGCGAGACGAGGCATAGCCATGCCACAGGGATAAACACTGCGACCAGCAAAGCTACGGAAAGCCATCCGGCGATCTGAATGCCGCGCGCGTTTAGGTAAGCGAGAAGGCAAAGGACGAGGCAAGCGCCCGCCCATTTTATATTTCCAGTGATCCACGGGAGATATTCGCTGAGGTAATCCATCACCAGCACGCCGTAGAGNNGCGAGAGAAATCGGGATGCTCCAGAAGAAGGGAACAAAGGCGAGAAACACGATGGCCATGCCGGGGCCGGAATCGTGGAAGATACCTTCGTAGCCAAAAGGGCCTCCGGCGGTGTAGCCGTAAAAAAGCGCGAGAAGGGGGAGGAAGCCAATCTGGCGGAGGTGTGAACCGTCAGAGGGAATGGCCGCAGCGTTCTCGCCGGATTCAGTCCGCATCGAGCCGGAGTGCAAGGTGCGGAATGATATTGAACTGCCAGGGTGTTTTCAATGGCAATTAGAACTATCGCTTGACGGGGGTGGATGTCAGTAAGAAAATGGCACCTCGTTTTCCCCGCAGGTGATCAGACCCCCGGACAAGGAGTCTTTGAATGCGAGTGCTGCGCGCCTTTTTCCATGTACTTTCAATTCTGATATTTGGCACCGTACTGTCGTCGGGTGCCAGCGCTTCGCCGCAGCAGGCCACGGCTCCGCCGCCTACACCAAAGTCTGTTGCGCCTCCTTCTGCACAGACTGGTAGGAGCGGTTGGGATCCTGATTTGCCTAAGCGCGCAAGGCCACTACAAGCTCCGCCCCCTTTTACCGGCCCGTACGCTCCCGGCGAGGTTTTTGTCTCGGATGCGGGCGGTTTGGTTGATGTCTTTAAGCCCGACGGTACTCTCTTAGGGTCATTGAATACTACTCAGCCTTTGTCGGCGGGAATGGCGTTCGCTCAGACGGGGAATTTGTTTGTTACCACATTTGGCGGTCTCGACGGCACTCCTCCGGTGGGGGTCGTAGAATTTGACATCAACGGCAACTTCATTGGACCGTTTGGCAATTTCCCGACGAGCGCCGATGGGGTCGCGTTTCCTGAATCCATTTTGTTCAACAAGGCCGGCAATGCATTCGTTGGTGCTGCAACCGAGGAATACGGTTGTCCCTCGGGATCCGTAACTGCGTATGAGTTCGATCCAACCGGAAGCTTTCTCAACATGTTCACGGTCACCGGACAGTGCCGCGGCACCGACTGGGTTGAACTGCTCCCGGACCAACAGACCTTGCTGTATACGTCGGAGGGAACATCGGTATTGAGCTTTAACATCAGCACGAGTACGCAAAACGCGGATCTCGCTGACAACCTGCCGGGCGCGTCCGCCTATGCGTTTCGGGTGCTTCCTAATGGAAATCTATTGGTGGCCGACTCGACCGTAGTCGTTGAGTTGAATGCCAGCGGCTCGCAGATCATGACTTATACTCCGAGTCTGGCGCCGTCCACACTTTTCGCTTTGAATCTTGATCCTGATGGCACTTCATTTTGGACTGCAGATCTGGAAACTGGCACCGTCTATAGATTTGACATTGCCAGCGGTACACAGTTGGTAACATTTACTCTACCGGCCAATGCGGACGGCGAGAGTGAGGCGTCAGGATTAGCGATCTTTGGGGAAAAATTAGTAGGCACAAACAATCTCACTGTCACAGATATGGGAACCGGAACAGGTACGGTGACGAGCACGCCTGCCGGCATTAGTTGCCCCTCGAGCTGCCTAGCACCGTTTTCGGACAACAGCAGCGTGACGCTGACGGCGACTGCGGCGGCGGGGTCGACATTCGCAGGGTTCAGCGCGAACTGCGTACCGGCCAATCCCCAGACGAATCCTCCGACATGCGTGGTGCCGATCGTAACGTCCGACGTAACGGTAACGGCAACTTTTAATACGGGCAGTAGCGAGACTCTGACTGTTACCAAGGCGGGGACGGGAACNNACGGCCGCGGCGGCGAGTGGATCGACGTTTGCGGGATGGAGTGGAGCGGGTTGCACCGGAATGGGTACGTGTTCGGTGACCATGAGTGCCGCTGAAGGGGTGACGGCTACTTTCAACACGACTACAAGTAACTTCACTCTGACTGTTACCAAGGCGGGGACGGGAGCAGGAACGGTGAGGAGCACTCCCGCCGGTATTAATTGTGGAGCGACGTGTTCGGCGAGCTTTGCGAGCGGCACTCCAATTACGTTGACAGCTACGGCTTCTGACGGGTCAACCTTCACGGGATGGGGCGCGGGGCCCTGCGAAGGGACGGGCACTTGCACGTTTACGATTACAGCGGGCACGACCGTTGTAGCTAATTTCGCTCAGAGCACGAACAATTTCACTTTGAGTGTAAACGAGGCGGGGACGGGAACGGGCACGGTGACGAGTAGCCCCGCGGGGATCAATTGCCCGACGACATGCTCGGCGAGTTTTACGAGCGGTCAGGTAGTCACACTGACGGCGACGGCGNNGGATGCCCGGGAACGGGTACATGCACTGTGACAGTGAGCGCGGCTGTAACTGTGACGGCTACGTTCAACAGCGGAAATTCTCCGGTGACGATTGGGATTGCTCCGGGAAGTCCTTCGACGGTGAATACGACGCCGGGCAGTAGCGCGGTGTTTGGCTTGACGCTCACTGCGTTACCGGGGACCACCGGGACGGTGACTCTCGGATGCACCAGCACTTCTCCGAACATCACGTGCAACATCGTGCCGAGTACCATCACCTTGACTGGAAAAGCGATCAACGTTGCAATTGTGGTGAATACATTCTGTAAAGGATTTGTGCCGAACTTCGAACCGACGTTGCCGGGAGGATTCGGGGGCGGGATGGCATTGTTACTGGCGAGCATGTCGCTATGCGGCGCAATGTGGACATTCAAACGGCGTCCGAGGTGGGCCCTGTCGTTTGGAGTTCTCGTCCTGATCGCGGTGGGAATGTCGGCGTGCAACAATTTGCCAAAATCGCCGGGAGGAACGGCAACGAAGCCGGGACTGTATCCGTTGGTTGTGACGGCGACGGCGCCGAACGGGGCAGTCTCAAGCGTGAACTTAACGTTGAACGTCCTACCGTAGCCGAGAGTCGGCGGAATTTCGCTGTTCCAGGCAAATGCGGTCTTCTCTGTGGGAATGCGCCTTCCGGGAGCCCCTGACGCCAGTGTGTTTGGTTTCGGAGTTGCACCCTTCAAGGCAGGGTGCGTAGGCGCCTGAAGCGGCAAGTCCCAGTTAAGTGGCTTACGAACACCACCATAGGCGGTAAGTGTGTATTTTCAATACTCCTAGGCGAGGTACGTCGGTACTAATTTTGGTCAAACTTTTTCCCATTTGCCAATCATGATTTCGGCAGGAGGAACCATGCTGTTCGATCGAATCTTGCGCCAGACGCCCGGCTTCCTAATTCTTTGCCTCTTTTTGCACCTTTCCAGTTCGCTGCCACAACACGCACTATCCGCGCAAACGAAGCGGGCGCAAGACAGCGGGAATGCGCTCACGCCAGCGCCCATTGCAAACGATCGGCAAATTGCCGCGAGCGCTATTCACCTGCCGCTCTTCTTTGAGGCCAACGAAGGGCAGACTGATCCGAGCGTGCGCTACCTGACGCGTAGCAACGGATACACCATGTTCTTGGCGCCGACAGAAACTGTGCTGGTGGAAGAAAAAACTGTCTCGAAGAGTGAGGACAAATTTGACGGGCTGCCGGCGCGGTTTCGAACAGATGCGAAATCATCGAGCCGATCGGTGCTGAGGATGAAACTCCTGGGTGCAAATTCCGCCCCGGAATTTCAGGGGCTCGAAGAGCTGCCGGGGAAAGTGAACTACCTGATCGGGAAGAATCCGGCGAACTGGCGCACTGGTGTGCCGCTTTATTCTCAAGTGCAGGTAGGGAAAGTTTATCCGGGTGTAGACCTTTTGTTTCATGGCGACGAACGACAGTTGGAATACGATTTCATAGTTTCACCTGGATCCGATCCCAGTCAGATTGGTTTCAAAATCAGCGGCGCGACGAAAGTTGAGATTGACTCGGACGGCGACCTGGTTTTGCATACGGCTAGCTCGGATTTTAGAATGCGCAAGCCGGTCGTCTATCAGCCGGACAGCTCCGGCCGCCGGACAGTGAAAGGCAGCTTCGTATTGGACGCAAAAAACGTGGTGACGTTTGATCTAGGCCCTTACGATCGCAACCGGGTATTAGTCATCGATCCAGCTATTAACTACGCGACGTTTCTGGGGGGTACCGGGACTGAACTTTCGGAATCCCTTGCTGTGGATTCATCGACCCCGGGTTCGCCAAAAGTGTACGTCACAGGGCTCAGCAGCAATATCACCAGCTTTCCGGAGGCCAGCACGAGCATTGGCAATCCTACCGTAAGCGTAAACATTTTTGTAACCGAAATTGATCCCAAGAAAACCGGCTCTGGATCGCTGGTTTATTTGAGTTTCATCGGAGGAAGCACGGCGTTTGAAAGCGGCGCGGTCTGTGAGAGCGAGGGAGTGTGGCTGGCGCTGGACGAGAGTCAGGGACCATCGCTAGTAGAGCCAGTGATTGGCGGCCAAACGACGTGCGCCGATTATCCCGGTTCGGTTCTCAACCCAATCACGGGCAGTGACACAACAGCCGCGATTGTTACCCGGCTGGTGTCAAACGGTGCCTCGATCGATCATTCCGTCCTGCTGGGTGGCAACAACGAGATGTCGAACGGCTTCGTATTCGTGGATCCTTCGGGAAACGTTCTATTTACGGGCCCGACGCAAGCAACGAACCTGCCAACCACGGCTGGAGCCTATGCGACGGCGTTCAACAACGGCTTGACTGGTGCGGCGAGTGGCACTACCGATTGCTTTACCGCCAAGCTGCAACGCTCGGACTTGACCCCCACCTATTTTAGCTACTTGAACGTTGGGGCAGGCAGCACGGAAACGGGCACAGGTTTTTCCGGGAGTGGTTGCGGCGGAGTTATTGATTCGGCCAACGGAAACGTCATCTATCTCGGCGGCAACACGGAATCCACGGTGGCGTTCAGCGGTGCGGCGGCGGGAGTCCTGGGCTTCCAGCCAACGTTGCAGGGGACGCAGGATGCTTTCCTGATGAAGCTGGACACGAGCTTGAGCGGCGCGGCTGAGTTGAAGTTTGCAACATACTTCGGAGGCGGCGGCGTTACTGGCGTGCAGGCAGGCGCGGTTGATCTTGGCGCCGGAATTGTCTCCAACAGCACCGGAGTCGTAGCCCTTGGTGGTCACACGACTTCCAACAGCACGACGAACGCGCCGGACATTCCGATTTTCAATGCGTTTTCAGGGCAAACGACAAACGCTGCGGCAAGTTCCACGAACCAGGAGACGGGCTTTTTCACGATCATGGACACGACGAAAAGCGGTTCAGCCAGCCTCCTGTGCGGCAGTTACTTCGGGGGTAGCAGCGGATTTGATGTAATTCGTTCGCTGGCCTTCGACCCGCATGTCCCCTCCGGATATTACATCATCGTGGGTGGACACACTGAATCGGCGGATTTTCCAACTTCCAATGCCTTCCAGTCGGCGTTGGTGGGTGCACAGGATGGCTTCGTCTCCGGGCTCATGGTGAATACAGGTGCGAATCCGAACGCCGAGATATTCTTTTCGAGCTACATCGGAGGCGGAGGAGACGAAGAGATCGACGGGCTCGGCTTAGACACGAATCACACAATCTACGCAACCGGGAGTACGACCTCCGCGAACTATTTCGGGAACACGAGTCCGGCAACGACGGTAAATGGTTTTCAAACAACCTGTACGAGTTGCACTTCTCCTACGGCTCCCCAGCCGGATGCGGTGATATTTGCGCTCACGAGCGCTGCGTCGGCTTCTTTCAGCGCGAATATCATTGCAACAACGCAAACGTTGCAGGTTGGAAATACGGAACAGCTTACCGTGCTGGGAACTTTTAGCGACGGAACTTTCCAGGACCTGACGAGCTCGGCGACGTGGATGTCTTCTAACACAGCCGCGGCGACGATAAGTTCGAGCGGGCTGGTGACGGCGGTCGGGGCCGGCCCAACAACAATCACGGCGAATATTACCGGCACGACGGCTCCTACGCTTGCACTGACGGTAACGGCTGCGACGGGTTTTAGTTTTGAGGTCGAGCTAGAAGGGACCTCGGTCGGGACCGTGACTAGCAACGCCGCTCCGCAAATCAACTGCGCGGACATAAGCGGCCCACCTGCTACCGGCACTTGCTCTACAACATACCCGAGCGGAACCGCAGTGATTTTGACAGCGACGCCAGGTCCCGGAGCGGTGTTTGCTGGATGGGGCGCGCCCAGCGGCACGCCATGTACTGTCTCTGGCGCGACCTGTTCGGTCACCGTGACCGAAAATGAACAGATTACGGCGACGTTTAACACTGGAACGACAGATTTCGCACTCAACGTAACGCCCGGCACCGGCGCGACCGGAGGCGGAATCGTAACTGGGACGAATGGGACAGGCACGGGCGCGATTGATTGCAACATGAGTGCAGGGACCACTACAGGTACGTGCTCGCAAACCTTGGTAAGCGGATCCCTCACTACGTTGACGGCCGAGCCGAACAGCACTTCAAACTTCGGCGGCTGGACCGGGCCCTGCACGGTTGTGAACGTCATAAAGTGCATTGTGAATGTGGGCGCGACTCAAACCGTCAGTGCGTTGTTCACATCGCAGCAGAGTCCTTTCTCTGTAAGCATAACGGGGAACGGGTCGGTGACCAGCACTTCAAATCCTACAATCGCCAATGAGATCAATTGTGCGAACCCCACGCCGCCCAGTGTTTGCTCGACTACTTTTGTTTCCGGCACGTCAGTGACGCTGACAGCGACTCCGGCTTCGGGACAGGTGTTCACGGGCTGGACGGCCGGACCGTGTAACGCGAGCCCGGTGGCTACCTGCACTTTTACGATCAGTCCAAGCATAACGTCTGCAACGGCGGCGTTTGCTGCAAACACGTTCCTGCTGACGGTGAACCGAGCCGGAAACGCCGGAGGCACGGTTACGAGTAACCCGGTGAATGTTCAAGGGGGCGGTATTAGCTGCGGGCCGGCTGCGGGGATAGTTGACTGCTCGGTTATCGCAACGTTCAACGCGCCGGTGGTTCTGACGGAAATACCGCCGACGGGTTCCACCGGCACCTTTAGCGGTACTCCGACAGCCTGTGTAGTGGGCGGCGGTGGGACGACTTGTTCGTTCAACATGCCCGCTGCAGCAGAAACAGTGACAGTAACGTTTACTTCGGCAAACGGCCCCAGCCCAGCACTGGCAATCACGAAGTCGCACACGGGCAATTTCACTCAGGGCCAACACAGCGCGCAGTATACCGTGACAGTATCGAACGGCGCGAATGCGGCAGCCAGCAGCGGCACCGTCATCGTGACAGATACCACGCTGACCGCCGTGGCCCAGGACATTGCGACCAGTTTTTCCGGAACCTCTAATCCAAACGGCGTGTGGAGCTATGGTCAGTACGTGGAATCGCCACCGGCGTTTTCGCTTTTCACCGGCCAGGATGCTGCCTTTCCTACTTGCAGCCTTCCTTATTGGTCGGGCGAGGGTTACCCGGATGTGATCGCCAACAACACCGGCTCAACCGTTAGTTGCGGCACGGTTATCGTGCCCACCGATATGCTCTGGATGCATCCGACGAATACCGGCGGAACAGACGCCGCCGTCCGCTGGACCGCCCCAGCGTCCGGAACTTACGAAATCACCGGAAGCTATTCCGCTTTGGATTCCACTAGCACAACAGACAGCATTCTGGTGAACGGTACCTCGGTGTTTTCCACATTCATCTGTAATCCTGGTAACGGCAAAACCTGCAACACGGTCAATACGCTTACGCCTTTCTCGGTGGTGGAAACGCTCACTGCGGGAAGCACGGTCGACTTCACGGTAAACTGTTGCACTCTACCAGGGCAGACCTTCCTTTACGACTCGACCGGACTTACTGGCGCGATCGACTCGAATCTATCCGGCCTGTCGCTCGTCTCCATGTTTGGCCAGGGCTGGACCTGCGGCCCTCCGAACAACGCGGCGAACGTCTGCACTCGCAGCGACGCTCTCGCTCCCGGCTCAAATTACCCGCCGATCACCGTCCTGGTGAACGTCGGGGTAAACACCCCGTCGCCTGCGACGAACACGGTGACTCTCTCTGGTGGCGGCTCGGCCCCGAGCAGCGCGAGCGACTCAGCTGTGATCAATCCCATCGGCCCTCCGCTTCTCGCCATCGCGAAGTCACACACGGGCAACTTCACCCAGGGCCAGCAGAACGCGCAGTACATGGTAAAGGTTTCGAATGGCCAAACTGGCGGGCCCACGAACGGGACGGTGACGGTGACGGACACAGTTCCGGCGGGATTGACGCTGGTGTCGATGGCGGGAACAGGCTGGACGTGCGCAGCGGCCAGTTGCACGCGCAGCGACGCTTTGGCGGGCGGCGCGAGTTATCCGGTAATTACGGTGACAGTGAACGTAGCCGGCAATGCGGCGGCATCGGTTGTGAATGCGGTCAGCGTGTCGGGAGGCGGATCGGTGACTGCGAATGCCACAGATCCGACGACGATCGAGGCGAGCGGCAACGTTATACTCACGATAACGGAAACGGGGAATGGCGCTGGGACGGTGACGAGTAGTCCCGCCGGTATTAATTGTGGAGCGACGTGTTCATTCAATTTCGCGAGTGGCACTACGGTCGTGTTGACAGCTACGGCTTCTGACGGATCAACCTTCACGGGATGGGGCGCGGGGCCCTGCGAAGGGACGGGCACTTGCACGTTTACGATTACAGCGGGCACGACCGTTGTAGCTAATTTCGCTCAGAGCACGAACAATTTCACTTTGAGTGTAAACGAGGCGGGGACGGGAACGGGCACGGTGACGAGTAGCCCCGCGGGGATCAATTGCCCGACGACATGCTCGGCGAGTTTTACGAGCGGTCAGGTAGTCACACTGACGGCGACGGCGGCGAATGGATCGACGTTTGCTGGCTGGAGCGGAGTGGCAGGATGCCCGGGAACGGGTACATGCACTGTGACACTGAACGCAGCTGTAACAGTGACCGCAACATTCAACAGCAGTTCTCCAGTGATTATCACGGTTGCTCCGGGAAGTCCTTCGACCGTGGTTACTTCGCCCGGAAGCAGTGCGGTGTTTGGTTTGACGCTAACCGGAACGGCAGGCACGACCGGGACGGTACAGCTCGGATGCACGAGCTCGTCGCAGGACATCACGTGCAACATTGTGCCGAGTTCAATCGTGTTGACCGGGACGGCGGTTAACGTAGCGATCGTCGTGCAGACATTCTGTAAAGGAGCGGTTCCCGGATTTAGACCGTTGCCGGGCGGATTCGCAGGCGGGTTGGCGATGTTGCTGGCGAGCATGTCGCTCTGTGGAGCGATGTGGACAATCAAACGGCGTCCGCGATTGGCGCTTTCATTTGGAGTGCTGAT
>PLZZ01000160.1:6230-7046 GCA_003153585.1 Acidobacteriota bacterium | reverse complement strand
GTTGTGGAGTTCGTCTCCGGTGCGGTCGTAGCGGACGTTGTTTAGTTCGTCATTAAAGACATACTGCTGCGCAGGAGAGACGCGTTCTCCCAAATGGACGCGCCCTTGCGAAGCGCCTGCCGCCAGATTGACGGCGATTATTTTCCAGGCTTTCTTCGATCTCCATTCGTACACGAGAAGTCCCGCGGGTGAGGTGTAACCCTCCGCGGCGACTTCGAGTGCGCTCCAATTCCCTTGGTGATAAACATCTTCACGCGTGAGGCTGAGAATTTTCTGGAAGAACGCGAGACTGTAAGGATCGGAAGGCTCGTCCGCAGCCAGGCGCAACGTGATCGGCAGGCGAATTTTGCATCCTTCGAGTTCGCCCTGCTGATAGAAGCGCATTCCGGGTAGAGTTCCCATCAATGTTCCGACGGCGGGCAGGTGGTCGTTAGGAATTACTTCGGCCCGCCGAGGTTCGTCGTGATTCTCAAGGAAGCGCGCGTAGTGAGTTTGTTGATCGCCAATGCCGGATAATCGGGATTGGACCGCGCCTACATCTGCGTTGCGCACGGCATCGTAAAGAATTTTATCGTAGGCCAGCGAGAATCCCAGATCGATGAGCCGCGGCTCGGTGCCCCAGTATGCCTCGGCGAGCAAAATCAGATTGGGAGCCGCTTCGCGCGCTTCGGTCCAAAACTCTTTTGCCGGCTGCGGAATATTTCCCAAAAGATGAGCCCAGCCTTTTTCGAAGATATCGTTCAGCTGGAGCATAGCCATATCGCAGCGAACACCGTCACAATGCTTTGCGATGTTGGCCAGTTGCGCGAGATGTGC
>PLZZ01000160.1:0-6221 GCA_003153585.1 Acidobacteriota bacterium | reverse complement strand
GTGTGGTTTCCGACGAAATCGAGGAACAGCGCCATGTTGCGCGCGTGCAATTTCTCGCGGACGCGATCGAGAGAGTCCCAGGTCCCGATGCGCGGGTCTGGAACGTATTGCATAACGGCATAGGGAGATCCGACGATGTCCGCGGGCTTCCAGCCGGGAAGAGCGCGGTCATAATCGGGGAAATTCGCGGGATTTTCGAGGTTGATCTGGCGGGAAACCGGGCTTCGCTGCCAAACGCCCATGAGCCAGATCGCGTCGAAGCCAAGGCGCGCGAACGCATCCCATCCCGCATCCGGCATGCTTGAGAGATTGATGGTGCGGCCAAGACGCGCGGAAATCCGTTCGAGCCAAGCCCAGGTATTGATCTCGTAGATATGCGGATTCGGACGCATGGAGAATGGCGGAGAAGTCTTCGTAGTGGGCACGGGAGTGAGCCTAAATTGCATGCGGCCATCTGTCAATCGCCGGAGGCTGTTCGGATGCCGCGGAAAATGCGCTCAGGCTGTTCAGGTTTGGAATGCTGGACAAAAATAAGTACAAGTGACAAAGTAGGGTCGTTCCGCCTCGATATTTATGCAAATCGAGCGATGTGTTTTTTTGTGAAAAGGAGTGCGATCATGGTGAAACGTCTAATGCTGTGCGCGGCGGCAATACTTTTTATTGGCGGCCTTTCGATGGCCGGGCAAAGTGCGGGGACGGCCGGAACGTGGTCTGGAATTATTACGAATGACAAGTGTGGCGCCAAGGACGCAAGTGAACAGGGCGCCGGTTGCACCAAGGGTTGCGTGGCCAGGGGCGCTAAGCTGGCGCTTTACAACACGGGTGATAAGAAAGTGTACGTGCTGGAACCGCAAGACAAGGCTACCGGACACGAGGGGCACGATGTGACAGTGAAGGGAACGCTCGACGGCGACACGATTCATGTGACTTCAATCACGATGAATCCGTCAAAGGGTAGCTAGCTGGTTGATGGTGATCGAAGTTTAGCCCGGTTCTGAGGAAGCGTCGAAAAAAACCCATCTCCGCAAATATGGGCTTAAAAAAGGCAGGGCCAATGGTCCTGCCTTTTTTTTTGTGAAACGATTGCCGGCGCCTTGTGTATGCTACGGGGCAGAATGCAGGACAAATTCCTTGAGGGGCGGGCCTAGGCATGAGGTTTCGATTCATGGCGTTATTTGCCGTTGTTTTCCTTGCATGCGCGGTTTGGGCACAGAGTCCTGCCGCGACACAAAATTCCGGCACAGTGCCCGGCACAGGCGCCGGGGTAGTAGAAAATTCCGCAGCGACGCGAAACCTGGCAATAGATGACTACTTCCGAATCCTCGAAATCGAAGATGCACAGCTGAGTCCGGAGGGAAAGTGGGTCGCGTATGTGGTGAAGACCCACGATCCAAAGGAAGACAAGAATGAATCGCGGATTTGGATGGTTCCGACTTCGGGCGGCTCCGCGATTCCACTGACGGCCGAAGGAGTCTCCTGCGATCATCCGCGCTGGAGTCCGGACGGAAAATACCTGGCGTTCCTTTCCGGGCGCGCCGGGCCCAAAGGCGAAAAGGAGGATGAGGACAGCAAGAAGGAAGAGCTCTGGATACTGAATCGCGAAGGCGGAGAAGCGCAAAAAATAACCGATACAATCCAGAGCGTCAACAGCTTTTCGTGGTCTCCCGCTGGAGACCGAATTGTTTTAATTTTGCAGGACCCGTCGATTAGCGAAATCGAGGCCGCGAAAAATAAGGACAAGAGTGACGCGAAGCCGAAGGCACACCCGTGGGTGATCGACCGGTTGCATTTCAAAGAAGATGAAATCGGCTACCTGGACCGGCGGCGCACACATCTTTATGTTTTTGAGCTCGCCGGCCGGAAAATGACGCAGATCACTTCCGGTGATTATGACGACAGCGCGCCGGCGTGGTCTCCGGACGGGAGGTCGATTGCGTTTGAGAGCAACCGTTCGGATTCCGAGGACCCCGATCGCAATTACAACACGGATATTTGGGTGGTGGCCGCGGACAATACGGATCAGGGCAAATCGCTCGTTCGGGTAACGACGAATCCGGGAACGGACGGCTCCCCCGCTTGGTCGCCGGACGGCAAATGGATCGCGTTTACGAGCCAGCTGGAACCAAAACTTTTTCAATACGCGACATTCCACATTGCAATCGCCCCGGCAGCCGGCGGCGACGCGAAAGTATTAACACTTAAACTCGACCGGAACTCGAGCGAGCCGCGTTTTTCGGCGGACGGGAAATGGATTTATTTCATCGCGGATGATGATGGCACGCAGAATTTGATGCGGGTTCCGGCGATGGGTGGCGAAATTACGCGGCCGATCGGCGGACGAAGGATGGTGCAGTCGTTTTCGCTCGGCAAGGATGGCGCAGCGGTTGCCGTGATCGGAGAGTTGACGCGCCCCCCTGAAGTGTACTTTCTATCCGCGGACGGCGGTGATCTGAAGCGGCTGACAACGACAAACGATGCGTTGATGGCGAAAATTCGGCTTCCCGACGTTGAATACGTGCATTTCAAAAGCAAAGACGGGACGACGGTGGCGGGATATCTCTACGAGCCGCCGGAATATAAACCAGGGACGCGCTATCCGGCGATACTGCGTCCGCACGGCGGGCCGGTGTGGGCGTACTACGCCGAATTTAATTTCGATCCGCAGCTTTTTGCGGCGAACGGCTACGTGGTGCTAACGCCGAACCCGCGGGGGTCCTCTGGGTACGGCCAGGATTTCTGCAAAGCAATTTACGCCGACTGGGGCCACAAGGATTTCGAAGACGATATGGCAATGGTGGACTATGCGGTGGCGCAGGGAATTGCGGATCCTGACAAGCTTGGCGTTGGGGGATGGTCATATGGCGGCATCTCGACCAATTTTATCATTACGCAGACTACCCGGTTCAAAGCCGCAATTTCGGGCGCGGGAAATTTTCTTTACATCACAAATTGGGGACACGATTTGTATTCCAGAGACTGGGAAATCGAACTGGGGCTGCCTTGGGAGAACCGCGAATTGTGGGAGAAGCTCTCGCCCTTCAATCGAGTGACAAAAATCAAGACGCCGACGCTGATTATGGGAGGCGAGAGTGATTGGAATGTTCCAGTGATTAACGGTGAGCAGATGTACCAAAGCCTGAAACGGCTCGGCGTGCCGACTTTACTGGTAGTTTACCCGGGCGAATACCATGAGTTTTCTCGCCCATCATTCATTCAAGACCGCTACGAGCGCTACCTGGATTGGTACAATCATTACGTAAAAGGCGAAGGCCCGGCGATTCCTCCGCCAGCGACTAAGACCGCAGACTAATGCCGCCGCATATCTAAATCTTCTAAATCACGTAGATATGCTCTACGAATAATTCCTCCACTGCTCCAAGCTCCATCGCATTTTTCGGAGAAATGTAGATCATCCCGCGTTGGAATTACTGCGCTGGTGCCGTCAAATCAATTAGTTATGCGCCTCGCACCGCCTTTCTGATTGTTGGCTGTGAAACTGCATGGAGAGCCCCAGAGATTGTCTGGCGCATGGGCGCCAGCCGGAAGTGACTATCGGATTGGGGGACTCAAATGATGAAGGGTCGAAGTCTGTTCACAGCAGTTACGCGAGCGCTGTTTTTGATGTTGGCATTGTCTTTCGTAATCTTGACATCGCCATCGCACCTTAAGGCACAGGTGACCAGCGGGTCCATATCGGGCACCGCGGTCGACGCATCTGGTGCGGTTGTACCTGGCGTAGAAGTCCGGTGCATCAATTCCGGGACGGGTTCGGTTGCAACTACGACGACGGACGGTGCTGGATTGTTCCGCTGCTCGGAGTTGCAGATCGGAACTTACAACCTGGAGTTTACGAAGCAGAGCTTCAGCAAGTACGTAGTGAACAACGTCGTGGTTTCGTCTGGGACAGACCAGGGCGTGGGATTGATCAAATTGGCCGTTGGTGCATCCACCGTAACGGTGGAAGTCACCGAAGCTCCGCCTCTAATCGAAACGACAGAGGCCCAAGTCTCCACCACGTTCACCACTCAACAGATCACGAGCTTTGCTGGTTTGCAGGAGAANNGCATTCGCGGCCGGAATAATGATCAACAAATCGACGGCCAGAATAACAACGACAACTCGGTTGCCGGGCCCTCGCTGTTCCTTTCAAACCCTGACTTCGTTCAAGAATACCAGGTCACAACCAACAACTTCGGAGCCGAGTATGGACGCAACTCGGGTTCCGTAGTCAACCTGGTGACTCCATCGGGCACTAACAACTGGCACGGCACCATCAACGGAGCCGAAGGTAACTCAGCCTTGGACAGCTTGACGAACGTCGACAAGGAGCCATTCCAAGATCCGAGCCTCACAAAAGTTCCTTGGTTCAACAATGTGTTTGCCAGCACCACGGTGGGCGGCCCGGTGCAGAAAGACCACATCTTCGTTTTTGGCGGGTTTGACACGCAGATTATCGAGTCGAATTCGGTGGACCAAACCGGCTCTTTGACTCCCACACCTACTGGACTGGCGCAGTTGGCGGCATGCTATCCGAATAGCGCCAGCGTAGCGGCGTTGCGGACCTTTGGACCTTATGGAATCGGGGCAGGGAACCCGATGCCCAGCGGTACGGTAACTCCGCTCACGCTTACCGGTTCCGACACGAACCCGTCGTGCTCCGTTGACTTCGCAGGCGTCACGAGGACTTTAGGCACACCCTTTCACGAATACGATTTTATCGGCCGCTCCGATTTCCAGTATACAAACGACCGAGTGTACCTTCGCTATATCTACAACTATTCCAATTCCATTGATGGCGATCCCTTCGGGACGGCCGCGTCGGGTTATCCGGCTTCGGTTCCGAGCCGCAGCCAAACCGCGCTGATTGGCTGGACTCACACGATATCGCCGTCTATGACGAACGAGCTTCGGTTGTCTTATGGCCGGCAGAACACCGAATTTGGCGGCAATTCCATCGGGAATACGGTCCCGCTTCAGGGCGACATTGGCAACGCCCTGGCGAGCGTCTCAATTACAGACACGCCGTCCGTTCTCGGCTTCGGACCGCTCGATAGCGCACCGCAAGGCCGCATTGTCAATACGTATCAGATCCAGGACAACTGGAGTTACGTCCACGGGAAGAGCCAATGGAAAGCAGGTGTGAATTTCACACGTCAGGTGTCTCCGAACATATTCCTTCCGAACTTTAACGGAAGCTACGACTACGCTGCGTTCACCAATAACGCCGCGACGAACGTAGTTACTCCGGATTGCACGGTTGCACCGGGTGGGTTCTTGGACCCCCTTTCAGCTTTCGCGTGCAACATTCCAACCACCATTGGTATTACGCAAGGAAGTCCAAAACTCGACTTCAAGGAAAACGACACATTCCTGTACGTCCAGAACGATTACAAGCTCAGGCCCAACTTGACGCTGAATCTCGGGCTTACCTGGTCTTACTATGGCCAGCCTGCGAATCTCTTCCACGATGAAACGGTTGCGAACCAGAAGAGTGCTACACCGTTGTGGGATCCCTCTCTTCCGAATTCGGTTACCACCTTTCCTTCGATCCCAGCTCCCAAGAATAGCTGGGNNTACAGACTCTCGTACGATCCGCCGTTCTACAACATCTACCTCAACATCTCAACTTCATCCCCGATCGTGCTCTCGCAGTCGCTAGGCGGGAGCGATGCGGCTGCAAATCCTCTGCCTGCGGCCCCGTTCGGAGGCACCGTGCGCGCGCAGCTCGCTCCGTTTCTGGTAACCGGTGTCAGCGACCCGCGGAGCTTTGACGAAACAACCATCACCCCGCACTTTGGGCCGGATCACGTTCATAGCTGGTCGCTTGGAGTCCAGAGGCAGATTTCGAACGCGACGGCCGTGGAGGTTCGCTACGTAGGGAACCACGGTGATAATCTTTTCCAATCCATCAATGACAATCCGTTCATTGCCGATACGGCGGCAGTGTTCCCGAATGCGCTACCAGCGAACGTGACGCCTTGCCCCTCGGCGGATGCGGTTGTGGCGAATTCGATAGGACGTGTAAATTGCGACGAGGGCATTGTTCGCAAACGGACCAACACCGGTTATTCCTTTTACAACGGGCTGCAAGTTCAGTTCCGCGCAACGAATCTTTACAAACAACTGACCATGACGGCTAACTATGTCTGGAGCAAGACTACCGACAATGTGAGCGAAATATTCAGTACCTTTGGCGGGGCCACTACGCTGGCGTTCTCGCA
>PLZZ01000228.1:743-10555 GCA_003153585.1 Acidobacteriota bacterium | reverse complement strand
TGGCCAGCGCAAAGAGATATTCGAGCGCGAAGTCGCGGTCGCTGACCGCGTCCAGGCTGTTGGCGGAAACAGCTGAAAAACCAAGATCCTGAGCGAGCGCCTTCCGATCGAGCGGAAACGCGCAACCAGCGAGAGCGCCCGAGCCCAGCGGGCAGACATCCGCGCGCGCGGCGGAAGCGGCGACCCGTTCCGCGTCGCGATGAAACGCCTCGCCGTGCGCGAGAAGCCAATGCGAAAGTAGCAGGGGCTGTGCGTGCTGCATGTGCGTGTTACCCGGCATGGGCACTTTCAGATTGCGCTCAGCCTGCGCTGCTATTGCTGTTTCCAGTGATGCAATGGCGCGCCGAATTTCGCGCGCGGCGTCTTTCACATACATGCGAAATTCGGTGGCCACCATGTCGTTGCGGCTGCGGCCGGTATGCAGCTTGGCGCCAAGCGTGCCGAGTTTTTCGATCAGCGCAGTTTCGACGAAATGATGGACGTCCTCGGCCTTCGAATTGTCGAGCCACGCAGCATCGGATTTCGCACGCGTCTCGAGAGCATCGAGCGCGGAAACCAGCTGCTCGCCCTCTTCCTCCGTGAGAATTCCCGCGCGGGCGATGGCACGCGCCCACGCCCGGTCGAGCGCGAATTCCTGCGGCAGCAGACGCCGATCGAATTTCCAGGAGCGCTCGAATTCGTAGAACGAAGCATCGGGACCGCGTTCGAAGCGGCCTCCCCACATTTTCCGCTGGCCGGCGGCATCACTCATCGAGCTTTGGCCTCGTGATGTGCGGCTTGCACTTTGGGTTGAGTCTCTTCCTGCGGCACGGTGATGGGCAGCGCGAAAAGATTGATGAAGCCTTCGGCATCTTTCGGGTTGTAGCCGGTCATCGTGAAGCTGGCAAGATTCGTGCGATACAGCGAATAGGGTGACTGGCGCGACGATACAGACACGTTGCCCCTGCAAAGAGCCAGCGAAACCGAGCCGGTGACGCGCCGCTGCGAGCTGGTGAAAAATGCGTCGAGCGCTTCGCGCAACGGCGTGAACCACATGCCGTAATAGACCATCTCCGCGTAACGCAACGAAAGAATCTGCTGATAGTGTGCGGTTTCGCGGTCGAGCGCGAGTGATTCGAGTTCGCGATGTGCAGTCACCAGCAGCGTTCCACCCGGTGTTTCGTACGCGCCCCGCGATTTGATTCCAACCAGCCGGTTTTCGACGATGTCCATGCGCCCCACACCGTTGGCCGCGGCGATTTCGTTTAAGAGCGTCAGCAGCGGAATCGCACCCAATTTCGCGCCATTCACCGAAACGGGGGTTCCGCCCTCGAATCCAATTTCAACTTTAGTGGGTTTTTCCGGCGCGTTTGCCGGCGACACCACCCATTGCCACATGCTCTCATCCGGTGCATTCGCGGGATCTTCCAAAACTCCGCCTTCATGGCTCAAGTGCCAGATGTTGCGGTCGCGGCTATAGATATTTTTCGTCGTCTGCTCGACGGGGACGTTATGCGCTCGGGCATATGCAATGGCTTCTTCCCGCGAAACTATATTCCATTCGCGCCATGGCGCGATGATTTGCAGTTCGGGTGCGAGCGCTTTAGCGGCCAGTTCAAAGCGCACCTGATCGTTGCCTTTTCCGGTGCAGCCGTGCGCCACTGCATCGGCGCCTAGTTTCTTGGCAATCTCTATCTGGCGCTTGGCAAGCAGTGGCCGCGCGAAAGAAGTGCCCAGGAGATACTTGTGCTCGTAAACCGCGCCGGCGCGCAATGTCGGCCAGATGTAGCCGGTGATAAATTCCTCCCGCAGATCTTCGACATAAGCAGCGCTCGCGCCGGTGGAAAGCGCTTTCTTTCGTGCTGCTTCCAGATCTTCTTGCTGGCCGAGATCGCCAATCATGGCAATCACTTCGCAGCCGTAATTCTCCTTGAGCCAGGGAATGATGATGGAGGTGTCCAAACCTCCGGAGTACGCAAGTACAACTTTCTTCGGCAAATCGTTCTCCTTGTTTTAATTAATTCAGCAGCGTGAGCAGAATCGCTTTCTGCATATGGAGGCGATTTTCCGCCTGATCGAACACGATCGAAGATGGTGAATCGATCACGTCTGCGCTGACTTCCGATCCGCGATGGGCTGGAAGGCAATGCATGAAAACGGCGTCAGGAGCAGCCTGCGCAAAGAGCGTCGCATTCACCTGATAGCCTGCGAATGCTGCTTCGCGTGCGGCCAATTCTTCTTCCTGACCCATGCTGGTCCACACGTCCGTATAAATCGCCTGCGCGCCCGCCACCGCTTCCTGAGGCGAATTACAAATCTCAACCTTGCCGCGTGTTTCGCGCGCAGTGCGCTTCGCTTCTGATACCACAGCAGGATCGGAATCGTAACCTGGGGGCGTGGCGATTCGAAGGTGCGCGCCGGCGCGAGCCCCAATGCTCAGGAGCGAATGGCAAACATTATTCCCGTCGCCAACGTAGGCGACCTTCAGTCCACGCAGGCCGCCGAACCGCTCCTCGAGAGTGAACAAATCGGACAGCGCCTGGCAGGGATGGTAGCGGTCAGAGAGCGCGTTAATCACGGGGACGCATGCGTTTTCAGCGAGAGCATCAATAGATTCCTGCGTGAAGGTACGCGCGACGATCCCTTGAACCCAGCGCTCGAGATTTTTCGCCACGTCGGGAATGGATTCGCGCTGGCCCAGTTTTGATTCCGTATGGTCGAGAAAAACCGAAGCGCCGCCGAGACTGGAGATTCCGACCTCGAACGTGACGCGGGTGCGCAGCGACGGCTTTTCGAAAATCAGCGCGAGGAATCGCCCGGCCAGCGCCCCGCGATAACGGTCGGGATGCGCTTTCACGTCCGCGGCGAGATGTAGAAGTTCGCGTACCTGCGCGGGATTCCATTCCATTCCGGTTAGAAGATCTTTCGTTAGTGTCAAAGGAGCTACGGCAGCGTTCATAGTTGCCTCGAAGCAGCCATGACCTTCGGCTGCGTTTGAATTGTTGCTTTTAACTTAATCGCTTTAGCGGATTCAGCGGCGGCCATTTTTGAAGTTGCGACCAACACAGCTTCAATCTTGGCGAGAAATTCGGCGATGTCGCGCTTGCGGATGATGAACGGAGGAAGCAGACGCAAAATGTGTTCATGCGTGCAGTTGATAATCAAACCGCGGCGAAGCGCTTCTTGGACGACGGGTGCGCCGTCGCACGACAGATCGACGCCCAGCATCAGACCTTGGCCGCGCACCTCGCGAATAAAATCAAATCGCGCGGCGAGTTTTTTCAGACCGGCGCTCAATTCAGCACCGCGCTCTCGCACCTGCGCAAGCAGATTTTCCTCTTCGACGATGGCGAGAAATTCGAGTGCGGTGGCGCAGACGAGCGGCCCGCCGCCAAACGTGGTTCCGTGCGCACCGGGTGTGAAGGCGGAAGCAAATTTCTCGTTTGCGATAATCGCGCCGAGCGGAAGACCTGCCGCAAGCGGTTTCGCCACGACCGTAATGTCCGGCAGTGAATCAAATTGCTGATACGCGAAATAGCGGCCCGTGCGGCCCAGGCCGCACTGTATCTCGTCGGCAATTAGCGCTGCGTCATGTTGAGTAGCAAGCTCGCGCGCGCGATTCCAGAAGCGCTGATCCACGGCGAGAATGCCGCCCTCGCCTTGGATTGTTTCCAACACCAACGCACAAACGGAATCGTCAAATTTGGCTTCGAGGTCCGCCACATCGTTGAAGCGTACGAATTCGACCCCAGGAACCAGCGGCTCGAACGGCTCGCGATACTTCGCCGTGTGGGTAATGGATACAGCGCCAAAGGTCCTGCCGTGAAACGAATTTTCGAGCGCAAGGATTCGAGTTTTCTTCCCGGCGGATTCGGAGCCACCGCTCTTCTGTTTCGCATGCGCGTAGGCGCGCGCGAGCTTCAGCGCTCCGTCTATCGCTTCGGTGCCACTATTGGTGAAAAAAACACGATTGAGGCCGGACCAATCAGCAAGCTTTCTCGCGAGCGGCCCTTGATATGCATTGTGAAAGAGATTCGAAAGGTGAATGGCACGGCCCGCTTCCCGCCGGATCACGCGCACCAGTCGCGGATGCGCATGTCCGAGCGCATTGACTGCGATGCCCCCAAGAAAATCGAGATACTCGCGCCCATCCGCATCGTACATCCGGCATCCACGGCCGCGCGTGAATACGACGGGCGGACGTTTGTACGTGTTCATCAAATGCCGCGCTTCGTCCGCGCGAACCCGGACCGCAGAGACGGATTTTCTCGCTGCCATTTTGTTCTTAGCCATTCTTAGCGTGCCGCTCCATGAGCTATTCTTGCGGTGGCATGAACGGTCGGAAGCACGCGCGTGCCGAAGCGGCGCGAACCATTGGCCGCGGTAAACAAGGAACGGGGGAGCGTTCCACCCACGATGTGCACCTCGCTGACGCCTCCGGCCAGCGCGCGTTTGGCAGCTTCGAGTTTCAAAACCATTCCGCCCGATACTTTATTCCGCCGGATGAGATCTTCGATTTCCGCGCCACGCACCGCGCGCAACACTTTTTCGCCGTCGAGTACACCCGCTACATCGGTGAGAAAAATCAAACGATCGGCTTGGACGAATTCCGCAGCCGCAGCCGCCATGTGATCGGCGTTAATGTTGTAAAGCTCGCCGTCAGAGCCCAGCCCCAGGCAAGAAGCAACCGGAACGATCCCTGCGTTCCAAAGCGAGCGCAGAAATTCAACGTTCACTTCTGTAAGGTAGCCGACGTATCCAAGGCTGCCTTCGCTTTCACCAACTTGCATCGGCTCGGCCAGAAAACATGCCGCGTCGGAAGCGCTGATGCCCACCGCGACCTGGCCCGCCAGCGAAATGGCACCGGCGAGACGCTTATTCAGCAATCCGGCAAAGACCATCACCGCAGCATCCCGCGTTTCGCGGTCGGTGACGCGCAGCCCGTTTACAAAGCGGCTGGAGATTCCCATGCGTTCGAGCGTGTTCGTAAAGATTTTCCCACCGCCGTGAATTACAAGCAGCTCATGCCCGCCGCGCGCGAGTTCGGTGATTTGCCGCGCGATTGTTTGCACCGTTTCTTTGCGCTCCAGGAGCGCGCCTGCAACTTTTATTACCAGTCTCATAGCAACCCCGCAGTTTCTGGATGACCGAACATCTCATTCATGTTCTGAACCGCCTGCCCTGCCGCGCCTTTGCCCAGATTATCGAGGCACGAAAGGATTACCAGCCGCTCGCCTGAAGGATCTAGCGCGAACCCGATATCGCAGAAATTCGTGTGCGTTACATGTTGCAGTTCCGGCAAGCGGCCGCCGGACAGAATGCGAACCATGCGCCGCTCGGCATAAAAATGACGATAGAGACTTTCAATCTCGTCAGCATGGCGCGGTTGCGCCAGCCACACGTTCAGCGTTGAAAGAATTCCGCGCTCCACGGGCAGCAAGTGAGTGGTGAAAATAAAATCGTCAAAGGCGATCCCCGCATGCTTCGCGATTTCCGGCGTGTGCCGATGCGTGAACAGGCCATAGGCGCGAAAATTCTCGTTTACCTCAACGAAATGTGTTTCGCGCTTCGGTTCTTTGCCCGCGCCGCTTACGCCAGACTTGCAGTCACACACCACGCCGCGCGATAAGTTAATCCAGCCCGCTTCCACCAGTGGTCGCAACCCAAGAATGACGGAGGTTGCATAGCAACCTGGATTCGCGACCAACCGCGCCTGCGGCAAGGCGTCGGCGTAGAGTTCAGGCAAGCCGTAGACCGCTTCGGAGAGTGTTTCTGGACTAGCGGGCGCAAGCTTGTACCAATCGGCAAAAGTCTTTGGTTCTCGAAAGCGAAGCGCGCCGCTTAAATCGACGATGCGCAGCCTAAGATTCTCGGCGAGAAGCCCCGGCACGAGTTCGAGAGAAGCCTCGTGAGGCGTGGACAGAAAAACCACATTCGCGCCACTCTTCGCAATCGCTTCGACCGAGAGCGGGACGCAGCGCGCTTCACCCCATCCGCGAAGCTGCGGAAAAATCTCCGTCAGGCAGCGCACGTTCGCGTGCTCGCCGCGCACGAAGAAAACTGGTTTCTCGATGTGCGGGTGCCGCAGAAGCAGGCGGGCGAGTTCGAATCCGGCATAGCCTGTTGCTCCGACAACGGCGACCTTTGTCTTATCGTTCATCCCAGCATTTCCTCTATTCGTTTCTGGACTGTTACCCGCGCAGTACGAGAAGGAGCTACGATCAGAACCGTATCGTCGCCCGCCAGAGTTCCGGCAACTTCCTTCCAACGCTCGGCGTCCAGAGCCGCGGCAATCGGCTGAGCCCCGCCGGGCGGGGTTTTCAATACCAGCATGTTCTGCGCCGGCCGCACATCCAGCAAAAATTCCTTCACGGCGCGAGCAAGTGCGGGGATCGAAGATGTTTCCTCGGCAGCCGCAGAAGAAAGCGGCCGGTAGCCCTCGGCGGTTTTCACCAGGCGCAGTTCGCGAAGATCGCGCGAGAGCGTGGCTTGCGTAACCCGCACTCCCAGGTGCACGAGCTGCCGCCGCAACTCATCCTGGCTGGCGACCGGCGGCCCCGCAAGCACCTTCAAAATTTGCCCCTGCCGAAACCTTTTATGCGCGCCCATAGACAACCTTATGCGTGATTATTCATCTCTCTGCATAATAATACATTATGGACCCGTGGTGTCAACAGTGCAGACCAAGAAATTGCGGAAGCAGGTGCCTCCGGAATTCAGGAGTTGGAACCGGGACGCACGGGAAAAAAACGCAGAGATAATTCCGACGGCGGGGATACAATCCCCGTCGAAAAGCTAATGCACGAAAACAATTGGCATGTCTGTGAAAATCTTAGGGAGGTTTCAGATGAAGCGTCTGGGATTGTTGTCCTTCTTGTGCTCCGTTTTAATCAGTGTGTGCGGCGCTCAGACGCCGAAGGTTTCTCCGCCCGCTGAAATTGCGGTCCATGCGGGAAAAGTACTGGATGTTCGCACGGGAAATTATCTTACGGATCAGATCATCTGGATTGAGGGCGACCGGATCAAAGCCATCGGGAAAGCGGCGGAGATTTCAAGCCAGCTTCCGGCAGGCGCCAAGGTGATCGATCTCGCGAACGCGACGGTGCTTCCTGGTTTGATTGATTGCCACACCCATCTCACCTACACGCCCTACATGTCGGGTCCGGCGGGGTTGCACGTTTCCTATCCGCGGCAGGCGCTGATCGGCGCACGCAACGCTCGTGTCACTCTCGAAGCCGGTTTCACAACGGTTCGCAATGTGGGGGCGAATGGATATTCAGACATTGCTCTGCGCGACGCCATTAAGGCCGGGGATGTTCCGGGTCCGCGAATACTCGCTTCCGGCCCGGCGCTCAGCATCACCGGAGGGCACGCCGACGAGAATTTCCTGGCGCCTCAATACAATTTTTCAAGCGATGGAGTGGCTGACGGCGTTACTGGCGTGACCGCGAAAGTGAGAGAAAACATTAAATACGGTGCTGACGTGATTAAATTCATGGCCACCGGCGGCGTGCTCTCCGAAGGCGATAACCCGGCGCTGGAACAATATAGTCCCGAAGAAATGAAAGCGATCATCGACACGGCGCACGGGCTGGGCCGCAAAGTCGCGGCGCACGCCCACGGCGCGTTGGGAATCAAGAACGCGGTGCTCGCAGGCGTGGATTCCATCGAGCATGGCAGCTACATAAACGAGGAAGACATTCAGTTGATGAAGCAGCACGGCACGTACTTGGTCCCTACGCTGTATCTCGGCGATTGGCTGATGGAGAATCTTACGACACTAGGCCTTTCACCCAACATGATCGAAAAGGCCAAGATCGTGCTACCGCTCGCGCGCCAGAATATCGCGGTCGCCTTCAAAGAAGGCGTGAAAGTGGCGTTTGGCACGGACGCTGCGGTCTATCCTCACGGCTTGAACGCGCGAGAATTTGCGGTCATGGTCAAACTTGGTCTTTCGCCATTGCAATCGATTCAAGCCGCCACGGTAAACGCAGCCGATTTGCTCGGCTGGACGGACCGCGTTGGAACGCTGGAGCCGGGTAAGTTTGCGGATATTATCGCTATCGACGGCGATCCTCTCGCAGACGTGCATGTGTTGGAAAATGTCCGCTTCGTGATGAAGGGCGGTGAAGTGATCAAGAACCAGTAGAAGGCTTCATGTTCCAGGCGTCGGAGCTGAATGCACCGCTTGGTTCAATTAGCTCTACAAGGAACGCGGCAGGAATGGTAGGCCCGTGCGGGCTCGAACCGCAGACCTCCACCGTGTCAAGGTGGCGCTCTAGCCAACTGAGCTACGGGCCTACTGACTTATTTGCATTCTAGCACAGCGTTCGACGGCATCGAGGGCGCGATAGCTCGTTCAATTTGATGTAGGCCGAACTGAAAACCCCATGAGCAGTAGGGATCGCTGAGCGAATGGCAGATAGAGGAGTGCGGCGGTCGCCGCCAGCGCCAAGCCGAATCCGATTTGGTCCACAAGTAAAAATGGCGCGAGGGCCCATAGTTCGTCGAGTGGAAGCAGAAACGGGAAAAGTTTCTTGAATTTCGTGCTCAGCCCGCGATAGTTGAAGCTCGCTGCCGAAAGCAGATAAAGCCGAATCGGTATCCCGATGGCCGCCGTAACGATCAGGACGACTAATATCAAAAGACTACGGTTTCTCGATTCTGTCAGTATCGCCTCCACCCGGGACAACCGCATCAACGAAATTGTGTAAAAGACGAGGTACATCAGCTGAATCAACGAAAAGAGAATCCGCACTATCCGTCGCGAAACGAAGGGTAATTCCCGCGGGTCGCTCAAAACCAATGAGCGAGCTGGTTGCGATGCGGATTCGTCAAGTTCTTCTGGTTCAAGGATGCCGTCCCGCGAGCCAGCCTCTACTGGCGCAATGAAGCGATATCCGCGGCGAGGCAGCGTCTGGATAAACCGGGGATTCGCCGCCGAATCACCCAGTGCGCTTCGTAGTTGATTTATCGCGGTATTCAGTCCGTGATCAAAATCCACGAACGTGTCCGCCGGCCATAAGCCCTTGCGGAGTTCCTCTCGAGTGACCACTTCTCGCGGCCGCTCCAAAAGCATCCGGAGTATTTGAAGCGCTTGGTCGCGAAGTCGAGGCTGCACCTTGCCTTCCCTGCTCAGTTCGCCGCTGGCAGTATCGAATTCGAATACACCGAAGCGAAAATCTCGTCTCTCGCGCTTTGGCTCCGTCAAGACATGTCTCCGAACTGGCCTAATTCTAACGGAGAACGTTGATTAACCGCCTGATTTTAAGCCCCTTAAGAAAAGAGGGGGTTCTTGTCTGAAATGACCTGCAAATCATTGAAATCGTGGGCGTCACGAACGCATAGTCGGCGCGTGCCGCACAAGGGAAGAACGTGGCACTCATTCCAGGGAGAAATCACAAGGTGAGCCTAAAACCATCAGCGGTCGAATACACACCTGCCCGCGAAACTCGTAACAAGCAATTGACAATTGCTCCAAGCGAAGAGTGTGCGCAGGCTTTTCGGAACGCAACTCGTATTCAAGAAAGCCTCACATCCGCACGGGAGCGCAGAGTCTTGCTTTGGTTGGCCGCGCGTATGCCCTGTTGGGTTACTTCTGATCAGCTGACGCTTCTTGGATTCGTGGCCATGCTTCTGACCGGCGCCAGCTATTTATTGGCGCGCTGGCATCCTGTGGGGCTGCTGCTTGCAACAGCGTGTCTGGCGCTCAACTGGTTTGGAGACAGCCTCGATGGGACGCTGGCGCGTGTGAGAAACCGGCAGCGTCCTCGCTACGGATTTTACGTTGACCACATGGTTGACTCGTTCGGAGCGCTCTTTCTCATGGGCGG
>PLZZ01000228.1:0-686 GCA_003153585.1 Acidobacteriota bacterium | reverse complement strand
TTGGTAGCGGTGACGGCCATGGGCGTCATGGTTGTCGTCGCCGCGGTGTGGCACACCAGGGAGCTGTATCGGCAGGAGACGTTGCCGTAAAGAGTGCCAACAAAGGGAGTGGCTCGTATCGATGATTACTTGGCTTCATACTTCAGAGTCTTCTTGAGGAAGGCAACTGTGCGCGCCCAGGCATCCGCAGCGTCTTCGGGACGGTAGCCCTTCTCATTGTTCGGATTTTCGAACGCATGGCCGGCGCCATCATAAATCTTAATGTCCACATAGCGGCCCAGGCCCGTCAGGGTCTTTTGGAAGGCTTTCACGTCCGCGGTCGTGATTCCGTGATCTTCCGCGCCGAAATTTCCAAGCAGCGGCGCTGCTATCTGTTGAATGTCGTTGGGATCGGTCGGCAGCGCTCCGTAGTTCACCACACAAGCTGACAGGCGCGGTTGATGTATCGCCAGTTGCAACGCATAACCGCCCCCCATGCACCAGCCCAGTGCTGCAATGCGTCCGTTCACGTCCTGCCGCGTGGCCAGGTAATCGTATCCGGCCTGTAAGTCGCGCACGGCGCGGTCCTGCGCTAATGCTCGCATCAACTCGTGGGCTTCCTCCGGAGTCGCCGCGGTTTTGCCGCGGTAAAGGTCCACAGCCAATGCCACGTAGCCTTGCTCGGCGATTTTCTGGGTCTGTTCCTT
>PLZZ01000220.1:21330-24170 GCA_003153585.1 Acidobacteriota bacterium | reverse complement strand
TCTTTGATCACTTCGTGCTGCGCGTAAATCATGATGCCGCGCCCGCCGGTAAGCTCTCTGAAATCGATATGGTGCGTGCGTCCGGAAAACCTCAGGTTCACTCCATAGTGAATTAGCCCTTCGCGCCGCATGCGCTCGCCCACGCCGATTTCTTCCAACAGGTCAACCGTGCCTTGTTCCAGCACCCCGGCGCGCACGCGTTCTTCGCAATATTCCCGGCTGCGAGCCTCGATCACCACAGACTCGATGCCTTGCCGATGCAACAAGTGCGAAAGCACCAGCCCCGCCGGTCCCGCTCCGACAATTCCTACCTGTGTTCTCATGGTGCTTGGCGTTTCCTTTGAACTCTTGGACGCCCTGAGCCGCGAATGTTACCATGCGGCCTCGTCTCGGTATCAGTGGGAGCCGCGAAGAATGCTGGTAAGCCGCAAGAAACTGCTCGTCGAATGGGGTCACTGCGATCCCGCAGGCATCGTCTTTTTCCCGCAATATCTCGCTTGGTTCGACGACTGCACCACCGCGCTGTTCCTGCACGCCGGCATGCCCATTCAGACACTATTCAAGCAGCATGGAGTTATCGGCTTTCCTATCGTGGACCTGCGCACGCGCTTCATCCTGCCGTCCAAGTTTGGCGACGAATTAATCGCGGAATCCACGGTAACCAAATTCGGCAAAAGCAGCTTCGTAGTTCGCCACCAAATCTCAAAAGCAGGCGCTCTGGCAGTAGAAGGATTCGCCACCCGCGTCTGGACCGCCCCCGATCCCAACGATCCATCCAAAATGAAATCCCGCCCCCTCCCCAAAGAAGTCATCGACCGTCTTTCCGCCGGCAATCCCGCAACAGACACCGAGCGCAGCAAGTGAGAACATTTTGTTACGTCATTTGCATCGGTTTCGGCTTGGCCGGATCACTGTAATCGTAAAATCCGCGCCCCGCCTTCCGCCCATTCCAACCCGACAGCACCATGCGCTTCAGCAGCGGCGGCGAGGCAAAACGCTTCTCCTTGAATTCATCGAACATGATGTTGGCAATGTAATAGGTCGTGTCGTTGCCGACGAAATCCAGCAGCGCCAGCGGCCCCATCGGATGCCCGCAGCCGAGTTTCATCGAGTTATCAATATCCTCTACCGACCCCACACCTTCTTCCAGCGCGCGCACCGCATCCAGCAGGTAAGGCACCAGCAAGCGGTTCACGATGAATCCGGTGCGATCCGTGGTGCGCACCGGCGTTTTGCCCAGTCGTACGGCAAACGCGACTACTTCTTCGTTCACCTTCGGATCCGTCGCGATCGTGCGAATCACTTCCACCAGCTTCATCACCGGCACAGGATTAAAGAAATGAAGCCCCAGAAAACGGTCGGGCCGCTGCGTGAACGTCGCCATCTCCGTAATCGAAAGCGAGGACGTATTGCTCGCGAAAATCGTAGCCTTCGGGCAAATCTTATCCAGCGCGCCCCACAATTCGCGCTTCGCCGGCAATTGCTCGATGATCGCTTCGATCACAATATCGCAATCCTTCAAGTCCTCCAGATTCGTCGTCCCGCGCAGGCGTCCTCGCACTTTGTCGCGTTCCGCTTGCGGCAACGTGCCTTTGTCCACCAGCCGCTGAAGATTCTTATCGATGGATTGCAAACCTTTTTCCACAAGCTGCGGCGAAACCTCTCTAACTGTGACTTGGAATCCCGCACTCGCCGCCACCTGCGCAATTCCTGATCCCATCAGCCCGCATCCCACCACTCCCACTTTCTCAATCGCCATCGGTAACCCTCCAAGGATAATTGCGCTCAGAAATGTGTTTTGTTGCCGCTTATGGCGTGCACGTCTTTACGGGATTAAAGCCAGGTTGCCGCCAACCGCTATGCCGCCAGCCGTATGTCGCCAACCGCGAAGGTTAGCGCCCCGCGTCCATCTCCGCAAAAACTTCCTGCGCAATATGGAACGCGGCATTTGCCGCCGGCACTCCACAATAGATTGCAGCCTGAAGCAAAACTTCCTGAATCTCCTCGCGCGTCACATTATTATTCGCCGCCGCGCGAACGTGCATNNCGCGTGATCAAATCCTGAAACGGTTCGCTGAAGGGAGTCTTCGCCGCTTGCGCTTTTTCCACGTAGGCGTCGCCCAGAACTGCCCGCCGCACTTTCATGCCAGAGGAATATCGTTCGCGCTCGTCCATTATTTCGCCTCCGGCTCGGATAAGAATTTCAGCAGCGCTTCGGTGAATTGCGGTGCGGCCTCGATATTCGATAAATGCGCGGCTTGCAGCTCGATATAGCTCGCGCCGGAAATCCCATCCGCCACAAATTTCGTATCCGCCAGTGGAATTACCGGATCCAGCGCGCCGGCAATCACCAGCGTGCGCGCCTTCACGCGCGCGAGGTCACCGCGCTGGTCCACATCTCTGATCGCCGCACAGCACCCCGCATAACCCTCCGGCGGAGCCAGCAACAGCATTTGCCGCATGGCTTCCACCACCTCTGGCGATTTCTTCACAAAATTTTCGCTGAACCAGCGCAGCACCACAGTCGTCGCAATCGCAGCCATTCCGCGCTCTTTCACATCCTTGATACGCGCGTTCCAGCCATCCGCCGTACCAATCTTCGCTGCGGTATTGCAGAGCGCAAGTCCTTTCAGCCGATTTGCCGCATTTGCGCCCAGCCAAATTCCAATCATCCCGCCCATGGAAAGCCCGCAAAAATAAGCGCTCTCGATCTTCAGCGCATCGAGTAATGCAACTACATCGCGGCCCAACTGCTCTATCGTGTAAGGTCCCGGCGTAACGGTGGAAAGCCCGTGCCCGCGCGTATCATATCGAAGCACGCGAAACTTCTCGCAAAGCAC
>PLZZ01000220.1:18435-21298 GCA_003153585.1 Acidobacteriota bacterium | reverse complement strand
GCTTCTGCTTCCGCTCCGACAAAACTTTCTCCACCATCGCTTCCGACGATCCAGTGTAGTTCTTCGGCTCGAGCAATCGCTTAATATCTTCCGCCGAAAAATGCTTTCGAACTTCCGCTTCTTCCATCAGCACGTCCTGAAAAGACCGGGAGTTGTCAGAAGCTCGCCGCGAAGCCTTCTCCACAATTTTATGTGCCGGCATGCGTCCGATTTTCTCTCCCAACGCTACCGCGACCGCCTCCGCCAGGATCAGTCCATGCGTGATTCCCAGATTCGCATTCATCTTTGATGGGCTGATTTCAAGCCCGCCTACCACTTGCGTCAAGTGCGCCAGCGCCCCCGCGGTCAGCGTGCAAATTTCCGGTAGCGTTTCCCACTCCGCATGCCAGCCGCCCAGTCCGCGCTCGTGTTCCTGCACCATCGAGGTCAGCATCACCGAAACCAGCGCCGGCACACGAATCGCCGCCGCCAAAACAACAGCCGAGCCCACCGGATTGCGCTTTTGAGGCATCGTTGAAGAACCGCCGCGCCCCGGCGCGCTCGGTTCCGCCGCTTCAGCCACTTCCGTCTGCGCCATCAAAGAAATATCGCGCGCAATTTTTCCCAGCGAGCCGACTAGCAGCCCCATCGTCGTCGCCACTTCGGCAAACCGGTCGCGGTGCGCATGCCACGGGAGATTCGGCATCGCCAATTTTAATTCTTCACCCAGCGCCGCTGCCACCCCTGGCCCGCGGTCGCCCAGCGCAGCCAGCGTGCCCACCGCTCCTCCGAACTGCAGCACCAGCGCTCGTTTCCGGATTTCGCCCATGCGCTCGCGATGCCGCTCGACGGCCGCAAGCCATCCAGCCGCCTTCAGTCCCAAGGTCACTGGAGGTCCCTGCTGCAGCCATGTGCGCCCCACCATCAGCGTCGATTTATGCGTCTCGCAAATTCGCGCGATCGCATCGCACAATTTCAGAAGCGCCTGATCCATCAGGTCCAGAGCATCGCGCAACTGCAGGACCGTCCCAGTGTCAATGGCGTCCTGGCTCGTCGCCCCCCAATGAACAAATCCCCCAGCCTTCTCATCGGCCTTGGCCACGAGCGCCGTGAGCTGCTTCACCATCGGAATCGCCAAATTCCCCGCGAGAGCCGCCTCCTGCGCCAGCGTCTCCATCGAGAAAAGCTTTGCGTCGCACTTGGATTGAATCGTCGCCGCCGCCGCCTTCGGAATCACGCCCACGCGCCCCAGCGCCCGCGCCAGCGCGGATTCAAAATCCAGCATGGCTTGAATCCGCCGTTGATCGGAAAAAATTGCGCGCATCTCTTCCGTCGTAAAGAGGTGCCCCAGCAGATAAGTTGGCAGTTGCGTGCTCAATGCTTCGGTGTCCTCGATACCGCGTCCTGCAGGATAACCATTGCCAGCCGAAGAATACAGCTTCGCCTTCGCGTTGCAATGCTCAAAATCATTTCGCTGCTATTCGCGCGATGCTCTGGAACAAAATCGCAGCCTAGTTGTTTGCATTCCACTTGAATCGCGCAACTTCATTCACTGCGCGGTACGCTTGATCGATGGCCGCATTTGTATATGCGAACGCTTCCGCATCTGAATTCGCGATGGAAATTCGGCCGAACGCCTGCCGCCCGATTACGCACGGTTGCTGATCCTCGGGCCAATCCGGATCGTACAGCGAATTATATTCGTAAGCGTAGCCGTGGGGCCAGCGATTCACGGTGATGGCTTGAATATCATTCGCCGGGTCGAATCCGCCAGGAGAGAGAATTCGCCCAAGCTGGTTGCGAATTTCGCGCTCAAAAGTTTCAAAGCGCGTACGATAAAGTTCCTCGCGTCCTGCGATTTGCTGGTCGCGAGCGTAGAGTCCCGCTTTACACGGCACCCGTTCGAGGTGCAGCAGGCAAGCCTCGCTGGGCTTGTCCGGAAAGCGGTATGTACCCATGCTCACTGGAAAATCCAGCGTCACCGACTCGAAATAGCTCCCCGGGCATCTTGCGTGACTGATTCCCAGCTTTTTGAATGCCTCCCAATTCCGTATCAGCACGTTAGTGTAAACCAGCGGCACTTTCACTCCGTACGCCAGGGCTTCCTTTTGCTTTTGCGGCATTTCAGGACACATGTATGGAATCACCATGTTCCAGCAGGCCAGAATGCAAGCCTTTCCACGCACCGAATGAACCTCGCCACCGCGCACGTATTTCACTTCCACTTCTTTGGCCGACGCCGGGTCACCCAAATTTCGCGCGGAAATCGCCGTGCTATTTAGCCGTAGCCGAACCGGAGACGAGGCGTCATCGAGCACCGCATAGTTCATCTTCGCAATCACAATATCTTCCATCGTATTCCCTGCGGCGGACGCGGGAATCAGCGCCCGTACCAGAAGTCTCGCGATGGATGCATTGCCGTCAGGAAAATGAAAAATATAAGGAGCGTCCTCGCTCTGTTTTGTGATTTCCACCCCTAGCCCCGGACCCGGCGGCCCGGACAAATCCATCCCCGCGAATCCNNAAAGGGAATTGCATCCTCGTGAATTTTCACGTACTTCAGCAAATAGTCTTGGTAACTGATCTTCGCCAGCAGAATTTTCTTATCCCATGATTTCAGTTCCGGCAGGTAGTCAACTTTCTCCGTGTAGAGTCTTGCCAAATCTTTCTGCGCCTCCGCCGATAGCGGAGTTTTCGCCAGAAATTCCGGCCAGGTAGGTTTCCCGACGCCGACCACCAGCTTGTCTGTCCCGAAAGTTTCTTTGTCGAAGAAAATTCCGCGCGACAGCCCCTGCGAGCGCTCGAAGTTCTGATCGAAATACTTATAAAATTTTTGGACGTCAACGCCCAACTCTCGCAGCAATCCCATCGACTCCCGGCTGTA
>PLZZ01000220.1:3188-18396 GCA_003153585.1 Acidobacteriota bacterium | reverse complement strand
CCCCGCCATTTTTCGGAAAAAATAAGCCGCCGAAAGCCCGCTGATTCCGCCTCCCACCACGATCAAATCGTATGTCTCAGAGTCAGCCGTGGCGCGGCCCCAATCCCGCCCGTCGCGGAGCGCGTGCCCCGCTTGCATCGTCGCGTCCGTCGTCCCGCGCATGCCGGTCAACGTGGGAGGATAATAATTGGGATTTTTTTCCGGTGCGAGAGGAGACTGCGGCAAGCCAAAAGCGTTGAGCCATTCGTGATTCGATAGAGCGAAACCTCCGCCTATCGCTATTCCAAATCCATTCAGAAAATCGCGTCTCGTGATCCTGCGGTCCATTCCCAGTTCGCGGTCCCGCTTCTCATACTTCAAGCTCTCCCCCGAAGATTTGGCCGCCGGGGCAATACTTTTCCATCCACCCGGCTTTAGATTTTTACGGCCAGAGCATACTCCAGCTTCCGCATCCCTCGCGCGAAACTTTTCCCTTCCTAGCCACGCTCAAGTTTGCGGAGCATTTCCTTAAGCGCGTTCCTGGCGTACAATGCCCCTGAAATTGCCGCGCGGAGGAGGAATCGATGCTTGCCGATCGTGTCGAAGTTTCCTGGGATGCCCAAAAGTCTCAGTGGCTGATTCGCATTACCGAAGGTGAAGAGGTAATCCGCCGTCATCTGGACTTGCCGAAGAATGCAGAGGACCAAGCCCTGCGCGCCGCTGCCCTGGAAACGGTCGGGGACGAAGGTTACGAGTTCGACGCGTCAAAATTTACCATCCAGCGCTAATCCCAGAACATATCCGAGATTCGGCGACCGTCATTTCATTTGTATCGGCTCGAATTTGGGTCTCGGGACACCCAAAATCGCCCATGCCTCGTTCTGGGTACGGATCACGTGAAGGTTCGGACGGGTTTCCTGCCCCTGCAACTCAAACATCCGCGCCATGCCGTAGATTTGAGAAGACTCCGCAATAATGCAACGCGGTTGGGAAGAGTCCGCTATAGCCGGTGGCAAATTTGCCAGTTCGCGTATCGTCTGCGGGGAAACTTCCAACGAAGTCACGGACGACATATCCAGAACGCTAGCGCGCGGATCTGTCAGTGTCGAGTACGTTCCAACGAGTCCATAGAATTCCTTCAGAGCTTCGTCCGTAATCTTTCCCTCCAGTCGGCCTCGAAGGATCCTGTTCGCTGAATCGAACTCGAAGTAGTAGGGCATCAGATATCCCAAGTCCAGACCGAATGCCTGGATACTCCCACCACGTCCCGTGAATTGCAATTGCTCAGCTCCATCTTGGACTCTTCAAATCGCGCTTTACGCTTTCCTCTGCGCCCGCTTCGCCGCGGCGGATTGGATCAGCGTATCGCAAGCTTCGTTGCACGTGCTGCGAAGTTGCCGGGAAACTTTTTCGTGAACGCCCTCGGCCAGCAGCATCGTGGCCGTTCCATGGATCAATGCGCCCAATGCCAACGCCAGCCGCGCGTGCTCTTCCGGCTCGCCCCCCAGTTGCGTGGCCAGCCGCTTCTTGATCAATTCAAATGTCGGCCTCGGTTCCCGGCGCGATAGCCGCACGGCCCAGTCTGCCGTGAGAAGCTGGTACTCGTGTGGGTGCGTCGATGCGAAATCCAGGAATCGCCCGCACGTCGCGGCCGGCGAGCAGGCCGGCTGCAAAACAGATACCAGCGCTTCCAGCGCCCGGCTGTGCAGCAGCATCATCAGATCGCTTTTGTCGCGAAACCTCTGATACATCGTGGGAGTTGTGGTTCCAGCTGCCTTNNTTGCATTATAATCTTTACAACGTTAAAATAACAGTGTATAAATAATTAAGTTTATTTGCCCTGAATAGCTGCGCTCGGCACTCTCAGTCCTGACGAAAGGAGCGAAACAACCAGTCATGCACCATTTTCACTACACCGTAAAGACTCACGCAACGCCCGCCCTTGCCTGGGACGTTTTTTCCAACTGGAACCTCTGGCACAAATTCGCCAGCGTCTATGGAGAAATGAATTGGAGCGAAGGCAAACCTTGGGAAGTCGGAAGCCGCATGCAGATCGAAATACTCCGGCCCGTCAAGACGGTCATTGACCATCTGCTCATTTGCTGTGTGCCGGGCCGCGAACTGGGTTTTATCGCCCGCTGCCTCGGGATGACCATGAGCCAATGGGTCGAATTCGATGCCCTCTCCTCCGGCGGCACTCAAGTCCATACCTGGGGCGAGCTCGCTTCTTCAGATCTCAAGATCGGCGGCTGCACCGTGCCGGAACTTCACTCCGTATTCACCGAGACTTGGTACGAGAATTATCGCTTGGCCTGCGACGAATTGGCGGGCCCTATGGTCCCTGCCATCTGAGAGAGGTTCTTCTCCGACCGCTTCCCGGGCTCATTGAGTATGGTAACCACACTGGGCTCCCGTTCTTCACTTCGCGAGGACCATTAGGCTGAATCCCCCAAGAACATTGACGGCGAAATCCCGATGCATGGCGAAGAGCAGTTTGCGAGGCAGCCGCAGCAATTTGCCGCGGGCATGATGGGGAATATCGATCATTCGCGGCGTATAGCACCAATCGACGATTTCGTATCCGAGATCCGCCAGGGCGAACATCGCAGTACGCTTGGAAAAATAATGAAGGTGCGGGTGCTCTTGCCGGCGGCGGATCATACTCTTCTCGCGCAGAACGTGCTGCACCGAAATGTCGAGCGGGATATGCAGAAGCTTGAATTGGGCACGTGATTTGAGTTTGCGCAAAAAACCGCGATAGTCCTCGACGTGGGCGAGTACGTCGATGGCCATCGCCAGTTCGAACACTTTTCGTTCCCACAGATGATCTTCGAGCAGCGCGAAGTGCAACCTCGCATTTACTCGAGCTTGGCACAGTTCAATCGCTTGGGCCGAGACGTCAGCTCCCCACAGCTCGCAATTGGCATCGAGTCTTTGCTGCAGCAACCTGAGAACCTCTCCGGCGCCACAGCCTTCCTCATAGATTGTTTTGGGAACAATTGAATTGCGGCTCAGTATCCGGAGAATTTGCTGCACTTTCCAAGGCGAGTCGGCCACATGCCAGTCGGGATTTTGTTGCAGGTAGGTTCTGTCGAGGTAATCAGTTGGGCCTGGCATAGAGTCCTGTTCTTGAGTGCGGCCAAAAATTAATCGCAAACTTTAATTCGACAGTGCGTCATTCGTTCGGATAAGGATTCTGTGTCTCTTGGAGAGCGGGATCCGAGGGAGATCTTGCCGAAGAAACACGCCGGCCTCCGCCGAACCGCTTTCGGAACCACAGTAGCGGGACCGTGGCCAAAGGCGCCAGATCATCGGTGGCGAACCATGCGCCCTCTCGAACGCCTCGCAAAGAGCGTATCCACGCGCCGAACGTCAACTGCCGTTCTCGAAACTGAGACCAACTGGAGGCAAGGTCATTGGTCTCCACAATCCATTTGCGCCCTTCGGATACCTGCGCGGGCGGGACGCTCTGGCCGGTGAGGTCGAGGTAAAACGCGCGGGCAACATCCAATCCGTTTTCAGCGGCGAATAAGCGAAAAGTTGAGCCGATGCGCGGATTTGCGTCCAGCAGCTTATACTTGCCGTCGCGGGCATCAAACCGATAGCCGATATCCAAAGGTCCCCGATAGCCAACCGCCTGCATTAACCGCTTGGTTTGAATTTCCACCGCATCATTCCTCGCGCAGATTCCGAGCGACGTGCTGCCTCTATGCGGCGGGAACTGGCGAAGCTTCCTCCCCGTGGCGCCAAACAAACACTGCGACCGATCGTTGAAGTAGCCGTTGAACATCCAGATGGCATCATCGCCGCCGGGAATGTATTCCTGCAGGATGATGCCGGGCCGGCCGGTGGCCGCGTTCAAGTCGAAGAGTTCAAGCAGCTCGTTCTCATCGGCCACGATCGCCACCCTCAGCCGTTTTCTGCGTCTGCCTAGAAATTCCCCGTCTTCACCCTTCACGACGACGGGAAAACCCGTTGTGCGCGCGAAATTCATCACCTCCTCTCGAGACTCAGGCGATGCCGTCTCGGCAGTGGGTATGCCCAGGTTGTGGCAGAGATCGAAGGTTTGCCGCTTGCTGACAAAACACCGAACCACCTCGCTGCTGGGCGTGGAAAAGAGATAATCCCGCGCAAGAATTTCAGCGTTTTCGGCCACGAAGAGAGCAGTGACATCGGAAGTAGGAATCAGCAGTGGTTGCCGTCCAATCTGCCTGGCTACATCCCGTAGGAATGAAAGCGAATCCGCCGCCGGAGCGGAAGAAAAATCCCAGCGGAAAACTCGCTTGAGGAAACGTGAACGCGCGGACGGCTCCAAGAGATCCTGGTGAACTCCATGGACGGGAATTCCCGCCCGTCCGAGAGTCCGAATAATTCCGACACCGCCATGTTGGGACGATACGAGTACGACGACCGGCACTGAGTTGTTCTCAATACGCATCGGACCTTGGTCTTGCATAGCTTGCGGCGACCTGGACAACCTTCCGGCTAAACCCACAGCGGTTCTTTCCACAGCGGCAAGCGAATGCCGAGGTTCCTCGCGCGCGCGTCCTTATACACTGCCCAGGCTAGAGCAACGTCATTTACAGCCATTCCCATATGGCAATAGTGGATTCGCTCGTCGCTTTCCCTGCCAGTCTTCGTTCCCAGAATTAATTCACCCAGATTGGCGTGAACGTCCTCGTCGCGCAACAAACCTTGGCGGTGCATGATTGCGGGAGTCATAATACCGCGCTGCTTCACCGTCTCCCAATCGTCGACAACTATCTTTTTGCTCTGCTGGATAACACCGAACTCGCATTCATGGCCTGCGAGCTGTATGGTCAGCGCGCCTGGCTTCACGTGCTGCGCGCGAATCATCGGCTTCTGGGAAGTGGTTACCGTTAGCGCCACATCTGCATCGCGGAGAGCTTCCTCGATGGTCCGGACCGCGCGGACAGGAGCGGCCCATCGGCGGCGGCAGTCATCAACGACAGCTTCCGCCATTGAGATTTGCCGGCCGAAGAGAGCAATCTCCTCAACATCGGGGAGTTCGGTGAACAGCGCGAGGATCTGGGTCCGGGATTGCAAACCTGCGCCTACGATTCCGATTTTGCGGACCTTTTTCGGGGCGAGATAGCGGACGCCCAAGCCTGTCATCGCGCCAGTGCGCATCGCACTAATTAACCCTGCCTCCATCACGGCCACGGGAACGCCCGTTTGCGGGCAGTTCAGTATGATCAGGCCGCTGGCACGCGGCCTACCCAACGGGCGGTTGGCTGGGAAGCTAGCGATCCATTTCGCGCCAATGGCGGTCGGCGCCGGCGTTCCGATCGAAGCCGCCAAGCCATTGAAGCGGCCTTGCTCTTCGCTTTCCGCAGTCTCTGCGTTTCGCAGCACGATCTTATGCGGTTCCCGAACCTCGCCTTTAGCAAACCGCGCCTGCGCTTCTCCGACTACAATCATAGCGCGACGCATATCCAGCACGTCGGCGGCCAGCACAGCCTCCTGGTCGAGATAGAGAAACTCCACGGTCCCCAACGCTGCTCCTCGAGGATGTTTACCCACTCAGACCATGAGTTTACCCCTGACAACTCGGTATTCAATCGTAAGCTTGGCATTCCATGTCGTGACAAGCGCAAGGTGAGCAATGTTTCGGACTCAGGGCCTGCGTCCTTGTTTCTCGTTCATCGTTCCGGCAATTAAGGCCTACCGGAAGGCTAGTTGGCGACGCCTTAGGGTAGGCGATTACCGGATACAATAACGAGATACATGGTGGGGCTGGGGAGAGTCGAACTCCCGACACGCAGTTTAGGAAACTGCTGCTCTATCCATCTGAGCTACAGCCCCGCGACCAATGTTCAGAGTTTAACCGGATTGCCCTTGCTGGCCCAAACCTAAGATTTCGCGCTGGCGCATTCCCCCTCGTCGCGCGTCGAAGTTCGCTTCGAAATGACGCAAGAATACAGTTTTACAAAGTGTGCGTAAGTGAACAGAAGTCCCCATCCCCGTCTCCTACAATGGCCGTTAACAAGGGGAGTAAACATGAGCACCCTACAATGGGAATGGCAGCAGCAATACCAAGTAGCACTCCTGGAGATGAATCCGCTCAACTTGCGTGGCCGGGTCGCCACCGCGGAAAAAGCTATCTCGTTGCGCTCGGACGTACTTCGCACGCGCCCAGACGGACAAGCTGAGCGCCAAGCCATAGAATATGCGATGCGCGGTTTATCCGTCCTCAAAAGGGAAATAACCGCGATCCGCTAAGCCGATTGCATGCGAGCGTTCAGGGCAGGCGCGGAGTTAGAAAATTCATTTCAATTTTCTCGCTGCCGCGTTGAACCTCAAGGATGAAGGGTGCGCCCTCCGCCGTGAGCATTTCGCGGAACGATTCGAATATCAGCGTCGAGCACGGCACTCCTCCGATTTCAACGATCCTGTCGCCCTCCTGCAACCCTGCTTTTGCCGCAGGAGACCGTTCCTCCACATAAACGACCTCAAAGCCGCGTGTGGGGTCCGACTCTGGGTCCACTTTGATGCCGGTCATGTTTCCTTTGAACGGGTCGCCAAAAGAAGAGTTCGGTTCAAAGATTACGCGCTGGCGCGAGTAATCGAAAATCACGGTGAAGCGGCGCAACAGCGCGTTTCCAACGTAGCCGTCGTTGGCGGAAAGGCTGGGACCCGGCGCGGTATGCATAAATGCGACAAGCGGCTTGTCGAGCTTGTATCCGGCGATCTCCACCGAAGGCAATCGCACGATGCTCATGTGAAATATTCCCCCGAGCCCGATTTCGTCAATGGGAACCTCGGCTTGTCCCGCCGGCAGGACGTGATGTACTGACTGGAAGGATGGCTGAAAGTCGAAGATCGCGTCGCTTCCAAGATCTAGCCCGACCGTCGCCTTTACTGTTCTTCCGTCCGGTGTAAGAACTCCGGCCTCGATCGTCGGAGGGACAGCCACTCGCAACGGAACCCGGTGACCCTGGCCTGAATATTCAAAACTGCGTGGATCGTAGAGTATGAGCTGGCGCTTCGTAAAATCAATCTCCACCACGTAATGAGCAAAGAGTGGCAAGCCCAGCACGCAATCGAAATGGACGCCCATGCCGTCCTCGAACCCAGCCATATCCAGAACGTAGGCCTGCCCGGTCAATATCGGTAAATCCTTTATCCCTAAAGTAACGCTCCTCTCCACCACAAAAGTCTCTGGTCCCGAGCTTTCGCCGAACCCCTCTGCGTTCGGAGTTTTCCCGCCCATCGCATGAACTGGAAGCGCCATGGCGCGCGCAGCGCTCTCGGTGATTACGTCCGCGTTGAATCCGTTGTCCACCATGCAAACGTGTGGCCCGGAATCATTGATCTGCATGGTGACCAAAATATGTTTCCTGAAATATTCAAAGGGAAGCGTCACAACCGGAGCCTTATCGCCCGTCCGTAACGCGAGCCGTGCGCTCGAGAGCGCGGCCCTGCCGCCTCCAAACGACAAAAGTGCAATCGCGCCAAGAATTGCCGGCCATCGCATCCGTAGCTTAAGAAGCATTTTCAGGAGCAACAGCTTCGCCGTTCATCGCCCGGCCCGTCAACCGGAAAGTTGTTCTCGCGGATGGCATGCGGGGAAAACATTTCGGCTAGTTTGAGTTGGACGGCCAGAGCAAGAGGGCTCTACCAGCGGCTTGACTTGGGAACCAGACAAAGGCAATGCTACTGCAGTCCAAGCTGTGCGGTCCGCGGCGTCAGATCAACCAGCATCACGGCTACGGCGCAGAAAGCCTCTACATGACCCGCTGGCTCTACTTCGTGCGCTATCTCCTCGGCGCCGAACCCCGCACGGGTATGAGCTGCACCCGCCCGGACCGGGGCCAGGAATGTAACGTTGTCTATCAGTTGAAGATTGCCAGGAGGATGAACGATGGATTCCGATCCCAAGAGCGCGCCCAAGGTGGCGCGCGCCGTCGCCCAGCCGATCGTCGCACCGCTCTCGCGCGCCGCGATTTTCCTGGTTGCAACACTAAAGCCGGGGGCCGATACTCGCGCGACCCTGCGCTCGTTCTGCGGAGATCTCAGCGGAATTTTCCGCGCCGTGGAATATCGCAACATTGAAGCGGGCCTGTCCTGCATCATGGGGATTGGGTCCGACGCGTGGGACAACCTCTTTGGGCAGCCGCGTCCGGCCGAGCTTCACCCGTTCCGCGAAGTTCGTTCCGGAACGCGACATGCGGTGTCCACGCCTGGCGACTTGCTGTTCCATATCCGCGCGAGGCACATGGACCTGTGCTTTGAGCTTGCGACTCAGATCATGGCGCGCATCGGGAATGCTGTTTCTCCGGCGGACGAAGTGCACGGCTTCAAAAACTTCGACGACCGCGATCTCGTCGGTTTCGTCGACGGGACCGAGAATCCGAGGGGTGAAGCCGTGGCCGAGGCCGCGCTCGTCGGCGAGGAGGATGCCCGATTCGCCGGCGGAAGCTACGTAATGGTGCAGAAGTACCTACATGACATGAACGGATGGAATGCGTTGTCCACGGAGGCACAGGAAGGAATCATTGGCCGCAAGAAGCTGTCCGACATCGAATTGGACGAGTCTGTGAAGCCAACTTCATCGCACAGTTCGCTCACGACAATCGAGGAGGACGGCAAAGAGATGAAAATCCTGCGCGACAACATGCCCTTCGGCAGCGCCGCGCAGGGTGAATTTGGTACCTATTTCATCGGCTACTGCCGTTCGCCTCGCACCCTTGAACAGATGCTCGAGAATATGCTCGTTGGCCGGCCGCCGGGCAACTACGATCGCCTGCTCGACTTCAGCCGCGCCGTCACCGGAAACCTGTTCTTCGTGCCGTCCGCAACATTTCTGGAGACAGTGACTGAAGACTAGACTGAGAAAAGTTGACACGACCCGGAGCAGCGACTAGCATCCCGCCGAAGTTACAGTGTCCCATCACGAGCAATNNATGGCCTACGGCTTGTGGGGCATGAGCGGATGGACCGGCTCGAACGACGACGAGTCCCTGAAAGCCCTCCAACTCTCCGTTGACTTGGGCTGCAATTTCTTCGATACCGCCTGGGCCTACGGCGAGGGGAAAAGCGACGGCCTACTCGGCGAAATCCTTCAGCGCGATAATTTTCGTATCCCACCGGTCTATCGGCTTTACGCTGCGTCCAAAATTCCTCCCATGAACGATATGTGGCCCGCCACGCCCGAATATAAATACAGCGAAGTCTTCCCCGCCAAACATGTTTTCAAGTACGCAAAACTGATCCGCGAAAAACTTCGCGAGGATTCGATCGACGTCCTGCAATTTCACGTTTGGGACGATAGCTGGACCGACGAGCCGGAATTTCGCGAAACCGTCGAAAAACTTAAAACTGAGAAATGGATTCGCTCCTTCGGCATCAGCATTAATCGTTGGGAGCCGGAAAACGGTCTCAAGGCCCTGCGTACCGGCCTGGTGGACGTCGTGCAAGTGATCTACAACATTTTCGATCAAGCGCCGGAAGACAAGCTTTTCCCGCTCTGCCGGGAATTGAACGTCGGCGTTATCGCGCGCGTCCCTCTCGATGAAGGAAGCTTGGGCGGAAAGATGAACGCGCAAACGAAATTTCCGCCGAATGACTGGCGCGCCAGATACTTCGGTCCGGAAAATCTGCCGGAAACGATAGCCCGTGTCGAAGAACTGAAAAAAATCCTGCCCGCCGGAATGACCCTGCCCGAAATGGCCCTGCGCTTCATCCTGTCGAACCCTGACGTAAGCACCACTATCGTCGGAATGAGAAAGCACGACCACGTGCGACAAAACCTCGCGCTAAGCGACGCTGGACCCCTTGATCCCGCGCTTCTTCAAAAACTGAGGAGCCACCGCTGGGACCGCAAATGGGAACCTTGGGCCGACTAACAAGAGCGGCCAACAAGTTAAATCGACTAATGGAAATCGGAAGGGCGGGGTTTCAACCCCGCCAAAAATATCGTCCGACGAGTCGGGCTTCAGCCCCTGAAGCGATTCTTTTGTTTTTTTCTCAGCCTGGGGAGCGATGCCTATACCAAAAGAACCGCCGCAAAAAGCCACACTGACTGGAGTCCGTGTGGAATTGGCCAAAACGCGGCGCACGAGACAAAGGGAACGCACGCCCGGTGTGGCATACTAATAGAAGGGGCATCTGCCAAAAAACGGGGCACCCCGGTCAGCAATCGGCTAAAGCACAGTGTCGGCACGCAAAACAATTCGAAGAAAACTCCTGGCCGCGCACCGCAAGGTCCGCGAAATCCGCATGATCGTCAAGGGCCTCGCCTCCAAGCGCCATCCGCTGCTCGCGCACATCATACCCACTCGCCGCTGCAACCTCGCCTGCACCTACTGCAATGAGTTCGACGACTTTTCGAACCCCGTGCCCACCAACGATATGTTCCAGCGCATCGACCGCCTGGGTGCCATGGGCACTGCCATCGTCACCATCAGCGGCGGAGAGCCGCTGCTGCATCCCGACCTCGACGCCATCATCGCGCGCATCCGCAAAAACGGAATGATGGCCGGATTAATTACCAACGGCTACCTCCTGGTCGCCGATCGAATCGAACGCCTCAATCGCGCCGGCCTCGAATACCTTCAAATCAGCATCGATAACGTGATGCCGGACGACGTGTCCAAGAAGAGCCTGAAAGTCTTGGACCAGAAACTCGCGCTCCTCGCGGAGCACGCCGAATTTCACGTGAACATCAACTCAGTTCTGGGCAGCGGTGTACTCAACCCCGAGGACGCTCTGGCGGTCGCCTACCGCGCCGTGGCTCTGGGGTTCACCTCCACAGTCGGCATTCTCCACGATCACAACGGCCAGCTCGAACCCCTGAACCCACGCGAGCAGGAAATTTTCGAAGAAATTATTTCGCTGGAAAAACAGTCCTTCACGCGCATCAATAAATTCCAGCACAACATCGCGCGCGGCAAGGAAAACGACTGGCGCTGCCGCGCGGGCTCGCGCTATCTCTACATCTGCGAAAACGGCTTGGTCCACTATTGTTCGCAGCAGCGCGGCTATCCGGGCATTCCCATCATGGAATACACTGACGAGCAGCGCCACCGCGAGTTCTTCACCAAAAAAGCCTGCGCCCCGCGCTGCACCGTGTCCTGCGTGCACCAGGTTGCGGCCATCGATGCCTGGCGCTCCCCTCAAACCTTCGACTCCGGCTCTTCCGCGAATGCTGCGCCGCAACCCCTCGTTCAACTCACCAGCACCTCGAGAGAGGGATGAATCTATGAGCCCGGTCGTGTGGCTCGCTTTTGGCGTCGCGGCGATTGTCGTGATCGCAATCGTGCTGTGGGCCGCGAGCCGCCGCTCGAATGAACAGCTTTCTGCGGTGCGCCAGGAGATGCAGAATTCCCTCGCGTTGCACGGCCAGTCCGTCGCCGGACAAATCAACCACTTGATGCAAGCAGTTACGACACAGCTAGGTCAGGTCCGCCAGGAGCTCCAATCCGGAGTGGCCTCCTCCGGCAAACTCGCGAGCGACGCCCAGATCGCCATGGCGCACCAGTTACAAGCTTCCAGCGAGACCATCCGCAAAATGAGCGTCCAGCTTGGCGAAGTTCAGCAGGCCGGCCGCGACATGTCCCAGGCGACCCAGACGCTGCAGACAATTCTCAGCGGAGCCAAGACACGCGGCACACTGGGCGAAGTTGCCCTCGAACGGCTGCTCGAAGACGCATTACCGCGCACCGCTTACGACACGCAATACCGATTCGCTTCCACTGGAGCAGTAGTGGATGCCATCGTCCGCAGCGGCGAGCGCCTGCTTTCGGTGGACTCAAAATTTCCGCTGGAAGCTTATCGCCGGCTGGTGGACTCCGGAGAAGATGCGCGGCGCGAGTTCTGCGTGGCAGTCCGCAAGCACGCAGACTGCATCGCGGAGAAATATATTCTGCCGGAAGAGCACACCTTCGACTACGCTCTGATGTTTGTGCCTTCGGAGGGCGTTTACTACGAGCTCCTGCTGACCGAAGATTCGAAATACGGAATGTTGGACGAATACTGCCGCAGCAAGAGAGTCTTCCCCGTTTCGCCCAACACCTTTTACGCTTGCCTCAGCGCTTTCGCGATCAGCTTGCAGGGTCAGAAAATCGAAGAAAGCACCCGCATGATTCTGGCGGGAATGTCCGGCCTAAAAAAACAATTCGAGTCTTTCACCGACGTGTACGAAAAACTCGGCAATCACTTGCGCCACGCGCAGCTGAGCTACGAAGAAGCGGACAGCAAACTAACCCGCGCGCGCAATTCGCTGGAACAGATGTCGCAAGGCGCTCTCTCCGAACCCGACCAAAAAACGTTGGAGCCCGCCACAAACAAATTACCCGGCTTCTAGGAAATTAACGCAGTGTCAAAAATATCGGAGTCCCTCTCGGGATTGGCGATTTTCGCTACTCCAGAGCCGAATGCGCGGAGTTGAGTAGCGTGCGGAAATCGCCTTCCATCGTGTAGGAAAGAATCTTCTGAATCTCAGCCGAGATTTTCTGCGCATCGCGCGGGCTATGCGCCAGCCGGTTTGAGAGGTTTTGGACTTGCCGCTGGATATCCTTCGGAGCAATCTTCGCGGCAGCGTCGAGATAGCGGCGCGCGGTCTCCGGTTCCTGACTTGGCAAGAGCCGCGCGTGGAAAGAAAAATCCCCCGTACTGATCGCCTGAATCTCTATGGTCGCCACATTCTGCGCGCCGCCCGAAGTAACCAACTTCTGCGAGTCGCCACGCAAGAAGCGAAGAATCCCGGGCGTCTTGTTCTCAACCACGATGTTGAGCGGCTGATCCGAAGCCTGCACGTGCAGGACGAGATTGCTCTTCTTCTCCGTAACCAGCGGCGGCGTGGGAGGATCGAAATGCAGCGTAACGATCGTCGTCTCTCCGGTCCAATCCGGACTCCGGGGCATCTGAATGGAAATGTTGGCGGATCCCGGCAGGGCCCGTGGTCCGGGCAGAATCATGAGGCATTCCGGCGAGGCGGCCAGGACTAGAGCGGGATCGCCATCGAGTGTCACGTGGTCTGCCTCGACGTCCCCGTGAAACGCGCCGCCACAAATGGGAAAGGCGTCCTGTAGCGAAACCACCGGGGGTAGTGAAATCGCGCCTTGAGGGGAATCGGCCGCAGGGGCCGGATCGATCAGAGCGGCTGCAGAAGCCCCCGATGCCTTAGCAATCAAAAAGCCGGCATCGGAGGGCGCCAAAAAAACTGCCCTTCCAGTTTTGTCGGTCTTCACGCGAATGTTGATTCCGGAATGAAAACCGAGATCGACAATCACGCCTTCGGCGAGCCGGCCGTCAACACCAAGAACGGCAAGAGTAGCGGGCCTGTCCGCGACGAGTTTCGGCGGAAGCACAATCGTTACGGCCCAGGTTGTTGACGGCGTAGATTGTGGGCCTGCGGCAAAAGGCGCGCCGAAAAAAAGAGTGACCGGAAAAATAAGCATGAGAAGCAGCGAAAGCAAGCGGAGTCTACAGCGCCGATCGGCGGCGGAGGGCAGATGATTTCTCGCCGTCATTCTGCCGTCGGCGGCATGACCCGCTCATAGATTTTTTCTTCATGAAACACACGGAAAAGATCGGGATCCAGTTCGCTGGCGCGAACGCAGTCTTCCAGAATCGAGAGCGCGCGTGGGATGGGAACAGCCCGCTTGTAAGGCCGGTCGGAGGCAGTGAGAGCGTCGAAGATATCGCAGATGGTCATCATCTTGGTGGGCAGGGGAATCTGATCGCCGCGAAGCTTATAAGGATATCCCGTTCCGTTGAGCTTTTCGTGATGCGCGCGGGCGATTTCTGGAACCTTTTGCAAGCTTTTGGTCCAGGGGATTTGCGAAAGGAAATTAAAAGTGTGAATCACATGCGACTCGATTTCGAGGCGCTCGGAGGGATCGAGGCTACCCTTGGGAATCGAAAGCAATTTGATTTCCCCGGGGTTCAAGTAGGGGCGCTCAATACCGCGAGGATCGAGGAACGATTGCTGGGCGATTTCGCGCAGCTTCTGAAATTGATGTTGCTCGAGCAGAGTCGGCTCGTTCGCTTCAATTATGAACTGAAGATATTCCTCGATACGTTTGAGGCGCTGGTCGAAATCCTCACTCAAACGCGCGATCTCGGAAAGAGCGTCGCCGCGATCGTGCTCCAGGTACACCTGAAGCTTGCGCCGCACGTTGCCGGCTTCCGTTTCCTTGCGGATGTAATCAAAGCGCTGGCGCAAAACGTCGAGCTGAAGCGGATACAATTTTTTTGCTTTAACCAGAACTTCTTCGCGCACACCGACTTTTCCGAAATCGTGAAGCAGAGCAGCGTAGCGAATCTCTTTCAATTGTTCGGCGTCAAAAAAGGTCCCGGCATAGGGTCCGGAAGACGTCGCGTTCACGGCTGCGGCCAAGCTTTGAGTGTAGGCGGACACACGCAGGGAATGGCCCGAGGTAGTCGGGTCCCTTTGCTCAATCGCGGTGACAGCGGCGCTGACGAAACCTTCTAAAAGCGTCTCGATTTCGTTGTACAACTTGCGATTTTCGTAAGCGACGGCGGCTTGTGAAGCCAGGGACAGCGCCAGGCGAACGGAGCGCTCCCGAAACGGCTGAACGTATTTGGCGACATCTTTAGCGCTGAGCAAGCGCGCTGCGCGATTCCGTTTGCAATTGATGAGCTGAAGGACTCCGAGGACTTCGCCTTTGGCATTGCGCATGGGCAAAGTCAGCAGCGACCTCGTGTGATAGCCCGAATCCCGATCGTAACTATTATTAAAGCGAAAGGGGTGGCCCGCAGGAATTTTGTAGGCGTCGGGAAAATTAAGAACTTCGCCGCGCAGCGCGGTGTACCCGGCCATCGAATTTTCGGCCATGGGCAGGACAAATTCCTGATAGGGAAATTCCAGACTGTCATTCTGCGTGAGCATAAAACGCAGGTGCTGGCCTTGGCTATCCTGCTCGACAAGATAGAGGGAGCCGGCGTCGGCCGCGGTAATTTCGCGCGTCTTCGAGAGAATTAGCGTGAGCAGGGCGCCGATTTCGCGCTGGGAGGAGAGCGCGACGCCAATCTCATTGAGCTCTTCTCGCTCGCGCTCCCACGTTTTCACCGTGCGGCGTCCCGCCCGATCGCGTTCGACCAGATCGATATTCTCGAAAGCTGCTTCGAGAGTTTTTTCGACGATGTTGCGCGGCGCGTTCGAGGGAAGGAACGCGAAGACGGATGAGCGGTCGTTGGAACTCCGCGCACGCCGCGCTTTGGCGCTGGAATTTCCGTTAGC
>PLZZ01000220.1:0-3137 GCA_003153585.1 Acidobacteriota bacterium | reverse complement strand
CGAGCCTTCGAGATACCAGATTTGCTTCTTTCCGGACATTGCAATCCCTGAAACTAGAGCGCGGGCCACAGTATAACGGAAGCAGGGAAAGGAGCACAGTGGTCCAATCGCTACCCCGGATAGGCGCCTTAAAATCGCTGGGCGGCGGATAAATTTGGATGCGATAGAAACTTGAATCACGGGCACGCGTTTGTTAGCCTTGCGCGACTTTTGCTTTTTAGCGACGCCGCAAAATTCATGGCCCTGACCCTTAAACGTACTGAGATTAAACGCCCCGGACTTTTGAAGGAATGGTGGGGTCACAAAGCCTCGCTCATTATTAGNNTCAGATTTCAATTGCGTGGACGAACCCAGCCGGACCCGCGAATCATCATTGTAGATATCGATCAGCATTCACAGGAAACGTTGGGGCATTGGCCCTTTCCGCGAATTTATTTTGCACATTTGCTCGATGCGCTGCGCGAAGACGGTGCCCGCGTGGTGGCGTTCGATATTACGTTCAGCCAGCCGGAAGACCCGACGCTTCCGTTGAAGGATCTTTCGGCCAGCCTTGACCAGCAGCAAAAGAAGGGCCAAGGGGCGAGTCCGGCGGTGCGGCTCGAAATTGAGCGCGAAGAAAAAAAGTACAACTATGACCAGCAATTCGCGGACGCGATACAGCGCTTCGGTAGCGTCGTCCTCGGTAATTATTTTCTTTACACAAAAGCGGATCTTCAAGGGGTTTCGAACGAAGCCCTCGACCGCTATGCAAATCTGATGGCGTTCTTTCCGTTTCCGCAGGTGAGGCCGGAGCCGTCTGCCGGCGGCGAAGCGGGCCGTCTGCGTTTGATCCAGCAATACGAAGACCTATACCTCGTTCCGCGTGGAGTGGAGGGCAACACCGAACTTTTGACCGGCGTCGTCGCATCGGAAAAAGGCGGCAGCGGTTTTTTTAACGTCGCCGTGGATGCGGATACCGTCGTGCGCCGGATGCTGCTGGCGATTCCGTACGGCCGCGATACGGATCGCGCGAATTGGGACATGTACGCGTCCATTGACGTGCAGGCCCTGCGGCTTTATCTGGGATTGACGAACGAGCAAACCGTGCTGAATTACGGCGGCGCGGGTGTAACCAGCATAGAATTCGGCCCCAAACTCACGGTGCATCCCGACGACCTGAGCCGGATGATGGTGAACTATAACGGGCCGGTGCGGACGTATCCATACATCTCTTTTGCAGACGCTGCTGAGAAGAAATTTGCCCCCGGAACTTTCAAGGACAAGCTCGTTCTGGTAGGCGCATCGGCAACCGGCATTGGAGACTTGCGAGCGACTCCGTTCGGCGCGATTGATTTTCCCGGGGTCGAGATTCATGCGAACTTGATCGACAACATACTGAATCAGAAATTCCTGACGCGCGGCGGCCCTCAAGTGCTTACCGACCTCGCGTTTATATTTCTGTTCGGAATTCCGCTGGGGATGTGGCTGGCTCTCGTTCAGCCGCGCTGGATGGCATTTGGCTTGTTGCTGTTGATACCGTTTGGCGGGATCGTTTACTGGGCGTTTCTACATGGCTGGTGGCTGAACTTCATCGTGCCGTCCCTCTTTACGCTGGTTCCAAATGTCGGTCTAGTGGCGCTCTATCGCGTGTTGATCGAAGAGCAGGAAAAGCGCAAAGTGCGCGGCGCCTTCCAGCAATATGTGAGTCCGGAAGTCATCCGGCGCGTTTTGAGCGACCCGGAATTGGTGCAGCCGCGCAAGTCGGAAATCACCGTGCTTTTCAGCGATGTGCGCGGGTTTACCACCATCTCAGAAAAGCTTGATGCCCAGGAGCTGGCGCGATTGCTGAACGGTTATCTTACGGAAATGACGCGCATTATTTTCCGACATCAAGGAACGCTCGACAAGTACATCGGCGATGCCGTGATGGCCATCTGGGGTGCGCCATTCACCGAGCCGAAACACGGCGAGCGTTGCTGCGAAGCGGCGCTCAGCATGCTCTCGCGGCTTTCAGAGTTGCAACAGGGATGGTTGTCGGAAGGTTTGCCTGCGATGGAAATCGGTATCGGAATCAACACGGGGATCGCCTCGGTGGGGAATATGGGTTCCTCGTTGCGTTACGGCTATACCGCGATGGGTGACGCCGTGAATCTGGCCTCACGCCTGGAAGGCCTGAACAAAGAATACGGGACGAGTATTTTGATCAGCGAATCCACGCGTGCGGATGTGACAAACGACCAAATCATTATTCGCGAGATCGATTTCATTCGAGTGAAAGGCAAAAACCAGCCGGTTACGATTTTCGAAATCCTGAGCCGCCAAGCAGCCGCGAATGATGGGAAGGCATTGGTCGAGATGTTCGGGCAGGGCCGTGAAGCATATAAAACTCGAAATTGGCGCGCGGCGAAAGCCGCATTCGAAGAAGTGCTGCGCCGGTGGCCGGACGACGGCCCGTCACGCGTTTTTCGTGGGCGGTGCGACGAATATCTCGCAGAAGAACCCGACACCGACTGGGACGGCGTGCACGTGATGAAATACAAATAAATCGCGGGAACAAGGAATTATTCGTCGAGGCGCACGACGAAAGTCGTCAACTGGCCGGTCGAGCGCAACTGGCCGGCAAGTTGATTTGCGTCTGCTTCGGTCGGCGCGCGTCCCACACGCACGCGATAAAACAGGCCGCTCGGCGAATCGTAAGTCGCGATACTGACCGGCAAATTGCGCGATTCCATCTCGATTTTAAGCCGCTGAGCGTTCTCCTGCTCGCGAAATGCGCCTACCTGCACGGCAAAAGACCCCTTCTCGGAACTCGGTCCTGCGATAACTTCCAGGCGCACCTGCGCTGTGCCGGGGCCGACCATCTCGATTGCTTCGGCGGCGGAAAGAGACAAGTCAATCACGCGATCGGCGACAAAGGGTCCGCGATCGTTAATGCGAACCTGCGTCTGCTTCCCATTGCGCAGATTTGTGACTCGGACCACGGCGTTGAAAGGNNACTACCGGCCGCCGTTCGGTGGCCGGCGGGGGCCCCGGACGCTTGGATGACCCCGGCGGCGGTGCGGATGACGAAGCTGGAGCAGGAGTTTGTGCAGGTGGATGACTTACAGTCTGACGCTTCGCGCATCCCACCAGAATTACAGAGACGAAAACGCCTGTGA
>PLZZ01000024.1 GCA_003153585.1 Acidobacteriota bacterium | reverse complement strand
TCATCAAGTACAACGGCGGCCTTCACATCGACACTTCGCTTCTGAGCGTTGTCCTGCACGACTAATCAGCAAGTCCGGCGCTTCGACCCCTGTCGTGAATTCACCGAGCGCCCCCAACTATTTGCCGTATTTTTTCCTGTTGGCCGGGGATTTGTCGGAGAATGACTGGGAAGATTTCGCGGCGGACTGCACTCTTCCGCCATTCATTCCAATGCCGACACCACGGACAGACGGCGCTCATTTCCAACCTGCGAGCGATCAATCGCTTTTGGTTTACTTCGGTCGGCAGATCGCACTCGACACCCACCAGCGTGTCAGTAAATTGTTCCGCTTGCTCGAATTGGAACCCATACCGGGCGTTCGGAATCTTCATCCCGCGTATTGCTCGCTACTCGTCAGCTTCGATGTGTTGAAATTGAGCCACGACGAACTGGAAATAATTCTGCGTCGCTATCTCGATCGACTTGGGGACGTGCGCCTCCCGGAGCCTCGGCAGATGGAAGTTCCAGTGTCCTACGGCGGTCAATTTGGTCCTGATCTTGACGAGCTAGCTGCGGTTCGAGGAATCAAGCCTGCCGAGGCAATCGAATTGCATTCTTCGATCACCTACACCGTGTACTTTCTCGGATTTGTACCAGGCTTCGCATATCTCGGCGAATTGCCGGAGGCGCTGGCAACCTCGCGCCTGACTACGCCCCGCCTGAGCGTGCCGCCTGGCAGCGTTGGGATTGCAGGTAATCAGACCGGTGTGTACCCGTTTGCCACGCCTGGTGGCTGGAGACTGATCGGACGAACTCCCATCGCGATGTTTCGTCCGGACCGAAAGAACATGAGTTTTCTGTCTATCGGAGATCACGTGCGATTTACGCCGATTTCCACAGAGCGATTCGCGGCGCTGGAGAATTCATGAGCTTCATTCAAGTTCAAGAGCCGGGACTGCTCACCACGGTGCAGGATTTGGGGCGAGATGGCTTCGGTCCCCTGGGCGTTTCACCGTCGGGAGCCGCCGATCCGATTTCACTGCGCCTTGGAAACCGCCTGGTCGCGAATCCTGAGAGTGCAGCGGCACTGGAGATGACGCTTCTCGGCGGAACATTCCTGTTCCCGGAGGGCGCCATTCTGGCACTGACTGGTTCGGATTTCGTCGCGAGTCTCGATGGTACGGTCGTCGATCNNGGCAGCTCATCGACGCACATCTTGACCGGGCTTGGCGGCTTCAAAGGCCGGCCGCTGCGAAAAGGAGATGTCCTGCACATGGGGTCGGCAATCGGGTCTTTCCGCAAACGAACCATCGCTCCGCAAGCGCGAAATCATTTATCGCCTCGCCACGTTTTGCGCGTCACCCCAGGCCCACAATCGAATTGGTTTTCTGAGTCATCGCTGAGCGAGTTCTATCGCGAGACCTATCGCGTCGGTGAGCAATCCAATCGCATGGGTCTTCGTCTAGAAGGCAAAGCGGTGACGCAGAACTCCCCGGGCGAGATGATCACGGAAGGAGTCTCGCTGGGCGCCGTTCAGGTGACGCACGGAGGCTTGCCGATCATACTTTTTGTAGAGCAACAAACTACTGGCGGGTATCCAAAGATCGCGAATGTGATCTCCGCCGATCTCCACCGTGTGGGACAGCTTCGCCCCCGAGACGAGATTCGCTTCGAACAAGTCACGTTTGAAGCCGCGCGATCGCTGCTGATGGAACAGGAGAAAATGCTGGCTTCCGAGGAGTTGATTCTAGAGTGAACCGCATAGACCTAAATTGCGATATGGGCGAGTTGCCGGAAGCCATTCTCGACGGCACCCAGGAATCGTTGATGCCCTCGCTCACATCAGTCAACATCGCCTGCGGTGGACATGCGGGCGACACACAAACAATCAAAACAACAATTGAGCAGGCGCTTCGATGGAATCTGGTTCTGGGTGCGCATCCCGGCTATCCGGATCGCGCCAATTTCGGCCGGCTCGAATTGAATCTGCCCGCGGAAGCAATCGCCGACTCTGTGTTCGAGCAGGTGCAAGCGTTAGCCAAAGCTGCCGCAGCTTACGGAGCCCGAGTGGCGCACGTGAAGCCGCACGGCGCGCTCTACAACCAAGCTGTAGGGAATCGCGTGCTGGCCGAAGCAATAGCGAAAGGCGTAGGTCGTTGGAACCGCGACGTCATACTTGTGGGCTTAGCAGGAACTTCAATGCTCGACGTGTTTCGACAAGCCGGCTTCCGAGTCGTCGCTGAGGCGTTTGCCGATCGCCGTTACGAGGCAAACGGAACTTTGCGTGCGCGAAAATTTGATGACGCGCTGATACGCGATCCCGGAGAGGCCGGCCGGCAAGCATTGCAAATCGTGGAACGCGGCACGGTAACTGCACACGACGGAAACGAAGTTCCAGTGAATGCGCAGACCATCTGCATTCATGGGGACACGCCGGGTGCCTCGAAGATTGCCGCAGCGGTCGCGCAAACTCTGCGACGGGCTGGCGTCGAGCTAAGCGCGTTGCGCTGATCGAAAAACGATGGGCGCGCTTAGCCCCGCCCATCCTGATGCTTTCGAAGCGTCACGCTTTGCGACCTTTGCCAGAACCAATAAACCGGCACTCCCGACAAAATGATCGCCAATCCCGGCCAGGTGAATTGCGGCTTGTAACGCAGCAATTGCACCTCGATAAACAAAGCGAGCAAGAGATATAACCCCGGGAGAACCGGGTAGCCGAACACCCGATACGGTCGTTCCATGTCCGGCCG
>PLZZ01000020.1:31908-32114 GCA_003153585.1 Acidobacteriota bacterium | reverse complement strand
CTTGCTGATTGTAGCGGCTGATGAGTTCATCCTTGGTCGCGATGAGAAGCTTTTCAGGCGCGTTTCCCGGTTTGACGACCGTTTTATGGCTGACGGCGCAACCGCAGGCCAAAGCTGCCGCCGCCGTCATCCCGATTATCCAAGCAAAGCCAGAGACCCTCAGATTAGTGCGCTCCCACAAATGTCGGTGAGGCAATGTAGCAGCC
>PLZZ01000020.1:0-31895 GCA_003153585.1 Acidobacteriota bacterium | reverse complement strand
GAGTTTGGCGATTTAATTTGGCGCAATGTGAGAAAAACTGGGGACGAATATCAGCGGCGAGAAGCCTTTCTTGAGTTGCACGCCCTACGGCCGTCGAGTCGGCCAGCTTGGAGGCGATTGAACCCACCCGTTGGGGAGGCGCTGAATTCTTCGCCGAGTCGCTTTGACGGGCCCTAAATTGTTCTAATTTAATCACGGAAAACGCTAGCATGCTGTTCGGCGAAATTCAAGGATTCGCACTCTGTGGACATTTAACCCTACGGCGTGCCTAGACCCGTTTGGGGAACGAGGAAATAGAGCATTGCGGCGCTAAGATTGCATATCAAAGACTAGATGGGCCCGCGCGGGGCGGGAGGGTTGGGGTTGTCGGTTGGTCCTTTCTTCGGATGTGCAGGAGCTTTTCGACTTCGGCGATGACGGTTCCGGATTCGTCTTTGACTTCGACGGTGAAGACACGCTCGATCTTTTTTTCGGCGTTGAGAGCTTGCTTGATTTCGTCGATTTGCTGGTCGGACAGGCGGAAACTGGCGGTAACAGTTCCGCGTCCAGGCCTTTTAAAGCGGATGGTCGCGGATTTGTCCCAGACTATGTAATCCTGGCCCAAATTTTCGATGAGCATGACCATAAAGAACGGGTCGGTCATGGAGTAGAGCGAGCCTCCGTAGTGGGTGCCGACGTAATTCGCGTTCCACCAACGAAGCTTCATCTCGACGTCAACTTCTTTCCAGCCGGGTGCGAGGCGCTTTACGCGGATTCCGGCGCCCAGAAACGGCGCATAAAGATTCAGACGCAATCGCATGGGGAGCTTCAAATGTGTTTTCCGCGCTACGCTCCTGACGAACTGTAGGCGCGGATGCGAGAAGTTACTCCAATCTTTATTGGAGTACAACTAATGGACCGGTAAGAGGACTGCGAGGAATCGAGGGAGCAAGAGACGTCAGGAAAGATCTGAATCAGCCGCGCTCGACCAGGGTGGGACGACCAACAGCTTCGGGGCTACCGAGCGAGACGAGGAGGCGGCGCAACTTTGCGCGGTCTTCCAGGCCGATGCCGATCATTTCGAAACCAGCTTGTTGCGAGCGAACGAATCGCACAACCGCCTGCATGCTGATGGAGCGAAGGCCGGCGGGAATTTTCAGGGTGGCTTCGGTTCCAACCGGAATTTGTATGTCGCCGCTTAGCAGACCGCCATCAAGACTGAGCACGCTAATCGAAGATGTAAATTTTCCGCGCGCCGAGGTGATGACCGCCGGCACCGCACGCGAGAGCCGGACACGGCGATAGCGGCGGTGGCGCACGAAATCACGTTCCGGGATGGGATCGAGGGGCGCGAGGGGCATAACTTTGGGATCCAGCCCGGATTGCGGCAGAAATGCGGTTATCCATTCCGAGTCGAGCTTGGCCAAAGCCTGAGCGGCCGCTATACGAATTTCATCCGGATAGGCCCAGCCAAAAGTTTTTCGCGACTCCACATACCGGCGCAAGTGACCAATGGCAACGAGCGCGCGCATCCTGCCGAGCGCTTCAATAGCCTTGACACGCAAATATTCCGAACCCGGGGGCAGAATTTCGCCTTCGGCTATGCGCAAAAGTTTTGGCGCCGTTTCCGTGTCGGCGCACATCCCGATTTCGTCAAGCGCGAGAGGGATGATCATGGCGTCAAGCAATTCGAGGGAATCAGTCAGCAGCCGACCGCGCTCGGGCGCTCCGGCAATGGAGAGCTGGCGCACGACGGCGTCGTGGAAGCTACGTGCGCCATCGCGAAGTCTGGCCGGCAGCAGATCCTCGACAGCCAAGGGATCCAGGCGACTCAAGAGGCCGACGACGGTGGCAGCCTTGGCGGGCACTTCACTTTTGAGAATTTCTTTTAGATGCCTGACGCAGGGCGAGCCCACGGAGCGTGCGAGGGTTACGATACCTTCGCGTTCCGTGCGGCGACCGGAGCGCGCCAAGCGGACAGCCAGATGTTCGGAAGCAGCTTGCGGAACGCGCATAAGCACGCCGACCAGGCCTTCGGGCATTTGCTCGGCGGCCAGCGCTTCTTCTATGAACTCCGGAACGCGATTGTCGATTCCGACGCGCGGGCGCAAGCTTTGGACCCAACTGGGACGCGATTCTTCCAGATCGGCGAGAGAATCGAGCGATTGCTGCATGGCGCGATAGTAGCGGCGGGCGGCCGATTCCTGACTGAGGCGCACGAACGCCGCACTNNCGCTGGCTGGCGGCCTTGCTGAAAAGGTCGGCGAGCTGGCCGAGGCCAATAGCGGCCTTTTTGCGAGCTTCCGCGTCCTTATGACGGACGCAAGTGGCGTATTTGAGGAGGATGCCTCCTGCCACGTCGGCTTCACCGCGTCCGAGAAGTTCTTCGACGTACTGATGAACGTTGCGTGGCGGGATGCACCAAGCTTCGGTGGACATCAAAACACTCATTTTGCCGGATTCGGGGACAGCAGCCCAGAACTGGCGATCGAGAACGTCGGCGTGAGATTCCACGGCAATTCCGGCGCTGGCCATTTTGTCTTCGCGCGAGCGCAGAAGCTTGCGCAGGGTGCCAAGTTCCTGGCTCATGCGGTCGAGCATCTGACGCACGGCGTTCACCTGCACTTCGCCGCGCTGAAAACGGTCCATAGCGAATTTAATGGCCAAATCTTCAGCCAGGCGCAGGAGCATAGCCTCGTCCACTTTGGCAGAAGGGGATTTCGCGGCGACTTGCGCTAAAGCTTGCCGCAGATTCAGCTGGGCGTTCTGCGGCAGACCGGCTAGTTTCTGTTGCCAGGAATTCTGTTGGAGCTGAGGACCTTTGGAATTCTGCGCTTCGCCAAATTGCACNNGTCGGTCCCGCCGTTGTTCCGGTTCCACTGCTTGCGCCGGCTCCCGGGTTAGCAGAACTGTTGTGGGCGCCTTCCGCCGCGGCGATAAGCTGAATCATTTTCTCGGGACTTCGAAACCAGTCCTGGATCATGTCGGCATCAGCGCCAAGCGTTTTTGCGGTGAGAGTGGCGGCCACGCGGGCTTCGGAAAAACCGGCGTCCTCGGCCACGAACCGAATTTCGTTGACGCGAATGCCCGAGATCTTTCTATTTCCGAAATACAACTCGAGGCGCTCGGAGAGAGGGCCGGCCTTAGGGCCAGTCTCCATGAAGGCTTTCACCAGGTTACCGAAGTCATCGCGCGAAACGCCGGTGGTGAANNGTGGATTCCAAAGGGACGCCATCGAGCAAGAGCTGAGATCCGGAAGCACCCAGCAAGAGGCCGCCCTGCCCGGCCGCTTCCACGGCGTCCTGGAGTTCGGTCCAGCAGGAGTCGAATTGACCAGCTGAGCGAGTATGGTCTAAACCATAGAGGCGAGCGTACTTAAGGAGGATATTCAGGCTGCGAATGAACGCGCGAGCGTTCGGCACCCTGGGCTCGTTGGATACGGTCACTTGGCGGTGGAGAGTCGACATGGAATATCCTACAGACAGTGTACTAGGACTGATGTCTAGGGAAATGGTACGAAAGGGCTATAGGGGTACAGGACAGGAACACCCGACCTTACGGTGAGACGCAGGTTTCCACACTTTGTGGGGGTGCGGCAGCCTAGTTTACCGGCAATCGCTGGAGCGCGTTTCCGGCCTATTAATTGATATCCTGCTTCGCCTCCANNAACTTGCCCTGGGCGCAGTACATCCTAGCCAGCCCGGAATGCACGAACCACTGGTCGGGATGCTTTTGCGCGTTTTCGCGGAAGATCGCGAAGGCTTCATCGCTGCGCTTCTCGGCTTGCAGTTGGCGAGCGTATAAATGGATCTGGAGCGGGCTGGCAAGGTCCAGCGCCTTCTTCTGCGCCGTGGCGGCTTCGTCCTTGCGATTGAGTGCTGCGAGGACCTTCGACTTGGTCAGCTCATTTTCGTAGCGGTCTTCATTTTGGATAGACGTGTTTGCATAGGTAAGCGCCTGATCCAAGGCGATTTTTTCCGCGAGCAGGTAATTGGCCGCGTCGTCCCAGCTCATCCAGGTGTACTGCGCGAGGTTGCGAAGTTGTTTTTTCAGGCTGGCTTGCACGACGTCGTGCACGTCCACCGAAATTTTGAACGGGGCCGCGATTTTCTCCCATTGCAGTTCAATTACCGCGGAATCGGGCTGCAATTGGTCGAAGTCGTAGGTGAGCGCGTTATGCATATCCGCAGGCTTGGGCTTCACAGTTACGCGGAGCGCGTCTTCCGCCGGGTCGTAGGTGAAAGAACCCCAAGACGTGGAGTTCTTCGAGAAAATAATCGTCCACTCGTCGGGATTCGGGATCATGTGCAGCCCGTAGGTTCCCTTGTCGAGCGGCTTGCCTTCAATCAGGACGGGATCGCTGAACGTGATCGTGGTGTTTTCATTCGCGCCAGCGCGCCATACCTTGCCGTACGGAACCAGGGCACCCCAAATCTTGCGGTCGTTCACGAGCGGCCGGTGATAGTCGATGGTGACATCGGTGATCCCGATCCTCTGTGAGACTTCGGCGCGTTGGCTGCCGAGAGGCAGATCGAGCACGAACGATTGAGCCGAGCTTGCACGCGATGTGGCGCCCGAAATGACTGCCAGCAGGCAGAATAGAAATCCTCGCAGAGTTGCTCGATTCATATGGGAATGCCTCCCGTCAAAGTTTATATCGACGTGCATTATCAAGAGGTTTGTTTGAAACGGGCTACGCACCGTGACTACCCACCCCTGATTGGCACGTTAGACGTGCCCGACTCCTGGCGGTGAGCAGGAGCGCGACGTTAAACTCGACGCCGCAGTTCGGCTTTCGCGGGGAAATTCAGCGCGCCTTGTCAGATTCATCTTTGATCCGTGTGTCTGTCACAACCCAGTTCAGCTCCCAAGTTTTGCCGCCATCGTCCGAGAACGCCTGTTCGAAGTGGCACGAATCAGGAGTGATGTCCGACCAGACATTTCGAACAAGAATCGTGCGGCCGTTAAAGGCTTCCTGATCGTAAAACTCGCCGCGGCCGTTTTTGAACTCACCAATCGTCGGCACGCTCAGGGTACCGCCTCTGCTGTTAGCAAAATTCAGGCTCCACTGGTGGGATTGGGGATTGTATAGACGTAGGCTTAAACCCTCGACGTGACCTGTTGGACCGTCAACCTCAAGCTCGACCATATTGGCGCGGCCATTCCAAATCTTTCGGACGACGGAAGTGCCTTCATATTGGATCCAGGCAGTGGAGCCTGTTAGAGGATTCTCGAGGCGCGATAGATGAGTTTTCCAAGTACCAATCTCGAAATCGAAATCGTGTTGGCCGTCTCGGTCCGAGGTTGTCCTCGATGCGTTTGCACTCTGCTGTGCGAGTCCTCGAAGGGGCTGCAGCAGGACAATCAAGCTGCACACCAAGAGGTAACTCCGAAAATTTTTGAGCGTGTTCATGGCCTCCTCCTTTAGTTCGTCCGGTTCTGATAGAGGGGCTATGCCCCGAAAACGCCCGCGAGCGATTTCTTTTGGTCCAACGACCTCAAGCCTGCTCATTCTCGCGTCAAGGCAGCCAGCGCAAACGCGAGCGGGGCGTGGGGTCGAGAACGATCAGCTCCGGTGTTCCGCGGAGCAAGCCTGTGGCAGAAAGCGATAGTAAGGAACGCTGGGCTACCGGTGTGAACGCCGTCTCTAGCATGTGATTGTCTTTGAGGATTCCCAGCCACACTAAGAAAGGGCCGTCCGTGCGGACGGGAAGCTGCGGAAAATTATTTTTTGCATCCAGAGTAACCAGAACGCCGGCTTCGCGTGCGCCCGCCGCCCGATAGGCGGCGAATGTTGTTTCCGCCTCCTTGGCAAAGGCGTCGACATTACCCGATTTGACCGCAAATATTTGCGCGACCACTACACCTTGCGCGCCGTTCGCTTCGCTCACCGGATCGACAGCCGGCAAGATCAGGACGCCTCGCTCAGGGCTCAACGGGCGAAGCAGCATTACGTTGTCGGAGTCATCTATGAACTCGTTCATTTGGGCCTTATGTTCTTTCCACAGCGGCCCGGCGTAGAAAGCGGCATTGACCACGGCACGATCATCCATGGTGTGAAAGCCCCGAATCCAGGTGAAGCCGTTCTGATTTTTGCGCTCGAAGAAAGCGCCTGCAACGATCGCCCCTAACTGCTCAATGGCCTCGGGGAAATAACTTTCGAAATATCGAGCGAAATGCTCGCGGACTCCGGGTTTTAGTGTGTAGCGGCGGAACTCGATGGCCTGAAAGTCCTTTAAATTAGCGGCGGGATTAATGGCATTGCTCTGCGTAGTTTGATCGGTCTTAGCCACACCCAGGCTGCACACGGCAATGACGGCTAGAATTCCGGGTAGGAATCGTATTGGCATTATCTCTCTGCCTGCTATGTAACCGTCTAGCTAATCTTTGAACGAATGTCTGTCGCCGCCATTTAGGCGAGCGTTGTAGCAGCGGACTTAGTCCGTAAAAGTGGCGTCGCTCGGTATGCGACGGGTTCAGTGAGCTTTGTCGGATTCATCTGGCACGCGTGTCTGGTCGGTGATCCAGTTCACTTCCCAAGTCTTGCCTCCATCATCCGAGAAAGACTGTTCAAAATGGGGCGTGTCGGTGGTGGTGTTGGTCCAAGCGAATCGAATCAAGATGGTTTTGCCATTGATTGTGTCCTGGGCGAAAAACTCACCGCGTCCATTCTTGAATTCGCCAACCTGGGGCGGGTCCAAAATGCCGACCTTCCTGTTGGCCCAATAGAGTCTCCACTGGTGGGATTGGGGATTGTATACGCGCAAGGTGAGACCTTCGATGTGGCCGGTCGGGCCATCGAGATCAACTTGGTCGAGAGAGGCACCGTCCCAAACCTTGCGGCAGACACCAGTGCCGTCAAATTCAACCCAGGTATTCGAGCCTGTCAGGGGATGCAGGCGGCGCTTCAGGTGATATTTCCATGCGCCGATAAGGGGATCAAAATCGTGCTGGCCATCGCGTTCGTTGGCAGCAGGGGTTTGCTCCACAGCAGGTTTTTTCTCGGCCGCGTTGGAATTTTGGGACTGCTTAGGACTGCCGTCGTCGTTCGAGTTTGAGTGCGCGGAGACTTGGCCCGCGTGGAAAATAAATCCCGCGGCGCAGATTGCACAGCAAATCCAAACCTTATTGATAGTCATTAAGCTTTTAGCCTCCGGATGCGATCGATCGCCTCGAAACTACTCTGGAGAGTGGCCGCTCACAATAGCCACTCTGATGTGATACGGTATAGCCACTTCAAACTCCCTATCCATGAAACGAATATCCGCAAGCTTCCTGCCGCCGATCGCACTTGATTCCAGACGGAAGATTCCTCTATACAGTCAATTGTATGAGTGGTTTCGGCGGGCCATCCTGGACGGGCAATTGCGGCCCGGACAACGCGTGCCGTCGACGAGAAGCCTCGCGGCGGAACTGAAGGTATCGCGTATACCGGTTTCGAGCGCGTACGAACAATTGCAGGCGGAGGGTTACCTCGAGACGTTTGTTGGCGCCGGCACGTGTGTGGTCAGGTCGATCCCGGACGACGCATTAAAGCCAGCACTCGGAAAAGTACGGGATGCCTCGCGGGAAGTATCCAAAGGCCAAGCTCCCCGCCGGGTTTCACGCCGCGTGGCATTGATGCGCGTGCCGGCGCAAACTTGGTCAAACAAACTGGTTGCATTCCGAGTGAGCCTGCCGGCACTAGAGCATTTTCCAAGCGGAGTATGGTCCAAGCTGGTAAATCGTCATTCGCGAAGACCTACAAGACAGTTAATGGCTTATGGCGACGCGATGGGATATATGCCGCTTCGTGAAGCCATTGCCGAATATTTGGGCGCAGTTCGCGCGGTGAGATGCGAGCCCTCGCAGATTCTGGTAACAACTGGATCGCAACTGGGCCTACAACTCTCGGCGCAAGTTCTCCTGGATCCCAATGAGCGCGTCTGGATCGAGGAACCTGGATATCCCGGTGCGCGCCATGCGCTGATGTCGACCGGTGCTCAGCTTGTACCGGTGCCCGTCGATTATGAGGGACTGAACGTAGCGGAAGGAATCCGCCGGGCTCGCAGCGCACGTGCCGTTTACATCACGCCATCGCATCAATATCCGCTGGGTGTGACTATGACCGCCACGCGACGGATGCAGCTCCTCAATTGGGTTGCCCGAAGCGGCGCTTGGATCATTGAAGATGATTACGATAGCGAATACAGGTTGGGAGGGCGACCGATTCCCTCGCTGCAAGGCTTGGACACGGGCGCGCGAGTGATTTACGTCGGTACGTTCAGTAAAGTAATGTTTCCAGCGCTGCGCCTGGGTTACGTGGTTGTGCCCAAGGACTTGGTGGATGCATTCTCCACCGCGCGCGACGCTACGGACCAATTTTCGTCCACTCTGTATCAGGCGGTGATGACGGATTTCATCCGCGAAGGACATTTCGCACGGCATATTCGCAGAATGCGCATTCTCTACCTGGAGCGACGAACGGCGCTGGTAGAAGCGGTGCAGAAACAAATGGGCGACAAGCTCGAAGTGATCGGCGCTGAAGCGGGGATGCATCTGGTGGCACTCCTGCCGGCGGGTATTAGCGATGTGGCGGTTTCCAAGAACGCCGCCGAGCTGGGAATTTCGGCCATGCCTTTGTCCTCGTGCTATTTGAAACCGCCTGCCAAGGGTGGACTTATCCTTGGTTATGGCGGCACGGACGCGCAGCAGATTCGTGATGGCGTAGGGAAGCTCAGGGTGAGTATTTGTTCCTGACGCAAAACTAAGGATGCCTTGAGTCCTCAGGAGGGCAGACGGATTTCGACGTCCTGGCCTTCGAGAGCGGGACGGACGCGACGAATCACTTCACTAGCCCACAGCTTTTGACTGAGGAAAACGAGCGAGGCATCCTTAAATCCGCAGACAGCGCAGAAAAAATAATTTTGGAAAGCGGCATGGTAAGCGTCCGCGCCACGGCGCGCCAGCTCTCCTTCGAGCACTGCATCGCCCTGTGCGACCAATGCTCCTGCGCGGGCACCGAAGGTCTCGCTCTGAAAGCGGTTGAGCAAAGATTCAAGCGCGGGGAGGTCGGGAGCGGGAATGACAATGGAGCGGGTGCCGGCTTCGCGGTATTTGACTTGATGCTGGTTGCAATATTCGCGCACGCGATCGAGATGGCTAAAAAAATCAAGGGCCCAGATTTCATCGGCTGCGGTTGCGCGGAGGACGCGGCTCCAGACCCGCGCTGCTTCGGGGCCTCGGACCGGCTCGCGATTCTCGTCAGCTTCGGTGAGTTCCAATCCAACGGCGCGAACATCGGGACCTAGATCGAGAGGCTCGACATCCAGGAGGTACACCTAATTCTCCTCGTCCGGGGAATGTGGGAATCTCTTCAGGAAGTCGGGAGCTTGCTTGCGGACTTCCAACCAATCGAAGAATGCGTCGGGGGTTTCAAGCCAGATTCCGAACCAATGCTCAATTTCCTCTTTTTCAGCGCGCTTGCGGGCATCCACTTTGTGGTTACGCGCGATCATTTCCGCGCGGCGGCGGCCAAGGCGGGCGACTTCGCGGACACGTTCCGCCGCATGCGAGTCGGACTCCAAGAGAAATTTCCGCAGCAGCTCGTCGAGGCGAACCAAACACATTTCCGCTTCGTCAAGGGTGGAAAAGTGGAGCAAATCGCTGAATTCTTCTTCGTAGCGGCCTTCGGTATCCGAGCGGGTGGACCAGACGACGCGCATTCCCGCTTCTTCGAGTACGCTGACGATATAGTCGGCTGAGGTTTTCCCCTTTTCCCCGAGATGAACGATGAGCTGGCGCCGGATCTGTTCTATTTCGGCAGGCGTGTAACGCGGCTTGGCCAAGCCCTGAGCGACTTCCAGAATCAGCGCTTTCTTGGTAGGAGAGCCGCCCTCATGACTCGCGGTGGGATTGCTTTCGGTCAAGAGGGACCTCGGCGTTTTGTTTTGGACGGTTCTGTCGTGACGCTGTCGCCTGCCAGCAGGTGACGGTAACGGGCTACGTTGCGATTGTGCTCGGCGAGAGTTTTGGCAAAAAAATGTCCGCCCTGATCGTTGGCGACAAAAAACAGGTACTCGGTTTGGGCCGGCGCGATGGTAGCGCGCAAGGATGCTTCTCCGGGATTTGCAATGGGTCCGGGCGGCAGGCCAGGATGCTCATAGGTGTTATAGAGAGAATCCACGTGCAAGTCGGCGGGACGCACGTTTTTGGTGTGACGTCCTTCGAGTTCCAATGCGTATTGCACGGTGGGATCGCATTGCAGCGGCTGGCCGCGTCGAAGGCGGTTGTAAAACACACCGGCAACCATGGGACGTTCTTCCGACTTTGGAGTTTCGCGTTCGACGAGAGACGCGAGCGTGACGACCTGATAGAGGGACAAGCCTTGCGGAAAACTCGTAGCGCCTGAAGGATCGAGCGATTCCAGCTCGGCGCGAAAATTCTGGACCATTCTCTTAACAATCAGCTCGCAGGTAGTGTGGCGTGTAAATTGATAAGTAGAAGGAAAGAGAAACCCTTCGAGATTCGAAGCGTTGGGCGCCAAGTCTGAAATCAGAGAAGCATTCTTGGCCGCCTCCAGAAATCCATCCCGAGTGCAAACTCCCTGGCGGTCGAGTTCCGCCGCCATCTCATACATGTTCCACCCTTCAGGAATCGTTACGGTGCGAACGAAGATGCGGCCCCCGGCAATTTGCCAAAAGACCTCCCGCGAATCCAGAGGGCGATCGAAATAGTATTCACCGGCCTGAAGCGGCTTCCGAAAATGCCACGTGCTAAAGATTTCGAAGGCAAGCTGGCTGCGAATTACATCATTACGCCTGAGAATGCGAGCCACACCGAAGCGAGAGGTGCCATGGGGAACGTCCACAAAGACCTTCTCAGGACGATGGCCGCGATAGGGGCGGCTGATTTGAGAATCGAGCCACCCAGCTCCGGCACCGAGAGCAGCGATCAGGAGAAGAGCGATGAGACCGAGTCGGCGCATTACGATTGGGTCCTCTCGGCGATGGGGACTCCGGGCCGCGCGAGTTGTTTCTTATGTTCGAGGTAATCCCGCAACAGAACGGCGGCAGCCACGTCATCGATGGGAGCGCGTTTTCGACGCGAGGAAGATTTCACTTCTGCCATGGTCTGCGCTGCCTCCCAGGAGGTTAGCCGCTCGTCCACGAGTTCTACTTCGATGCCGAGGTCTTTCCGCAATCGAGCCGCGAAAAGCGCCGCCTCCTCAGCCATGGGGCTGGATTCGCCGGTCATGTGCAAAGGATGGCCCACGAGGATACGCGCAACGGCATGCTTCCTGCAAATCTCGCGCAAGCGGCGCAAATCGTTGCGGCGATTGGTGCGCAGGAAGGTGGCGAGCGGCTGGGCGGTGAGGCCGAGTTCGTCAGAAAGTGCAAGACCGATTCTCTTGCGGCCATAATCGATCGCCAGGATACGTCGCGGTTTCGCTTCAAGTTCAATCGCCCGAGCAAGACCGGCGTCGAGTGTACGCGCAGATGGGGTCATTTTGGTTAGTCCATTATACGCGAGGGATGGGGATGGCCGAAGCGTGGCAGTGCGCACCGAGAGGCCGGATTTGATTCTCTTCATTGGTAGTTGCCTATTTAGTATGAATGGCGTATGAGCAGGAGTATGCGGGCTAGGCGAATTGTTGTGGCCTTAGTTTTTGTGCTGCTCGGTGCGCGCGGGGTTCGTGCTCAAGCGGACTCGTGTTTGCGTCGAAGCGTTCCGGTGAACGTTNNGTCCTGGATGCCAGCGGGAGCATGATCAGTGAGGGCTCCGCGTGGCACCAATATTTAGCGGTCGCGCACAATCTCATCGCAGCGATGCCATCTGAGGCACTCGCTGGACTTGTAGTTTTTTCCTCGAAGGTCGACAAAAATATACCGCTCTCCGAGAGTAGGGATGATTTGCAAGATGAGCTAAACGCACTACGGGAAGGGCGGAAAGCACTTCCAAAGGGAGAGCGCCTGACGGCGATTTGGGATGCTCTCGCGACTGCAGATGCTGAGTTTGACTCACATCAAGAAGGCGATGCCATCTACGCGATTACAGATGGAGGGGAAAACGCAAGCAAGCTAAAAATGAACTCTTTGAGGAAGACGCTTTTGGAAAAGCGCATACGCTTGTTCACTTATGTAGGTTTCACGTTTATTGGTGGGCCGGAGTTCAATGGTGGGTTGGACTTGATTGATCTCAGCGACGCAACCGGCGGGGTTGGAATCTCCACTCGGCGGAACGACGTCGGAATGCTTCCTGCCCTCGCGTCCGGATCGGGCAAACCCACTCCTGAGGGTGAGCTATTGATGGCGCAGTACAGGCAGATTTTTTCCTTCCAGCGAATGGAGATTCAACTTCCGAAGGCGCTGGACAAGCCCCAGGAATGGATCCTCAAAGTGACGGGCACGAAAGCGAAAGATCTCACGGTCGTATATCCTCACAAGCTCGCGGGTTGCTCGAAGCCAGCGCAAGGCGCTGCTGCAAAACGATGAAGGGTTGCTAGGGCTGGCGGCCGCGTTCGCTTTTTTCCCACAAGGGCCAGAAGCCGGCGTCTTTCATTTCCTTGTCGAGACCGGTCTGCTTCAGCAATTCTTCGATTTGAGCGCGCGACTGGCGTGGGCCGATGGGCTCTTCGCCGTCCGCGAGGGCAAAGGCTGATACCGCGGCGATTGCGGCATTGTGTTTTAGTTCTTTGAAGTCAACTTTGTCGAAGGTGTCGGATGCGGCATGGTAGTTCAGCATGTAATTGGCCGGTTCCTGATTGGCCTCCAGCGTGGGCACGCCTTCGAGAATAAAATCGAAGTTGTCGGTATCCATGCCGGCGTCGAGCGTGAGATCCATTGCACCGAGAGGCTTCAGCGGCTCAAGCGCTGTACGCACGGCGGGGACAATATCCTTTCGTCCACCCAGGGAATAGCCGGTGATGCGGCCTACTCCGGAGTCGAAAATGATTGCAGCGATCATGCGATCGAGTTCGGCGCGATGCGAGTGCGCATAGGCTGCGGAGCCGAGCATTCCTTGTTCTTCTCCAGTGAAAAAGACGAAACGAATCGAACGTCGCGGGATGGCACCGGAGGCATGAATAATACGCGCTGCGTCGATAATCATCGCGACGTTGCAGCCGTCGTCGAGCGCGCCAGTTCCCAAGTCCCAAGAATCCAGATGCGCGCCGACCAACACGAATTCGTCAGGTTTCTCACGGCCGCGAATTTCGGCAACAACGTTTTCAGAATTCGCCGGGGCGCCGATGTGATTGGGCATGTCAAAATGCGCCTGCACTTTCTGTCCGGCGGCCAGGAATCTGGCGATGCGCTCAGCGTCTTCGCGCGCTAAGACAGCTTGGGGCAATGGTTCGAGCTCTCCGTTGACAGCGCTCGTGTGGCGATAGAGCAGGAGATTGGGGCGCGTTCCCATCCAGAATATTGCGGCAGCGCCTGCCTTCATGGCGCGATCGATAATTTCCTTGTCCACATTATATTCGTTGACGAGGTCGTCCCAAGTGACCAGGAAATTCGCATGGACTAAAACAATAGCGTCGCGGACCGATGCACCGGCCTTGGCGAAGCCATCATCGTTCCCTGCGCCCACGTCGATAATATTCGCCGTAATTCCGCCTGCCGGAGTGGCGGGAGACCATCCGATGGAAACCATACGGACGGGGAAAGGTTCGGGCGAAAGAATTTCTATGCGCGAGTTACCTTCACTCCAGCTAATTGGGATCGTGAATTTTTCGGCGTGCACTTCGTCAACGCCGGCATGATGCAGGGCTTCGACTGCCCAGCCCACGGCGCGGTCCGCTGCGGGCGAAGCAGTGACGCGCCCGCCGATCGTGTCAGAGAGATAACGCAAATTCTCTTCGAGGGGCGATGGACCGAGCGCGCTTTGGATCATCGCAGGCGCCAAATCGCCGCAGGACTTCTCAACAGAACAGGTTCCGGTTCCGGTGGGCACTTGAAGAGGAGGCGGCTTCAGCGGAGGGATTTGAGCGAAGATGCCAAATGGGAACAGAGTGATGGCTGATAAAACCAAGATGAGACGAAAAGATCTGTGCACGATTGAGTTCCTTTCCTGAATTCGTCCTAGGTGGATAGACGCCGGAGTTTAACGCAGAAATCCCGCTGAAGTTAGTGCTTGCTGCGAGCCCAGGCCTGCCTGTGAGTCAAGGGAGCGTTCATTTTCTGAGATATATGGAGGCGCGATAAATTGAGTGACGGAACAATTTGCAGCATGAGGGAAGTTTCTACTCATGACGCAATGCCAGTGAAATTGTGCGAGTCTAATATCTGTCTCATTTTGAGTCATTTAACTTAATCGGAGAATGGCAGAACACCTGCCATGCCGTACCTCTTATCCAAGTTTTGGTAGATCGGTTCTCAAGGTGATTGAATCAGGGCGATTGCCAGGAGAGCCGCCGCAAGTCCCGTAAAGCATTGGCAATAGCAAAAAAATCCAAATAAGTCTTAGCCAATTAGTCCTGGGCAAGCAGACGGGGAAGGTTTTAGTGAAGAAGGTACGCGTATTCGCGAAGTTGATACAGCGTGAAAAAAAACAAATCTCCAATGAGGCTAAGGTCTTTGTTTTCTGTGAGACCACGACGGGGGTGGCGCAGTTCCGGACGGAATCTAATGCGGACTCGGAATCGACCGTGGAGCGAGTGGCCGGGCTGTTGGCGATGCAATGCCTAGTCAGGGGCCAGAATCCGAATGATTTTCAAGTACTTGTTCCGGCGGAGAGGGATTTGATGGGACGTCTGGTGTCCCGAGCTGAGGAGCTTCTGGAGGAGGGGCGATCGATTGCGTGCCCTGCGACGTTAAGCCCACGCCAGAGGGAAGTGCTTCAATCCGTGCTTTCCAACCGGGCAAACAAGGAAATCGCCTGCAAACTGAATATTACGGTTCGCACGGTGAAATTCCACATTTCAACTTTACTGAGTAAGTTCGGAGTGGAAACACGATCGGAATTGGCTCGTAGGGCCGCAGGTTTCGTGCGTCCCGCCACATTCAACGCAGAAGCTGTGGCAGTAGAGAACACTTCAGGAGACCAAAGGAACGTGCGACTGGAGACGGTAGCTGCCAAAAGGCCGATCCAGATGACGAACAAAGGCAACAGTGTTCGCTTTCCCGGCAACGTCCTGATGGCTTAGTCGAGTTTCTGGTAATGCGCTGAGTTGAGTGGGAATGAAATTCTTGGCTCTATCGATTCTCAGCGGCCGAACGAATAGTATTCAAAACCCAGGGCCTTCATTTCAGCAGGATTCAGAAAGTTTCGAGCGTCGATGACCAAGGGCCGCGCCATTTCGTTGTAAACGCGCTTCCAGTCGAGATTTCGAAACTCATCCCATTCCGTGGCAACGATTGCAGCATCTGCGTCATTTACCGCTTCGTAGGAATTTTTCGCAAGCAATATCTGTGGGAGTGCTTTGCGGGTCTTCTCCATCGCCTGAGGGTCAAAGGCACGCAAAGTGGCGCCTTCGGCTATGAATCGCTTGGCTGCCTCAATAGCAGGCGAAAAACGAATGTCATCCGTATTTGGCTTAAAGGCCAAACCGAGAAGCCCGATTTTTTTTCCCTTAAGGACCCAGAGGGCCTTGCGGGCTTTGGCCAGAAGCAACTCGACGCGCTGACGGTTCACTTGTTCTGCTGCTTTTAGCAAGGTGAAATCGATTCCGACGCGTTCGGCGAGTCGAATGAAAGCCTGCACGTCTTTGGGCAAGCAGAAACCGCCGAATCCAAGGCCCGCTTGCAAGAATTGAGGACCGATTCGAGGATCCATTCCCACTGCCGCAGTGACTTCCTGGACGTCCGCGCCCAGCTGATCGCACATATCTGCAAGAGCATTGGCAAAGGAAATTTTCACGGCGAGGAAAGAATTTGAGGCGTGTTTGATCAGCTCGGCGCTGTTGACAGTCGTGGTGACGAAAACCGGTGCGGCCGCAGCGGGGCATTTATCTCGGTGTGCGGGGCATTTAAACTTCCTATCCAGAATCGGCGCGTAGATTTCGCGGAGCTTTTTTGCGGCAGTGTCATCATCTACACCAATAACGATTCGATCAGGGTGAAGGAAATCGGTGACCGCAGTGCCTTCGCGGAGGAATTCGGGATTCGAAGCAACCGCAAAATTGGCGCCTGATTTCCGGCTGTAGACACCGAGAGCGCGCTTGAGTTCCTGTCCTGTTTGTGCGGGCACGGTGCTCTTTTCCACAACCAATTTGGCGCCGCCAGCCTCGGTGGCGATCATTCGCGCGACATTGTCAATTGCACTCAGGTCCGCATCTCCGTTTTCCAAAGGCGGAGTTCCCACGCAGATGAAGACGGCTTCGCTTGAGCGCACGGCTTCACCGGGATTACTCACGAAGTGGAGCCGACCTTCTCGGACATTTTTCTCTACCAGATCGTCCAAGTGAGGCTCGTAAATAGGCAGTTTCCCGCCGCGAAGGGTGGTGATCTTGGATTCGTCGTCATCGGTGCAAGTGACGTAGTGTCCTATTTCCGCAAAGCAAGCGCCTGTAACCAGGCCAACATACCCACAGCCAATCACCGAAATTCGCAAGATTCAGATCTCCGCAGCAAGATTTGCATTCCAAGAAAGGCCCAGAACCCGCCGGGCTTCTTCGTACGTTCCAACAGTGAAGCAGCACTGTGATGAAAAGTCACGAATTACCTTAGCCAAAATTACATGATCCTCCCGTAGAGGACTAGCCGGCACGTTCCACCGCAGTCTGTACAGAGTCGGAACGAAACCACAAGAATCCGGCAATCGGGAGCAAGAACGAAAGCAACAAGTTCGAAGAGGAAACCGGCCGTCCGCTGACTTGGACGAGAATGAATTCAAGCAGAAAGACAGGCAGAAGAAGGCCAAACGTAATCGTGAGCAGGATCGTCACATTTGATGGCCTTCTATGGAATTTTGCCAAGCCGAGGATTATCCCGACCGGGAAAAAGACGAGCGCGTAGTAAATATCGTTGTAACCCTCCAATTCAGCGGGACGAACTTGATGGAGGAGACGCGCCAGTGCCGTGCCAGGCCCCAGGCGGAAGGGGCGGCGGATCTTCCGGCCGTTAATGTAAAGGGAAAGATCGGCACCGTCATAAGAATAAAGGATGTCGCGCAGTTGGCTGTCAGTGAAGACGTTCGGGACGTACCAGGCGAGAATTGCTCGCCGAATGGAAAGAGGACTTCGAAACCAGAAAACGAGGTCGGATCCTTCCTGCCTGAGCGTCAAATCCGCGAACCAGGGCGAGCGCGAAATGGAAACGATATGTCCATTACCAGTGTGAGGCTGCGCCGCGGCGCAGACTATGTGCAGGGAGAATTGATTTGTTATACGGATACGGTCAACTAAATCTGCCACAGCGGCGCGAGAAGTAAGCCAAGATTTGCCGTCGAGGGTGACTCCATTCGAACTCTGAGAAAGCGGGACGGCGGGAGTCCACGAAAGACTCGGAAGAAATTGTTTTGAATCCTGGAAAGGCGTCGGGCTGGAGAAATCGTATTCGGCCCGCCAGGCGAAAGGAGATTCCTGGGCGGTGGGGCCCGACGTCAAACCAATAGCAAGAGCATCAGGGATAGACCGATCCGCGATCTCAAATCTCCGGACGCTCCCTTGCCATGGGTTTTGGCCGGTGGCCTCGTTACCAACCCCGAGCAAACTGTCCGGCTCCCAATTGCTGAGCCGAGTCAGCTTTTGAAACATGGCAGAAGCCGTGAACCAAATGAGGAAATAAACAGCTAGAAGGGCGGCGGTGCGTTGGAGCGTCAGCCGGGCGCGAAGCGCCATTTCGAGTTTGGAAAGAGAATCAATGATGAGCGCGCCCAATAATTCATAGACCAGGAATCCGACGACGGAGCCGGTGGAATTGGTGAAAACATCTTCCCATCCTGAATCGCGCATGGGGATATAAATCTGGGTAATCTCGATCGCGTAGGAAAGAATTGCACCCGCGGCAAATACCATCAGAAAAGATGCGGAACGAGATATCTTTCGCTCTCGCAAGTTTTCCGCCAGGCCAAAACCGAAAGGAACGAAGAGCAAAACATTCAGAAAAGCATCCGTTAATCCGGTCGCTTTCGAACCGTGGCCCAAGAAAAATGGCGAAGCATCGCCTGCAAGTTTGGCCTGAAAATCAAACCGGAAGGGAAAAAGTGTAAGAAAGAGTATTCCGGAAATGGCGGCGAGCAGGAAGCGATTCGACCAGCCAGAGGAGCGGGGGGACGCTTTGGGCTCGATAGTTTGAATCTGCATTGCTCTGATAAAGGAGACCCTCGTATTCGTCCAAAAGTCTAGCATGAGTGCAGGTTTCGTCTATCCTTCGCAGAAATCTCCGAATGTCTATCTCAAGCGTCTAGGTCCGCACCGAGCGGCCGCACTGAGACGCCTCGCTAACTAGCTGTCAGGACGGGGTTAAGCGCACCTGTCCCTTAGGCAGGTCAGGTCCCGTTTGGCCCGAGTGAACAGGCGAATCATGCTGCACTTTGTTGCTTCCTCTGACCAGTAGAGCCACTTAGCGCCGCCTTTTAAACTGTGTACATCATGAAAACGCATACACCAACCCAACCAGAACGGATTCACTCGCGCCCGCTAGATGCGCGTTCCAGGGCAAGCCGTCCGGCCGGCCCGCTTGCTTTTATGATCATGCTGGCAGCCATTATCGCAATCCTCGGACTTTCCAGCTGCACCAGTTTCACGAACCCCAAAACCCCCTCGAAAACACCGGGGGCGGGTACGGGCGTGCTTTCGGCCAACCTCACAACCGTGAGTTTTGGAACTGTGGGAGTGGGCAAAGCTACGACACAAAGCGTGACAGTGACGAATACGGGAACATCCACTGTGACCATCGATCAAACGGCTGTTACAGGCGCGAGCTTCACGACCGGTGCCGGAACTCCTTCAGCAACGATCGCCCCGGGTCAGAGCAAAACCATCCAAATCCAGTTTGCGCCGCTGTTGGCAGGCTCCGCTGCAGGCGGCTTCACCCTAACAAGCAATGCCTCAAATTCACCATTAACTGTTGAACTTGTCGGGACGGGCGGACAAGCGGGATTGGCGATTTCACCGGCCAGCTTCAATTTTGGCAGCGTTCAGGTGGGCAGCACGGGCTCTGCGACAATTACCTTAACCAATTCCGGAAACGAGAGCGTATCAATCAACCAGGCAAGCGCCGCGGGCACTGGCTTTAGCGCGATTGGATTAGCCCCTGGCGCGACGATCGCGGCGGGACAAAGCACAACCTTTACGGCGCAGTTTACACCGACGACACCCGGCAGCGCTTCGGGCAGCATTTCCGTCGCGAGCAATGCCCCCAATTCACCATTAACCGTCGCGTTGAGCGGTAGCGGAAGCCAAGCACAAATCAGTGCAATTCCGAGCACGGCAGGTTTTGGAAATGTTTCGACGGGGACGAGCAATTCGCAGACGATCAGCCTGACCAACAACGGCACGGCCAGCCTTGTGGTTTCACACGCTGCCGTGAGCGGCACCGGATTCAGTGTCACTGGTCTTAACACACCGCTCACGATTCCGGCCGGTTCGAATACCACGTTTAACGCGGTTTTCGCGCCTGGCGCTGCAGGAGCCGTGACCGGCTCAATTTCACTCACCAGCAATGCTCCTAACTCGCCGTTCACGATCGCATTGAGCGGATCCGGGCTGGCTGGGACGCAACTGCTGACGTTCGGCACGTCGAGCCTGAGTTTCGGCAGCGTCAACGTCGGGAGCAACAGTGATTTGAGCTCTTCCTTGACGAACACAGGAAATTCGAGCGTTACCATATCGGCCGTAAATGTAACCGGCGCAGTCTTCACAGTGAGCGGGGTAAGCTCGGGCGAAACCTTGACTGCAGGCCAGTCCATTCCGGTGACAGTTCAGTTTGCTCCAACAGCGGCGGGTGCAGTTAGCGGGGCCGTTACTTTGCTAAGTAATGCTACGAATTCGGCCGCGATGAGCTTGTCCGGCAGCGGAGCGCAGCAGAGCACTCACACTGTGGGACTAGCTTGGACAGACAGCGCAACAACAGTGGCTGGCTACAATGTCTATCGAGGTACCAGCACGGGCGGTCCGTACGCGTCTAAGTTGACCGGATCACCAGTAACGTCAACTCAGTTTACCGATAGCGGACTGCAATCCGGCCAGACTTACTACTACGTAGTTACGGCTGTGGATTCGAACGGCGTCGAGAGTGTGTACTCGAACCAGGCGTCGGCTTTGATTCAATAGATCGCAAGTGAATTAGGAGAGCGCGGCAAGACCGAACGACCTCAGTAACCGCAGAGAACCAGGCAAAGGCTGTCCTCTGGGACAGCCTTTTACCCTGTCCTAAGTGTGTACCCCGGGCCAGTAGTTCCACATCGGACCTTCGTCGCACAATGCCTGTGCATATGAAACACCACCACCCAATCCTGGAGGGTGCGGACGCGCGCGATTTTTTTCGTCCCGCTGCAAAACGCACAACAATCGCCGTCAGAAATTTCTCCGTCCTTCTTACGATATTCGGATTGGTTGTGATGTCGGCGTGCGTGGGCTCAGGCAAGCCAGGCATAATACCGAGCATTGCAATGCAAGTGACGCCCAACCCTCTCGATTTCGGAACAGTAATGGTTGGTTCAAGCTCCACTCAAAGCGTAACCGTGACCAATAGCGGCACGGCAAAGTTCACACTTTCTAAAGTCTCCGCCAGCGGCACAGGATTTACGATCTCGGGCTTTTCAGCGCCCGAGGTATTGTCTCCTGGCCAAAGCGCGCAGCTTACTGTTGTGTTCGGGCCGACCTCAGCAACGCAGGAAAGCGTCAACCTTTTGGTAGCGATCAATGCGGAAGGACCTCAGACAGCGGGAAGTCTGAACGGGACGGGATCGACCAGTCTTCTTAGCGTGACGCCATCGGTGGTCGGCTTCGGCAATGTTAGCGTCGGCAGCCCGGTTACACAGCCACTCCGCTTGACCAACGGCGGTTCTGCCAGCGTGGCGATCAAGTCCGTAAGCGCTACGGGCGGCGGGTTTAGCATTTCCGGGCTTACCACGCCGCAGACGTTGACGCCGGGTGAATCTGTGAACTTCATGGCTGAGTTCAATCCCAAGGTTGCGGGTTCGGATACCGGGGCGATTTCAATTATAACGGCGGGCAGCCCGGTGAATGTCGGCTTAAACGGAGTGGGAGTCTCTTCCGCTCCTCAGCTAGTGGCTAGCTCCACGAGCTTGAGCTTCGGAAGCGTGACAATCGGCAACAGCCCGTCGCTGCAGGTAACGCTGAAGAACACGGGAACTGCCAGTGCGGACATTTCGAATGTATCACTCACGGGTAGCAGCTACACGCTTGCCGGCGTGACATCGAAAGTAGATCTGGCTCCCGATCAGAGCGCGATCCTGACGGTGGAGTTTGATCCAAAGACCACGGGGAGTCTGCCGGGCACAGTGACGATTTCGAGCAACGCAGGTTCTCCGCTCGTCATTCAACTTTCGGGCTCCGGGACACAAAAGAGCCAGCAACCGTCGGTAGCGCTGAACTGGGATAAGAGCGCGGCTCAGGTGGTGGGGTATTTCGTTTATCGAAGCTCCAAATCAAGCGGGCCATACGCGAAGCTGAATTCCCACGCTAATCCTGACACGAGTTATACAGACAACAGCGTGTCTAGCGGACAAATGTACTTCTATGTAGTAACCGCCGTTAATTCCGAGAACATCGAAAGCGCATACTCAGAACCGGTCTCAGTGACAGTTCCCAGCTCGTAGTCACATTGCGAGAGCTTGCGCCCATCCCAATATTAGGAACGGCTTCAAGCACGAGCACATCGCTCCAGCGCGGCAACAGAGCCCGAGCGATCGCGCAGCCCAGAACACCACCACCGATGATCACTACATTGGCTTGTTCCACGGTTTACATTACTTCTGTATTCGGAGCGCGAATTCTTTCTTCCCAGACCAACTCGTGAATCTGGATTTCACATACGAGACTGCGACGAATTTTCCCTCTCTCTTAGGCTAACTCGGCGACTGTGATTAAGGAAGTCCCTACTCGCGGAGCACCGTAGCGGATTCGTCGCTGAAGGCAGAGCGCAACTGTGTACGCCAGGCTGGCAATTGCACGCCAAAGGTTTCCGTTAGATGCGAATTTGAGAGTAGTGAATAGGCCGGGCGGCGGGCAGGGGTGGGATATTCTTCTGTTGAAATAGGAATTACGCGAGGCGCTACCAGCGGGCGCCCGCCAGTGGCGGCGGCGAACCAAGGAGCGCTCTGCCGCATCTGAGAAACGTCCTCCAAGATTGCCTTCGCGAATCCATACCAGGTTGTTTCGCCAGCGGAAGTCATGTGGTACACACCGCTCACTTCTGTCAGGACGGCTAGGCCGTCGCCTCGTCCATAAATCTGCGTCAGAATTTGTGTTGCGGCGAAAGCGATAGCACGGCTCCATGTTGGCGCACCAATCTGGTCGCTCACGATCCTCAACTCTTCTCTCCCCTGGGTCGCGAGGCGCAAGATCGTGAGGAGGAAATTTCGGCCACGCGTGGCATATACCCAAGCAGTGCGGAAAATCAGATGGGGCACGCCAGCCTCAAAAATTGCTTGCTCGCCCATGAGCTTTGTCTTCCCGTACACGTTGAGAGGACCGGTGGGATCGGTTTCCTTGTAAGGGGAATTCTTGGATCCGTCAAATACGTAATCAGTCGAATAGTGAACAAGTCCCGCGCCAATCTTTTTGGCTTCTTCAGCCATTACGGCGGGTGCGTCCGCGTTGATGGAGCGCGCAACCGCTTCTTCCTTTTCAGCTTGATCGACGGCGGTATAAGCAGCGGCGTTGACGATCAGATTTGGACGAACCGTTCGAATCATTCGGCGAAGATCATCGGGCTTGGAGAGGTCGAGCTCCTGGCGATCGAAGGCGAGTACCTCGCCGAGTTGCGGCAAGAACCGTTGGAGTTCCAATCCAACTTGGCCGTTCTTACCGGTTAGCAGGATTCTTGGTTTCATTTCGCTGAATAATGTGGAAGGAATTCGCGTGGAATATCAGCGAGCCTGGGAAACTTCGAATCCTTTTCCGAAACGAGAGGGTCGGGCATTCCCCAAGGAATGTTGATATCGGGATCATTCCAGGAAACCCCGTGCTCGTCCGCCGGATCATAAAAGTCGCTGCACTTATAAAGGAATTGAACTGAATCGGTCAGCGCTAGGAATCCGTGTGCAAAACCGCCAGGTATATAAATCTGATTGTGATCGTCCGCCGAGAGGAGAACGCTGGCGTATTTGCCAAAAGTCGGCGACGCTAGCCGGACGTCCACGGCGACATCGAGCGCTTTTCCTTCCACAACGCGACAAAGCTTCGCTTGCGGATGATGCAACTGGTAGTGGAGGCCTCGAAGTGTGCTTTTGGCTGAGCGAGAATGATTATCTTGTACGAAGGAACAGGGGATCTCCAACTCAGCGAATCGTTCACGATGGTATGTCTCCATGAAAAATCCGCGAGAGTCACGGAAAACCTTCGGACGGAGCTCCCATACTCCAGGTAAGGATGTTTCAATCCTGTGCACTAGATCCATGCTCCTCATGAGAATTGCAATTGAATCGATCGAGTCAGGAACTTCGATGACTCTAACAGATTTCCGCAGCCGGCAGAAATCGTCCGAAATCAGAGGGAGGGTTTGGGCCCGGTTTGAGCGATTGCATGCAGGGAAGAATCGCGATTCTCGTAATATTTTTCGTAATAGGAGCGATATTCGCCGTCGCGGACTCGCGCCATCCATTTCGTATTGCTCCGGTACCAGTCAATTGTCTGGCGCAAACCTTCCTCGAGCGAAATAGTAGGCTTCCAACCAAGTTCGCGCTCTATTTTGTCGCACTTCAGAGCATAGCGGCGGTCGTGGCCCGGCCGATCCTTAACATATGACAAGAGCGTTTCGGGCTTGCCCGTCACGCGAAGCAGGGCCTTGGCCATGGTCAAATTTTCTACGATGTCCTGACCCCCGATGTTGTAAACCTCGCCGATACGTCCGCGTTCGAGAACAGCGACAATTCCGCGGCAGTGATCCTCCACGTGCAACCAGTCGCGCTGCTGCTTCCCATCACCGTAAATCGGAAGAGGTTTGTCATCAAGCGCATTCGTGATCATCAGGGGCAAAAACTTTTCGGGAAACTGGTAGGGACCATAATTGTTGGACGCGCGAGTGAGCACGGCAGGGAAACCAAACGTTCGCACATAGGAGCGGACCAGAAGATCAGAGCTGGCCTTAGAAGCTGAATACGGGCTGCTGGGTTGAAGCGGTGAATTTTCATCTGCGAAGGCTCCGGCATCCATATCGCCATAGACTTCATCCGTGGAAATATGGACGAACCGTCTTACGTTGAGCTTTCGAGCGACTTGCAGAAGGATGAAAGTTCCTGTGACGTTCGTTTCAATCACCGGCGCCGGTTCATAAATGCTTCGGTCAACGTGAGATTCCGCCGCAAAATGAACCACCGCCTCGCAACCGTTCATGGCGGATTCGACCGCAGCAGCGTCGCAAATATCGCCTTTGGCGAACGAGTAGGCTGGATTTTTCGCGACATCATCCAGGTTCTCGAGATTCCCGGCGTAGGTCAGCTTGTCGTAGTTCACAATTACATAGTCTTTGCCGAGCGCGAGGACTTGACGAATGAAATTCGAACCAATGAAGCCTGCTCCACCTGTTACAAGGATTTTCACGGGGCTACTTCCCGCCGCGCCGATGCTGCCGGCCCCGACAACTTGTTTGCTCCAGTTTCTGCTACAAGCGAGTTCGCGCGGAGCAGAGATTCAAACGTTCCGGCGTCGGTCCACCATCCATCGAGAACTTCATAAGTTAGCTTGCCTTCTTGAATGAAGAAGTTGTTGACGTCGGTAATTTCGAGCTCCCCTCGGCCTGAAGGTTTTAGCCGGCGAATCTTTTCAAATACCGTCTTGTCGTAGAGATAGATGCCGATAACGGCGAAATCGGACTTTGGAGCTTTGGGCTTTTCTTCGATGCCGACGACGTGGTTGCCGCGGACTTCCGCGACTCCGAATCGCTGTGCGTCGGTAACTTTTTTTAGCAAAATTTTCGCTCCGTCTTTCTGCTTCTTGAATTTTTCAACCGCGTCACGGATGTTGTTCTCAATAATGTTGTCGCCCAAAATGACGCAGATGGGTTCGCTGCCGGCAAAATATTCCGCCAGACCCAGCGCTTCGGCGATTCCGCCTTCCCCTTCCTGGTATGTGTAGTTTAGGTGCTTCAATCCGAAATCGCGGCCGTTACCCAGCAAGCGCAGAAAGTCGCCGGCATTTTTTCCGCCAGTAACGAGAAGGATCTCCTGAATTCCGGCATTTACAAGAGTCTGGATGGGGTAATACACCATCGGCTTGTCATATATGGGAAGAAGATGCTTATTCGTCACGCGAGTGAGTGGATTTAGCCGGCTACCAGTTCCACCGGCAAGAACTATGCCTTTCATATTTTCCCTTGTCTCCTGGCGTCAATTCTTCGGAGTCTGGCCTACCGGTGCGCTTTAATTATTGCTTCGAGCGGCGTGAGACGCAACGATCTAATGAATCGAAATGTCGATGGTTAAACATGCCATCCATGCGAACTAGGATAGCATTTTGTGGACCAAGCACTTAGGAAACTGAGACAGCACCTCCGCCATAGAACGAAATAACTTGCGTGCTACCCTTACTCCATGCCTCGTAGCGCAAAAGGCCCGCCTCGATTCATCATCCTAGTGGCTGTTCTTTTGTTTATCGCCCAAGTCTTCATTTTCGTTCGCCGGATTCCGGCCGTACTTAGCGGAGACGGGGATTTTCACGCGCTTTACAGAGCCGCGGAGACGGTTCGACGTGGAAACGCTCACGAACTCTCCGATCGGGACGCAGCTCAAGCATCCCAGAATGGACCGGCGAGGCCCGCGAACGCTGAGGTCCGGCTGAATCCGCCAGCTTACGAAGCATTGCTATTCGTCCCGTTCACTTTCCTGCAATATCGCACCGCCTATGTTGCATTCCTTGGGGTCAACCTAGCGCTCATTTCGCTGGTGATTTGGATGATTTGGCCATACCTTGAAAGACTTCCTGGGGTGTGGAGGTGGTTTCCGCCCGCGCTGTTCTTCTGCTTTCTTTCCACAACATTGGCAGTTGTCCGAGGCGCGGATTCAATCATACTTCTGACGCTGGTTTTGGCCTCCGCGGTTGCGTTCTACCGCCGGGATGAGTGGTCATCCGGGATCTTTCTTGGTCTCGGGCTGTTCAATTTTCAATTGGTCCTACCCATTGCTCTGCTATTTCTCTGCTGGCGGCGCTGGCGCATCGTAGCGGGATTCATCATTGCCGGTGCCGGGACAGTAGTGACCTCAGTGATGCTTACTGGGTGCGTGTGGTCCGGGAGTTACTGGCATAACGTCCGCTCTTGCATTGCACAATTTCCAATTCCTGCCGGGGAGATGGGATATGAGGTGAACGGCACGACTCTGCCCACTCTGCGGTGTCTGCTGAGCAGCATTGCGGGCTCGCACATCACTCCGCATACAGTGCTGATCGTCACTGTAATCGGTTCGATTCTCCTCTTGCTATGGACTGCTACTAGACCCCCGTCCTATGCGCTTGCGGTCCTGGTTGCTGTTCTGGTCAGCCAATACGAGCGGATTCAAGACGGAGTTCTGTTGATTATCCCTATTGCGTTGGTGCTGGACGCGAGGATTGCACCGACGTCAAGGACGCAAGAGTGGTCCCGGAATATTGCGGGCTTGCTTTTTGCAGCGCCAACGATGATCTACTTGATTGGATGGCGCTACTGCATCCTGGTGCCTCTGATCCTGGCACTGTTGATTCCCTTAAGGTCAACAACGTGGGGTTATGACCTACCGCCAGCCTCATAGTTGCGCAAACAGAATCACTTCCGAAGGCGGCTTCTTGCACGCTGGGCACGCATTTTGACTTCAGCGGAACTGGGAGCCGGAAGAACGGGGCGCTGAGCTACAGTATCGAGGACAAGTTCTACCCCAGTATCTCCCCATGCCGTATGCGAGCATTGCGAAATTCTGCTAGTGTCTTAATTTCAAATTAAGACACAACCGAAATTCCGAGTAATGCTCAGCGATTTCCCAAAAGGTCCCAGATTCTACCGTCGAGAGACCGAACGACGTCTATCTTGTTAATACATAAGCCTTTACTTAGCATATCCCGGCTTTATAGAGTGTTGGGTTGGAAGAGAAAGTGCAGGATACTTGGGGTGGGCTTGTTCGCCCACGCTCAAAAGGAGGATAGACTCGGGTATGGCGACTGTCGTGGATTCGCGCGCTTCACAGTCCACTCCAGTATTCGACGCTGATCCAGATGCCTTTCGTCTGCATTTCAATCGGACGAGCTTTGAATTTCAACATCGGTTAGTTGGGCATCCATTATTTGAGTTGCCGCGGCTGTTGGAGCTCGCGCGTGATACTTCGCGAGACCGTCCCAAAGATTTGTACTACGACGCGGGGAATGTGCGCGTGGACCAGAGATGGGATCAAACGCCGCGAGCTTCCTTTTCGGTAGAGGAGGCGCTGGAACGAATCGAAAATTGCGGCGCGTGGATTATCCTTCACAAGGCGGATAAGGATCCCGAGTACGCCGCTTTATTGAACCAATGCATGGCCGAATTGCAAACCTTGATCGGCCTGGATCTCGACCGCGTGATGAAGGTGCAGGAAATTATTCTTTTCGTGACATCGCCGCTACGAGTGACGTCTTATCACATCGATCGTGAATGCAATTTTCTTTTGCAGGTTCGCGGAGAAAAAACGCTGAGCGTATTCGATCAAAAGGATCGCATCGTGCTGCCCGAAGAGGAGCTCGAGAGGTTTTGGTCCGTGGACCACAACGCCGCGATACACAAGCCCGAACATCAAAATCGGGCACGCGAATTCGCTATGACTCCGGGAACGGTGGTGCACATTCCGGTGAACGCGCCGCACTGGGTGAAAAACCACGACAACGTGTCCATCAGCGTCAGCGTGAATTTCCAATTCCGGGATCGCATGCTGGCGAACGTTTACCGAGCGAACTATGCGCTGCGCAAACTCGGGGTCCGCCCGACGCCACCAGGACGCTCAGGCTTAAGGGATTTGCTGAAATCGTGCGTGGTCGAGCCTGCTGTTTGGTTCAAAAATGTTCGGAACGGTAAGCCGCCCTGGAGTTGATCCTGTACGGGCGCCTACCATGCATGAGCTGAGCGGAGTCATACGGCTTGCGCTTTATACAAAGTGTGATCGCCTGCCGCAGGCGACCGCTTCGACCGCATTCAATTTTCCTGAGGCGCCGGAATGCTAGCTGAAACTCTGCAGCAACGAATCGAAGCGATACCGGTCCTTCGGACGTTGCTGGAGGCCCTCTATAAAAAACGGTTTTCTGGAAATGCCTGGGGAACCTTCCACGGAGTCTACCAAAGCTTCAAAGAAGCCAACCGAGCAGCGCCGCAAACAAAACCTCTCGGATTTAACAATGCGGCCTACGCACTGGAATTCGAGGACCGGCTCTCACGAGCTCTCTCCTTCGACTACCCGGTGATGTTTTGGCTCGGGCGTCTGATCGAACCGGGAACGCGGGTGTTCGATTACGGGGGCCATCGTGGGACAAATTTCTATGCCTATTCGAGATATTTAAAATATCCGGATGGCTTCAAATGGATCGTTTGCGATCTTCCGGAAATCGTCAAGGCGGGCCAGGAACTGGCGCGACGAGAGAACCGTAGCGAGATTTCCTTCGCGACTTCGTTCTCTGAAGCATCGGGCGTGCAAATTCTCTTGGCGGCTGGTTCGCTGCAGTACATCGAAGCGCCTTCGTTTGCCGTTTCGCTGGCGGCGCTGCCTGTGCGTCCACAGCATTTGCTCTTAAACAAACTGCCTTTGTATGAAGGCAACCAAATTGTGACATTGCAAAACGGAGGGCCGGCTTTTCATCCTCAATACGTGTTTAATCGTAAAGATTTCATCGATTCGATCTGCGCTGCGGGCTACGAGTTGATCGATCAGTGGGACGTGCCAAGCCACCCGGGACGAATTCCTTTTCATCCCGAGGCATCGTTCCGCTCGCACACCGGCCTCTATTTCCGGTCCAGAAGCTAGTGTTGGACTGGGCTCGTAGGCCCCGGTCAGGCCAGGAACAACCTGCTGGAAATATGCGCGATCAACCAGAAAGAATCCACTCATCGCGTATGAGACGTCACATCGGCATACGAGCTTACTGGTCCTTGTCCCGAAGTCACTCAGCCAAACACGCTTGCGAGCGAACTCGCCCATGCTGTCGTCGGAAAGCAACTCACCGTTTTGTTGATATTCAGCTAAAATCTCGAAGGCTTGGCAGTCTAGAACTCCACCGGGCCAGTCGGAACGCACTTAAGGATTGGCGAACTGAAGAAATCTAAATGATCAGACAACCTGGGCGCACCGATCAGGAGCAAGCACAATCAACCATTTACCAAACCTCGTCAGCCGACGTGCCTTGGCTATTGATAGTCCTGACGCTGGTGGCAGTGCTTCCATTCTGGACCGTCCGTTACCCCGTCGTGACCGATTATCCCAATCATCTGGCACGGTGGTTTGTCCTCTTCCACATGAAGGACACGGCTTATCATTTTTCCAGCTTTTATGCTCCCGCGTGGGGCCCACTCCCGTACATATCGCCCGATATTTTGGCGATGGTGTTGCAATATTTCTTACCCATCGATATTGTCGGCAGATGTATTCTCAGTCTTTGCATCATCTTGGTCACTTTTGCTACGTATTTTTTCCTCAAGAAAGCCTGCCCTGAAAATATTGAGCTGGCCAGCTTTGGTATTTTGGTGGCGTTAAATCCAAACTTACTGATGGGCTCGATAAGCAATCAATTTAGTCTTGCATTTTGCCTACTTGTCGTCGGCTTGTGGGTAATGTACTGCAGCTCCCCGAAAGCTATAACAGCGCTCGGCATCGTCATCGGCCTAATCCTAGTCTACCTCTCACATTTGATCGGATTTTGTGTAGCCGGCGCCGTCATGGGTATTTATGCCCTGTTGCAAGAGGAGCGTTGGAAAAAGATAGCAATCTTAGCAGCGCTGTCGCTCCCTGCGCTCTGGATGTTTGCTTACAATTCTAGGCACGCAGGGACCGGTGCTTCGATCCATTATTCAGAACGTTTCGTTTGGGACAAACTAAGAAATCTTTCCTTCCCCGTCCGACTATTTACCTCCAGGGGCTTAGACGTGCTGGTTTTGGCCGTTATCGTATTTCTCATTATTCTCGTGTGGAAGGGCAGGCAGTCTGTCGCAATGCGACCGGTCTGGTTAACTGTTTGTGCCGCCCTGCTGTTAGTTTATGTCATGGCCCCGAGTGGTTACGGCATTGGCGGCTATATCGACGTGCGGATCGTGCCATTTCTCTATTTGTTCCTACTGGCCGTCTGGCGATTTCAGCGTGTTCCCCGTTATTTATATTTCGGCTTGGTGCTGCTGGTATTGTTTCGCGTGGCAACCGTGGAAGGAATGTTCATTGCCCGCCAGCACGAGCTAACGCAACTGACTGCCTCCTTTGAGGCCATTCCGCGGGATGCAAAAGTTTTGCAGATTCTCCGGATAGAACCAGAAGTTCCGCTTATTGGTAGGGGAGATATTCACCATCTGGACTACGGTGTGATCCAACGTGGTTTTCTGGTTCCCACGCTCTTTCATCTTTCAGGGGTCCAGCCAATTCGCCTTATTGGATCAACTTATTGTCCAAACGTTTATTGCAATGTTTTCCACGCGTCTGCCATCGATTGGCAACAGATCGCGAATTCTTACGACTACCTGTGGGTTCATAGCTATCCTGAAATCATCCCTTCTGTTCTCCAAATAGGTGACGTGGTCTTCTCCAACGATTCTGTAACCGTTTATCGAGTTAGGCATTCCCGTCTTCAGCCAACCGATTCCAGTGCAATTTTACTGCCCTGTTGTACACAAGAAGACGGGGTAGCCCTAGCCACGTCGGCTACGGCGCCACGTTAAGATCGTGTTTACTCCATAATTCCATACCGAACTAGTGGCCATCCCCAGAATTCCGGCCAAATACCATGCGACGTGAGAATCAAGAAGAAACTTCGCAAGACTGACATTCATCAAAGCCCCCAATGAACAAGCCAAATAAAAAGTGAGGAGTCCAGTGACGATCCGCCATCCCCGGAGCCGACGGTCACGAAAAGTTACGACATTGTTCAGGAGGAAATTAAATGTCATCGCTGTAAAAGTGGCAGTCACCTGCGAAACTGTGAAATCCGCGTGGCCCCGGTAGTAGAGCAACGCCAACACACCAAGATGAACCAGCAGGCCAAGAGTACCAACCAAAACGTATATAACGAATCTGGTGGGAACCCACTTGCCGATTAGTTTGTCGACCAGCAAGTAGAGATATTCCAATTCCACGTTGATATCGAGTTTGCTCTCACCCTGCTGGCGATTGCGGAAGTGGTAGGGAACTTCGCCGAGCCGAGGCGATGATGGGCTCGAGGAGAGCAGGTCGACCAGGATTTTGAAACCGGCCCCGGTCAGGCGAGGAACAACCTGCTGGAAATATGCGCGATCGACCATGAAGAACCCGCTCATGGCGTCAGAGACGTCACATCGGCATACGAGCTTACTGATCCGAGTCCCGAGGTCACTCAGCCAGATTCGCTCGCGAGCGAATTCGCCCATGCTGCCACCCTCAATCTTCCGGCTGCCGACCACGACGTCCAAGTGCTCGGATTTCATGCGTTCCAGCATCCTCGGCAAGATGCTCTCGTCGTGCTGCATATCCGCGTCCATCACAGCGATGTAAGGAGCCGGAGTCGCGAGCATACCCTCAATGCAAGCCGACGAGAGACCTCTTCGTCCGATTCGTTCGAGCACGCGGATGCGCCGGTTGGTCAAGGCTAGAACCCGGATAAGCTCCGCGGTCTTGTCCGGGGAATTATCATCTACAAATACGACTTCCCA
>PLZZ01000031.1 GCA_003153585.1 Acidobacteriota bacterium | reverse complement strand
GCGCTGGTCAACCGGCCTCGCGTTCTGCTGCTTGATGAGCCTCTCTCAGCTCTCGATGCAAATCTGCGCCGGCAGATGCAGGTCGAACTCAAATCGCTGCAGCGCGAAGTCGGCATCACCTTTATTTTCGTCACTCACGACCAAGAAGAAGCCATGGCTCTTTCCGACCGCGTCGCGCTTCTCCGCGCGGGGCGGCTTGAGCAGGTCGCAGAGCCGCGGGAGATTTACGGCAAGCCGGCCACGGCTTACGCCGCACAGTTCATCGGCCAAACGAATCTTTTGCGCGCGGACGTTCGCGATGGAATAGCAAACTCCGGCCCCATCGCGTGGCCATCAGCCGGTCCCTCCGGAGCTGCAACATTTTCTCTGCGGCCCGAGGCAATCCGCCTGTCTTCGGCGCCTCAGGCGGCGAGACCAGTCGGCGGAACAGCCCATTTCCATGGCCGCATTCAGAATCAGACTTTTGGTGGCGCCATGGACTTGGTGGAAATCGACTGCGGCAATTCGCACATCCTACGCGCGCGCATTCCTAGCCCTGGTCCGCTCGTGGGCCAGCAGGAGTTTGAGTTCGCCGCAAGCGACGCCGTACGAGTGCGCGAAGGCGGCGGCTAACTTATGTATTCGCGCGCCTACAAATCAGCCGTCACAATCCCCCCGCTTCTATGGGTCACGGTTTTTTTGCTGATCCCTTATGCCATTCTTTTCTGCTATAGCTTCTGGTCTGTTTCGCCTCTGCAAGTTATCGTGCACAACTGGAATCTGCACAATTACGCCCAGTTGTTTCGGAATCCGTTGTATCTCACTGTGCTGCTACGTTCGATCAGAATCGCCGGAGCGGTCACTCTGCTGGCGCTNNTACCAGCTCGTAATCATTCCGCTGTGGGCCAGTTATCTGGTCCGCGGTTACGCGTGGAAAACCATTCTCGGAAGCGACGGCGTGCTGAACGGATTTCTGCAATATCTGCACATCACACACCGGCCGGTTGAGTTTTTTCTGTACAGTCCATTCGCCGTCATTCTCACGCTCACGCACATCTATACGCCATTCACCTTCTTGCCCATTTACGCATCGCTTGAACATGTGCCGCGCAATCTGGTCGAAGCCTCGCACGATCTTGGTGCGTCGCCATTCTCCACGTTCGTGCGTGTAATTTTGCCGTTGTCCCTTCCCGGTATTCTCGCCGGAGCTACGTTCGCCTTCGTCCTCACTTTGGGAGATTTTCTCGCGCCTCTCCTCGTGGGCGGTCCCAGCGGCATCATGATTTCCAATATTGTGGTGAGCTTGTTCGGCGCTGCTTACAACTGGCCTCTCGGCGCGGCGATTTCGCTGTGCATGTTACTGCTGGTTGTAAGCCTCTTGTTCGCTACTGAACGCCTGGAAAAGAGGTTCACAATTTAGTGAGCGGCGCACTCCAATCCTCGCGCGCTACGCTTCTCACCACCTACGCTCTGCTGGTCTACGCGTTTCTGTATTTTCCGATCGTCGTCTTAGTCGTATATTCCTTCAACGGCTCCGGCGTGGGAGGATTCCCTCCCAGCGGTTGGACTTTCGATTGGTATCGCCAGCTTTTCGCCGACGCCGCCCTTTGGGATGCTGTACTAAACAGCTTCATCGTGGCGGCTGTTGCCGTCGTGATTTCGCTGGGCCTTGGACTGCCCGCGGCGCTGGCGTTAGACCGTGCGCAATTCCCCGGAAAGGCGCTATTCCGGCGCCTCGTTCTTCTTCCCTTGATTCTTCCCGGAATCATTACAGGCCTTTCGCTGTTGATGCTCTTCGTCGGCGTGGGAATGAAACTCAGCCTCGTCACGGTCACACTGGGCCACGGCACCGCACTAATTTCTGTAGCCACTACCGAAATATTCGCCGGGTTGCAGAAGATGGACCGCGCGCAGGAGGAGGCGTCTCTCGATCTAGGCGCAAATCACTGGAAGACTTTCTGGCGTATTACGTTTCCGAACCTACAAGTTTCGCTCATTGCCGCCGCCCTCTTGATTTTTACGTTGTCGCTGGACGAAATCGCGGTCACTTTTTTCCTGATCGGCCGTGACAATACGTTGCCGCTAGAAATATGGTCGCGTCTCAGACGGGGCATCACGCCCGAGATAAACGCAATTTCCACTTTGATCCTGCTATTTTCCATCAGCACGATTCTCATCTGGTACCGGCTTCGCACGCGCACTCAACACACTGGCGAATCTCCCGCGGCGGCTGCAGCCTTGCTGCCTTCTTCTCTCGAAGGAGAACATTCATGAGCGATACCCGAAGAGATTTCCTGAAATTCATCGTGGTTGGTTCGATGGCCGCCGGATGCCCTGCGGATTTGTCGCTCTTTTCCGCGCAAGATTTCCCTGTGCCTCAACTGGACGGCGATCATTACGAGATTTGCCATGAGGTTCGCGACGGCCACACGTTCGCCAAGCCTCCCGTTTCGACGCGCCACGAGGTTGTAATTGTTGGAGGGGGCGTAAGCGGATTGAGCGCAGCATACTTTTTGCAGACGCACGATTTTTTGTTGCTCGAAAAAGAGGC
>PLZZ01000211.1 GCA_003153585.1 Acidobacteriota bacterium | reverse complement strand
TTCTCATTGGTATCCACGTTGCGGATGGTAACCATTTCCACCGACTTCTTACTTACGTCGTGGACTTCGTCAATGACGTAGGGCGTGAGAAATTGAATCTTTTCATTCGCGTGCGCGCGATCCAGCATAATTTTCGTAGCGCGAAATTCGTTACGCCGATGCAGAATTGTGACGCTCTTTGCAAATTTCGTGAGGAAGGTGGCCTCTTCCATCGCGGTATCGCCGCCCCCAACAACTAAGATATCGCGCCCGCGAAAAAAATAGCCATCGCATGTGGCACATGTGGAAACGCCGTGCCCAAGCAAGTGGCCCTCCGATTCAATACCGAGCATTCGCGCCGACGCGCCCGCTGCGACGATCAACGCCTCGCATTCGTAACTCTCTTTCCCTGCTTCAATTTTGAATGGCCGCTTGCTCAAGTCCACGGATGTCACCGCGCCGGAACGAAATTCAGTTCCAAACCGCTGGGCTTGCTTGCGGGTGTTTTCGATCAATTCCGGTCCCAGGATTCCTTCCGGAAATCCCGGAAAATTCTCGACCATGGTGGTCAAGGCGAGCTGGCCCCCGGGTTCATAGCCGTCAAGAACAAGCGGTTTCAGGTCAGCACGCGCAGCATAAATTGCGGCTGTCAAGCCCGCGCATCCGCTTCCGATGATGATCACTTTGTGCACTGAAATCTCCTCGAAAAGTCCCCGCCGGCCGCCGATGCGACACGCGAAAAGTTTAATTGTATCATTCCATGTCCGCGATGCCATGGCCCCGCGAGTTGCGGGATGTCCGGCAGCTCGCGCGATGTATTCGTGGCCCAAGACGTGTGTCCGGTAAGCGCGTTGACGGGGTTCTTGTACATTAAGTATTTTGGTTTATAATGCTTGCAATCCCGCAACGGCCAAGCGCCGTATACTATCGTATTTCCTGCACTTGGGGGCCTGACCCTTAGTGAACTCTTGAGTAAACCATGACGGCTGCGATTAATCCGCGATCCTATTGGTACGATCTCGCGAAGTCCTACTCGGCGCTTGGCTCGCCGCTAAAACCCTGTCCGGAGGATATCGCGGCAATGGAGATGCCGACTTTCGAGTTGGCCGCGCGCAATGGGCACGAACGGGTTCGTGCCCTGCTGCTTGGCGTGACGCCCGCCATTGCCGAAATGCGATTGCCGGAGGGGTCGTCACTACTGGCGGTGGATACTTCCGTGGCAATGGCGCAGGCGGTCTGGCCCGGAGATATTCCTGACAGACGGTGGGCGGTCTGCGGAAACTGGCTCGACCTGCCGCTAAGACAAGGTTCGTGTCACCTTGTCTTTGGCGATGGTTCCTTGAACTGCCTGCGGTACCCCGGGGATTTCCGCTCGGTTGCGGAAACGATATCGCATGTGCTCAGCGACCACGGCGTCTTCGTGCTGCGATGTTATGTGCGGCCGGACAAACGGGAAGCTCCCGAAGACATATTCACGGAAGCACTTTCAGGGAGAATCCCCTCTTTCCACCACTTCAAATTCCGGTTGCTGATGGCGATGCAGCCGAGTGCGGGTCAAGGCGTCGCCGTGAAAGAGGTTTATGATTTGTGGGCGAAGCGCAATTTGGAGCGACAATTGATGAACTGCCACGCTGGTTGGATGAAGAAGGACGTCGATACGATACAGCTATACCACGAATCTTATACGGTTCACACCTTTCCAACCCTGGCGGAGTGGCGTGAAGTGCTGTCCGAATTCTTCGATGAGGTTTCCGTTTCGACTCCGAAGTACGATACCGGGGATCGTTGCCCCACTCTGGTGATGCGGCCGCGGCGAATACGTTGTCTGGCAGGCCCTGCCTAGAGGATGATCGCGTGAGTCCCGGACTTCAAAGCACGCGCTGGCCGCTCACTTCCACGCAAAGAAGCATGGTGATGGCGTCGATCCGGGCCCCGCGTTCCGGAGCGTACGTCATTCAGGACGTCTGCGAATCGACTGAAGAGCTTGACCTCCCAGCACTACAACTCGCCTGGCGACACGTCTCTCTGCGGCATCCAGCGTTGCGCAGCAGCATCGAGCTTGGCCCAGACGACAAACTATATCAGTGCGTTCATGACCAGCCGGAAACCATGTGGCAGGAGTTTGATTGGACTGATGTAACGCCTGAAATAAAACAGGAGAGATTGAACGCGTGGCTCCGCAAGGACTGGCGAGATGGCTTCGACTTCGACCGGGGCGTGCCGATGCGGTTTGCGCTGCTGCGGTTGAAGGGGAAATCGAGAATACTGATATGGACGAGTCACCACGTCCTGCTCGACGGGCGATCCTATTTTATTGCCTGGCGAGAACTATTTGCCATTTATGACGAGTTAGTGAATCACGCGGCCGCCGCGCTACCTGCATGCAAGTCCTTTCGCGAACACGTCGAGTGGCTTCAAAGCCAGGACAAGGCCAAGTCGGAGAAGTATTGGCGCGAGATTTTCAGAGGCGCGTCGCGGACGAGCGGTGACATCGTTGACCGTATGCATCCCGCGCACACACGGAGCGGCGAGCGAATCGGCAAGGAACGGGTCTGCCTTTCCGCAGAACAGACAGCCGAGTTGGAGGAATTCGCGAGGCGACAAGAGATAACCATCAACACGATGGTTCAAGGGGCATGGGCTCTGCTGCTGAGCCGCTATTCCGGGCTGTCAGACGTTGTGTTCGGCGCAACCCGGGCCGGCCGGCATGCTTCGCTCGCCGGAGGGGACGGCATTGTGGGCGTTTTGATGAACACGCTTCCGTTCCGAATCGAAGTGCGGGCGGATGCGAAATCGTTACCGTGGCTGAAGGAAATTCGTAGGCGCTGGATCGCGATGCGCGCCTACGAACACACGCCGCTCGAAAAAGTCCGTGAATGGAGCGGACTTCCGGCGGGGATGCCACCGTTCGACACTGTGGTCGCGTACGATCATGAGCCGGTTGCCGAAACTCTACGCAACCTGGGCGGAAATTGGCGGCACCGCAGCGTCACTCGCGTTCAACGGACTGATTCTCCGCTTACCCTGGTTGCCTATGGTCGGCCTGCGGTGACTTTGGAACTTGTCTATGACTCGCATCTTTTCGGCGCAGAGATGATCGCGAGTATGGCCCGGCACCTCCGCACTCTGTTGACGAGCTTCCCGGCGCAAACGGATCGCGTATTGCCTGCGATTAAAATGCTTACCGAGGAAGAAGAACGATGGTTGACGCGTGAATGCAATCAGACGAAGGTTCAATTCGATCGGAACCAGTGCGTCCACCGTTTGTTCGAACAACAGGTTGATCGGAATCCCGCTAAGGCTGCGTTGGAACATAACTCGACCCCTATTTCTTACAGCGAATTGAATCAGCGCGCCAATCGGCTTGCGCGGCTGTTGCGTGAAAGAGGAGCGGGATCAGGGAGATTCGTTGCCATTTGCTTCAAGCGGTCACCCGAGGCGGTAGTTGCGATATTGGCGGTTCTGAAAGCTGGCGCTGCATTTTTGCCCCTTGATCCGGGGTTGCCGCAAGGCCGTCTCACGCAAGTATTTCAGGATGTCCGTCCGCTCTTCGTGCTGTGTCGCGAGGCGGATTCCGCGGCCCTCTCCATCTTCGGACACGAAATCCTGAGCGTGGACCGCTTGCAGGGCGAACTTGCGGTCAAATCGCCGGATAATCTTCCGGATCTCGCCAAACCTGCCGACGTTGGGTATGCGATCTGTACATCCGGTTCGACTGGCCGCCCGAAAACGATTGCTGCGACACATGCATCGCTGCTGAACCACACGCACGCGGTGTCGCAAATTTACGAAATCTCGGAGTCGGATCGCCGATTGCAGTTCGCCTCTATGGGCTCGGACATGTTCCTCGCGGAGATATTCAATTATCTATGCTTTGGCGCGACCCTGGTTCTCTGCATGGACCAGCAAGGAAATTCGTTGAGCGAGTTCCTGCGGCTGCTTGACGAGAAGCGGATCACCATAACAGGAGTTCCCAGTGCCTGGTGGCGGGAGTGGGTTGCCGCGATGCATGCAGCTGGTCTCGCGCTTCCCCGAGCGCTGCGTGCCGTCATCGTTGGAATGGAGCGAGTGGACCCGTCGGCGTTCATGCGCTGGAGACAGATGGTGGGAAACAGGATTCGGTTATTCAACGCCTACGGCCCGGCGGAAGCGACGGTCACCTCCTCAATTTATGAGGGTGGCTCGTCGGAGTGGGAAGGCGAGTCGTTTGTTCCCATCGGCAAACCAATCGGCAACGCGGCCGCGTATGTTCTGGATAATGAAAGAAATCCTGTTCCAGTTGGAATTGCGGGCGAGCTCTACATTGGAGGGGACGGTGTGGGGGATGGTTACGTGAACGCGCTGGAATTAACGGCGGAGCGCTTCCTCCCTGATCCTTTCTGCGGAAATCCAGAAGGCCGGATGTACCGCACGGGCGATACCGCGTTCGTTCTTCCGGACGGCAACCTAGTTTTTCTGGGCCGGGCTGACCGGCAGGTCAAGATCCGCGGCTTTCGTGTCGAGCCCGGGGAGATCGAGGCAGTGCTCCAGGGCCATCCTGGTGTGGCGCAAGCCGCCGTCGCGGTNNATGTCGAGCTTGAGGAAATCGAGTCCGTGCTTGCGCAACATCCGGGTGTCCGACAGTGCGCGGTGGTTCTTTCCGAAAATGACGGGCACGGAAAGCTGGCCGCGTACCTATCGACGAATGTTCGGCAATCCCCCACTCGCGAAGAACTGCGGCTGCACCTCTCCCGGCAGTTGCCGGAATATATGGTGCCGGCGTCTTTTTTCACTCTGCCCGAGATGCCTCTCACCCCTAGCGGCAAAATCGATCGAGAGTCGCTTCCGAAAAACGGCGTGGAGGAACTCGTTTCTGATCCGGCTTTCGGCGAACCAGCGACCGATACTGAAAAGCGCCTCGCGGGAATCTGGCGAAAAGTGCTGGGTGTCGCGCGAGTTGGAGCCACGGAGAAGTTTTTCGATTTGGGAGGAGACAGTCTCGCGGCCACGCGTTTGATTACGCTGATCCAAACGGAATTCAGAAAAGAACTTTCGCTGGCTAGTTTGTTCAAAGCACCCAGCTTGGTCGGCCTGGCCGCAACGATAGACCGAGCGGAGCAAATGCCGGCGGCGCGCCGAGGGAGCCTCTTCTCTATCCAACCTTTCGGGGAGCAACCGCCGCTCTATTGTGTANNGCGAGGCTTCGCCACTTGATTCGACATCTCGGCGAAGACCAGCCGTTTTTTGGGATCCCTTCCGACGCTGACCCTGCCGGCCTACCCGTCCCCTACCGTGTGGAAGACATCGCTTCTCAATCTCTGGCGATGTTGCGCGAACACCAACCCACGGGGCCGTATTTGATTGGTGGCTGGTGCCACGGGGGCGTGATTGGATACGAAATGGCTCAGCAACTGAATGCCCAAGGGGAACGCGTTCCGCTCTTGGTGCTTTTTGATAGCTGGAATCCCGCCGCTGTTCCTTCCGAGCTGGATTGGAGGAGGCTGTCCGGAAGGATTCGTTTCCATCTCGCTGCTATGCAGGGTATGAAGAGAGCCGAACAGCAGGCCTACGCGATGGAGCGGGCTCGATGGGGAGCGCAAGTGATTCGAAACAGGATGTCGCGAACATCGTATCGGCTTCGTCGCCTGTTTGGGCAACCCGTGCCCGCTCGCATGATCAATGCGCTGCAAATCGAAGCCGTTCTGAAGTACCACCCTAAACCATACGCCGGCCGCGTGTTGCTGTTCCGGTGCGAGAAAATTTCCACCAGACACTACATGGACTCCAGGTATGGATGGGGAAACCTGGTCGGGGGCGGCATCGAGGTGATCGACCTGCCGGGAGATCACTCAGCCATCTTTGAGGAGCCGGTCGTGTCCACGGTTGCGCAGGAGCTTAGCGCCCGCCTTCAATCGGTCACTGCTGTTTAGAGGGCCCCTCGCTTGTCATTAAACGTCTAGCAGGGCCGATTCACCGTGAATCATAGAGCCGTGGGAAATGTAAATCTGTCCAACTATGATACGTTTGGCGGGANNCGCGATGTATTCGTGGCCCAAGGCGGCGGGACCATGCTGAGGACCGGGTTAGAGGAACGCATGCTGACGTCTGCAAAGCTTTTCCAGCTTCTGAATGAATCTATTGTTTTGCTCCTCGGAGCTCTTCTGATTCTGCTGGCCGTTTCCGGGCGCGTGGGATTGCCAACGCGGCCGGCGGCTTTGATTGCCGTGGGAATTGTTTTTTTGTACTGGGGTGCCCGCGCCTGGACGCGGCGCGGACCTGCGGCACCCCAGTGGTCCTCAAAGATACGCGCGGGCTCGCTTGCTCTGGTTGGCGCGCTTATTTTGGGTGTCCCCGTTCTTCCTGTTCGTTGCATCCCGTTGCTTTTGGGACTTGCCGGAGCGGTGCTTGTACTGCGTGGGACTCTGGGCGCCGTCCTCTTCGCTCGAAGTGAATGAACTCCCCTAGTTGCATATTTCGAAACCCTCAATAGACATCCTTCGCTCTTGCCAGTCCGTCCGCTTCCCGATAATCTCACTCGCATGTCGAGGTTCGCCGGTTCAGTTGAATCGACGAACCCGAGCCAGAGAATTCAGATTTGGGTTTCAAAGAGGACAAGAACATGCTGAAAGAATTTAAAGAATTCGCGATGAAGGGCAACGTGCTGGACATGGCCATAGGCATCATCATCGGCGCCGCCTTCGGAAAGATCATCACCTCACTGGTAGGCGACGTCATAATGCCACCGATTGGGCTTCTTCTTGGACGAGTCGATTTCTCCAGCTTATTTCTGAGCCTGTCACATACTCACTACGATTCACTGGCTGCTGCCAAAGCTGCGGGGGCCGTGACGATCAACTACGGGTTGTTTCTGAACACCGTAATCGATTTTTTGATCGTGGCATTCGTAATCTTCCTGGTGATACGCCAGGTGAATCGGTGGAAAAAGCCTGTTCCCGCTGCGGCGCCGGCGACCAAGGAATGCCCGTACTGCTTTTCTGCAATCCCGATCAAAGCCACGCGTTGCCCTAATTGCACTTCAGAGCTTCGAGCCTGAACATTCTCGGAAAAGCGGGCACCCGTTCAAAAGTCTTATCAATTTGGTTTCGGCGGCAAATTTTTCGGGTCTGCCGGAGGATTCAGCCTGCGGGTCTGGATGTCCCGAAGATGCTGGCGAAGTCTTTCGAGCACTTCATCGCCTTGACCTTCCGCGATTTCCCGCTCCAGTTCGGTCAGCGCGAAATGAATGATGTCGTGATGGTGGAGTTCCTCGCCAGCCAGCTTTTCGCTGAACTTGAGCCACATCTTGTGCAGTACGTCAATTTCCTTGGGTGTAAGGCGAGGCGCGTGCGGCCCGAGGTAGAAGATATATTCCTGGCCCGCGGGCGTGAAAATCTCCAGGGCCAAGCGCGGCCGGGGTTCCGGCATACGCTCCCAAGCTAATCCGATCTCGCGCGCCTGTTCCGTAACGGGCATCTTCGACGAGCTGCCGCTCACAATCGTGCTCGACTGAAGGTTCATCGCCGTACGCAGAATGCCTTCCCACAAATCGTTGGCCGCGGCCACGGCCAGGCGCACCGGCTTTCCTTCTTTCTCCGCGATGGCGAGCACTTTGGTGAACAGCAACTGCTCGATGGTGCTGAAGAGCTGGTCGGGATCCAGATCGTATTCGCCTGACGCCGCTCGCCGCAACATGCGCACGTGCAATACCACTATTTCCGCGTCCAGCCCTTTCACTCGTTTCAACGCAGCTTCCAGGTGATACAGCGCGTAGTAGGTGCTAACCGGAACAAGGATGCTTCCGGGAGCAACGCCCACGCTCGTCGGAGTCAGCTCGGCTTCCTGCGCAAGATTGAACTGATCGAGTTCGACGTGAGCTGCGCCGGCCTGGCGCTTGTGCATTCGATGTTCGGAGATTTCAAAGACCGTGAACAGAATGAGAGTGAACGTAATTCCCGCCATGGTCGCGTCAGGTTTTGTAAATAGATTAATCACCGCAATCGAGAGCAGAACCAGAGTGATTATTCCCAGTCCAATCGGAATTTCCACGCCGAAAATAACGGGATTGAGCGGCACACGATATTCGCGATCCTGGGGATGCGTGTAGCGCAGCACCAGAACCGCAATGCCTTTCATCGCAAAACTCCAGATCACGCCGAACGCGTAGAGGTTACCCAGAAATGTTACATCGCCTCGGCTAGCCAGGATGGTGACGATCTGGAAGGCCACGACCATGTTGATGATGCGGTGAGTGGTTCCGAAGCGCGAGTGCGGGTGGCGAAACCAGTCGGTCAGCACTCCGTCTTCCGACACGCGGTTGAGCACTCCGTTCGAGCCCACGATCGCCGTGTTCACAGCTCCCGCAAGGATCAGAACACCCACGACCACGACGAACACATGAAACGCAAGCCGTACGGGAAAACTTCCCACCAGATGCATCGAGAGTCCGCCGATCAAGTTCTCGGTGAATTTTCCCCGCACGTTGTCCGGAATGATCATTACCGCGAAGAAGGAAACCAACGAGGTGAAAACCAGGCTGTAAATGAATATGATCAACCCAGCTTTTTTCAGGTTGGGCAGCTTGGGATGTTCAATTTCTCGATAGACCTGGGCGAGTGATTCCTCGCCGCTCATAGCCAGCACGGAATGGCCCAGCCCGACAAAAATCGCAATCAGCGTGATCGTGTGCGCCCATTGATAGCGATCCAGCCAGCCAAGCGACCCCTTGTCGAGCTTCATGTTCTGGGGCAGCGGCGCGGGAGGCAGATGCCAACCGCTACGGGCATACAAAGTGTAGAAGCACCAGCTAATCAGAACGATCACCATGATGGTGGTGAGCTGCATGATCCGCAGCGCCTTGCCGCTGGATTCCGGCACGCCCTTGATATTTTCCCACCAGAAATAAAGCGTGATCACGATGGCGACCGCTGCAGCGGTGCCGTTTACGTGAAGATGAATCGGAATGTGAGCGTAAACGAATAATTCATTTAGTACGCCGACCAGATATTGGCCCGCGGACACGCCGCTGATGGGCCCGGTCAGGACGTAGTCGAACATCAGCGCTGAAACCGAGAACTTCGCCAGCGTTCCGCCCAGGGCTTCCTTCACCACGCGATACACGCCGCCCCGGACGAACATGCTGCAGCTCTCCACGTAAATCGCCCGTACTGCGTATGAAAACAGCATGATGCCGAGGATGAACCACGGAGCCGTCTTGCCGATGAACTGCTCTGCTTCGCCGCCGGCGTAATAAGCCGATGACGCCAGGTCGTTCAGGACGATGGCTGCGGCCCGCCAGAAAGAAATGAACGCCAGCATGGCCGTAGTGGCCACGAGGACCTTGGCTACGGGGCGTACCCTACCAGGTGTGAAAATGTGGCCGGTGGAGTCGGATGACATACGTTATAGAGATGAGGAGAAGAACTATACGTTGAATTTATCGCAAAAACAAAGAGTTGCTCGTCCGGGTTTTCTTCCCCGGCGCGCGATCACGCAGCAAGGCCGGCCGCAAGGGCCCTGACCTGCCCTTCAGGAAAGCTTTTGTACCGACGCCGGCCCAAACTCGCGCACGCAAGCCTCGCAAGGGCAGATTTCGCGCAAATGTTCGAAGCTGTAGATGCCCGTCGCGTGGCTGTCCGAAAATTCAATCTGGATTGCGTAGTTCCCTACTGCTATTGCGCTCTTGGCGGTCACGCGCGGCTTAAACATCGGCAATACTGCACTGGGAGCGCTAGCTCCGCTCGGTGATGTCCCTATGCGAGCCTTCTTTTCGCGCTCGTCGTTACACAGCGCGCACGGACAGTGGTCTCGCAGGTAGGGAAAGTCGTAGCGGCTCGCGTGGCCGTCCGACCAGGTGACTTCGACACCTTGGCCCGTCGATACGCGTACCTTCACGTCCATCGGCTTTTTTCGCAAATCGTGTGGTATCGGCATTTCTTCCTATTCTAGCAGACCGCTTTGACCTTTGATCTCAACGGAGCCGCGTCACGGTGAGGTTTTTGATGACGCCGGAACTTCCGCCAGCCTTCCATGCGCGAATGCAATGCGGCGATCGGCCAGGCGTCCGATGGAGGGCGCGTGCGTGACCATGAGAATAGTGTGTCCTTCGCGGTGCAATTCGTGGAATAGCTGGATCACGGTCTCCTCGTTGGCTTCATCCAGGTTTCCGGTAGGCTCGTCGGCGAGAATGAGCTTCGGATGATTGATCAGCGCCCGGGCAACAGCTACACGCTGCTGTTCGCCGCCGGAAAGTTTTCCAGGCAAATGCTCGACGCGATCGCCCAGACCTACGCGTTCCAGCGCTTCGCGCGCCTCTTTCTCGTCGGTGGTGCTGTGAAAATATTGCGCCAGCATTACGTTTTCTAGCGCGGTCAGATAGGGCACCAAGTGAAATTGTTGAAAGATGAAACCAATCTTCTGCGCCCTGAAACGCGTAAGCCCGGATTCGTCGAGCCGGCCAACGTCAATAGCATCCACAATCGCTTGCCCCGAAGTGGGCATATCGAGCCCGCCCAGAATATTTATCAGCGTGGTCTTTCCGGAGCCTGAAGGCCCCATGATGGCAATCCATTCGCCGGCTTCCACGCGGAACGACACGCCTGCAAGCGCGCAAACGTTTCCGAACTCCTTGCGCAGATTCTCCACTTGCACCAGAGTCGCCACTATTCCCCTCGAAAAATTACGGCCGGTTTCACTTTTCCCAGCAGCCGCAAAGGAAGCGCTCCGGCGAGCGCGACCGCAACCATAAGAGCGATAGTCAGCGGAAAGATTTCCCAGCGCAGCGAAATTGCCGTGCCAAAAACGCGCTGGCCCATCCAGCGCGAAAGTTCAATGCCCAAAATGGCGCCGACGAACCCTCCCGCCGCGCCGAGAACGCCCACTTCGGCCATGAACAATGTAACGATCCGCGCAATCGAGCCGCCCAGCGCCTTCATCAGTCCCACGTCCTGGCGCCTCTCCATCGCCAGCGCCGCCATCGTCGCAAGGACGCAGAGTGCCGTCAGCGCAAGAATCAGAACCACCATGGACCCGATCAGCAGCCGGATGCGATTTAGAAGATCACCCTCGGCTTCGGTCACCTGGCGGATTGGCCGCACTTCGTAAGACGGCAGCGCAGCCGCCAGCCGCGCCGCGAATTCCGAGATGTTTTTAGCGGTTCCCCTGACGCTCAATTGCGCCAAACCGATCTGGCCCGGAAGTCCCGCGAGCCTTTGAACTTCAGCCAATCCCATGAAGACCTGATTGTCTTCCGCGCCGCCCGCATCCACGATGCCCACCAGCGTAGCCTGCGTAGTTTTGCCCAAGTAAGACAAAAGCAGCGTGCTGCCCAGAGCGAGATGAAGTTGCCGCGCGACGTTGCGCCCGACTATGCAAGGTATCTGATTCTCGCGAGACGAAGTCCACTGGCCCTCGATCCTCCACGCCGGCTCAAGCTCCGGCAGCTCTTCCAACTTCGTTCCGGC
>PLZZ01000070.1 GCA_003153585.1 Acidobacteriota bacterium | reverse complement strand
CGCGTTACGGAAGTCATTACGCTGAAGCCGTTCCTCCGGGCGCGTATCGAAGCGCAATCTGACCTGGAAAATCAGAGCGATGCAGAATTGACGGCGCTCGAGCGAAACGTGCAGGAATTGTTTCGCGATGTGGTGACGCGTTCAGCCCAGCTTTCCGACGATCTGCAGTCCGAAGTGATGAATCAGGATTCACCCGGGCGCTTGGCGGATTTCGTCGCTTTTACTTTGCCGTCGCTCAGCACCATGATTCGGCAAGAGCTGCTCGAAACGTTCAGCGTCAAGAAGCGGTTGGAGACTTTGATCAATGAGCTGACGAAAGAGCGCGAAGTGCTCGAGCTGCGCAACAAGATTCACGAGCAGGTTCAGGAACAAGTGAATCAGACGCAGCGCGAGTTCCTGCTTCGCGAACAAATGAAGGCGATTCAAAAAGAGCTCGGCGAATCCGATGATGGGCAAGCCGAGATCGAAGAGCTTCGCAAGAAAGTGGAAGAGTCGGGAATGACCGCTGAGGCCAAGAAGGAATGCGAGCGCGAGCTGAAGCGCCTCGCGAAGATGACACCGGCTTCCGCGGAATACATGGTTGCACGCACCTATCTGGAATGGATGACCTCGCTTCCGTGGAACAAGACGTCCGGTACCGAGGACATTGACATCCCGAAGGCGCAGGAAATTCTGGACGAGGATCACTACGACCTCGCCAAGGTGAAAGAGCGCATTCTCGATTACCTCGCGGTGAAGAAACTGCAGCCCGGAATGAAAGGTCCGATCCTCTGCTTCCTCGGGCCTCCAGGCGTGGGGAAAACTTCGCTTGGAAAATCGATTGCGCGCGCCATGGGCCGCAAATTCGTCCGCATTTCGCTAGGCGGAATGCATGACGAAGCGGAGATCCGTGGCCACCGGCGTACATATATCGGCGCTCTGCCGGGACAGGTCATTCAGGGAATCCGGCGAGCTGAGACCATGGATCCAGTGTTCATGCTGGACGAAGTTGACAAGCTCGGACGCGATTTCCGCGGTGATCCATCCGCGGCACTGATGGAAGTGCTTGACCCGGAACAGAATTCCACGTTCCGCGATCACTATCTCGACGTGCCGTTCGATCTGTCGAAGGTTCTCTTTGTGGCCACCGCGAACTGGATGGATCCCATCCCAGAGCCCTTGCGGGACCGCATGGAGATCATCGAACTCGCCGGATATACGGAGGAAGAGAAGATCGGAATTGCAAAGCGTTTCTTGATCCCGCGCCAGACGAAAGAGCACGGTATCGTCCTGGGCGAGCAGATTGAGTTCACAGATGAGGCTTTGCATGACCTGATCGCTCACTACACGCGCGAAGCAGGTGTGCGAAACCTTGAGCGTGAGCTCGCGACGCTCATACGCAAACAGGCTCGCCGGATTGCTGAAGGCAAGATGGAAAAGCATATCGTCACGCCTGAAGTGATTCGCGAAACGCTGGGCGTACAAAAAGTGCGGATTGAGAAGGAAGTGGAGGAGCGAGTCACGAAACCCGGAGTCTCGGTGGGCTTGGTTTGGACGCCGGCGGGTGGTGACATTGTTTTCATCGAAGCCAGCAAAATGCGCGGCGGCAAGCAGTTCACCATGACCGGGCATTTGGGCGAGGTGATGCAGGAATCGATGCGCGCGGCGTTGAGCTGGGTGCGGTCCAACTCTGAGCGCTACGACATTGATCCGGATTTCTTCCGCAAACTCGACCTGCACGTGCACGTTCCTTCGGGCGCGATCCCGAAAGACGGTCCGTCTGCAGGCGTGGCCATGGTCACGGCGCTTGTCAGCCTTCTGACCGGAAGAGCTATTCGGCCGCGTGTCGCAATGACCGGGGAAATTTCGCTCTCCGGCATCGTGCTTCCAGTCGGTGGAATCAAGGAAAAAGTACTCGGGGCGAAACGTGCGGGGATACGCGAGGTAATTCTTCCTTCGGAGAACGAACCGAACGTGCTTGAGGACTTGCCGGCTGAGATGCTCGAAGGAATGAAGATTCACTTCGTGCGTACGGCGGAGCAGGCGCTCGAGATTGCGCTCGGCAAGTTCGAGAAAAAGCCTGTGCGGCCCGTATCGGGAGGCGAGCAATTGCCGGTGATTGGTCCCGTCAGTCCGGTCCACTAAACCCAAGTTAGCAACGCAAAGAGGCAGCCAAAAGGCCCGGTGAGTTTCCCGGGCCTTTTCTTTTAGCGCACAGTCCGGCTTTCCTATTGCGGCGCAGCACGCAATCGCGTACAGCTAGAAACTTCCGAATGCCCTACCGCTCCCGAGAACTCGTTGTACGCGCGCGCGAAGCTGCGGCGCTTCTGTTGGCCACTCTCGATCACAACGAGATGGTCCCGCGCTTCCTTGACATGTACGCGGCCCAAAACCGTCGGCCGGGACGCGCCGACCAGCCCGCGCACTACCACGAACAACTCGAAACGATTCGGCGGGAGGCCATTCTCGCCATGGTTCTGCGCGCCGCGGACGTTCTCCCCGCCCGATTGAAAGTGCGCGTTAACGTTCGCGAACCAAAGCGCAGTTTCAAGAAGAAGCCGAAGAAGGGGAGCAAGGCTGCGAAGGTCAAACATTCCAAAAAGCCGAGTTTGGATCTAGCTATTCCTTTGCTCGACCTTTTCCGCGAAGAGTTTTTTGTGGCGCTAGGCCAGGCTCTGAATTGGAGCGACGGAGACGCCCGGGAATTTTGGCGCGACTTGGAGCTTTACGAGGACCTCACGCGGCGGGAGCCGCGCAGGCAAGCCGGACGCACGACCCGCGCTGTCGCCTCCGGCCCTTTTGTGGACCGCACCGCGCTGCTGCTCGATCCGTCTTTAATGGAACAAGCCCGTCGGGCGGCTGGAAAATTCCAGCTGGAGTTAAACACCGCCGCCGACCGGGTTCTTCACAAGGTCTTTTCCCACCGCCGCCGAAACTAGCGGAGCTCGATGATGCTTACGGGCGCGCTTCGAGCACGATATTGAACGGCGTCTCCGCGGCGCGCCGCACGCGTGTGAATCCCGCGCCTTTCAGAATCTTGGAAAGCCGCCCTTCTCCGGCTTGCGCACCCAGCCCGAGTCCCACTTCCTGCGAAAGCCTCGTTCACCGCTTGAGGTGCAGGTTGGGACATCTGAATCCTCCAGGTGGAATTTTGAGCCGGGGAACTACTACAGAATTTGCGCGGGTGTACCGTTGCGAGCTTGGCAAGTCAATCCGCGATATCGTGCACCTGACCCGTCGATTTTGCTATCCTCGCGCTCGTGCAAGAAGTTTTCTACGTCCTTGTAGTTCTGCAAATTGGCTTCGGGCTGTACTCCCTCTGGAACGGCTTTACCTGGATGCGAATGGTGAGGCAGCGGCTCGCGTCTCACGCAGGATTTTACACCCCGCTCGCAGCGCTGATTTGCCCTTGCAAGGGGAACGAGCGCGGCCTGGAAGAAAATTTGATGGCGCTCACGCGCTTTGACTATCCCAATTATGAGATCTATCTGACGCTGGCAACGAGCCTAGATCCCGCCTTGAAAATTATTGAACGTGTGAAAGCTGTTAGCCAGCGCACCGTCCACATTCTGATCGCCGGGCCACCGGAAGATTGTGGCGAGAAAGTGTTCAACCTGAGCCGCACGGTAGAGGCGCTTCCGGAAAAATTTGAAGTCATTGTCTTTACTGACTCGGATGTGCGCCTCCCGCGCAGCTGGCTCACGAAACTGATCGCTCCTCTGCAGGATGCCCGTATCGGCGCCACCACCGCGTATCGCTGGATATTTCCGGGCGCATCCGGAGGGGATTTATTCGCGAGCGCGCTGGCATCGGCGTGGAATGCATCGGTGGCCACACTACTGGGGACAACCAAGGAGAATTTTTGCTGGGGTGGCGGCACAGCGATTCGGCGCAAAACTTTCGACGATGCAAATGTGCTCGAAGCGTGGAAAGGCGCGGTCAGCGATGACTTCGCTCTGACCGCGGCACTCGATCAGGTGGGCAAGCCCATCGTTTTTTGCCCTGAATGTTTTGCCGCTACTCTGCATCCATGGAATTGGGAGGAACTGCTCGAGTTCACCAATCGGCAAATGCTGATTACGCGAGTATATTCGCACCGCAGATGGCTGCTAGGCGGACTCACGAATTTGGCTTACGTGGTCACCATGCTTTATGCCATTTTTACGATTGTTTATCTGATGATTGACGGCGATCCATGGAGCCAGTTGGTGCTCGTGGCCTTGGCAGTTCCTTTGCTTGCCGCAATGAAGGGCGTATTGCGCATCGTGGCGATCAATGAGGCGATTCCAGAGTGGAAAGGCAAGCTGCAGGAAACGAGCTGGGTGTTTCTCATCCTCGAACCCATTGTCCCGCTTCTTTTTGCTTGGAATTTTATTGCTTCCCTACTCACCAACCGAATCCGCTGGCGCGGTATTCGATATGAGCTTACCTCGCCCAACATGACCCGCATCATCAAGCGCTGAGCGCATTGCTTTTTCAGTTCGTAACCACCGAGTCTAGGAAGGCTGTGGCGCCTGTTGACCTGCGAATGCCCGCTGTACTCGGCACAGCAAGTACGCAGTTGCGGCCCCTGCTGGAATTGCGAGCCACCATCCGGCTTCCACCACAATCTTCGGGCCGAAGGTGATGATCCTGACCACGCGCATGCCGCTTTGTTCGTCTATGCCGACGTGCCGTCCCCACAGTCCAAGTATCGCGATAACTGCGGGAGCTAAAATCGCCCCGGCGACTGCCCAGTGGCTCGCCGTCAGGCATTTGAGCGCTGCCATAATGCGTCGCAGAAGGAATGCTCCGGTGAGCGCAGCTATTGCCCCGAAGACCAATCCGTAAAAATAAAAAAAGATGAGCCCGAATACCGAGTGTGTGGAAAACGCGTTATCCGCGTTAGCTCCGAACAAGTCTCTGGTCCAAACAGCGAGGCTCATGAAGAAGCACCCGCAAATCCATGCGGTGAGGTAATACGCCAGGCTGCCGCTGCGCGTCATATGCGGCGCTGGATATTGGGGAAATCGAGCCAGACCTTCACGCCGCAGAAGTGCGAGCCTTCGGTGCAGATTGGCGTCGAAATGCCCGCACGAAGATGGCAGGGCGGCCCGATGTAGCGCGCGAGTTCCGGCAAAACTCCGCGCACTTGCTCCACTTCTTCAATCGATGACTGGTAAATTTCTTCCTGCGCGTTGAAACAGGTGCGCATGGTCCATTTGTGCAGCAAATGCAGCAGCGACCCCGTTTCCACCAACCGTATCGCTTTCGCATTTGGCAACAGGTACAGCGCGAATTCCAGCGGCACGCCGCGGTCGAGCAATTCGTTTTTCGCCGCCCACGCTTCTTCCATCGCGCGTTCGTAAATTTCCATCGCACGCTGGTTGTCTCGAATCAACATGGGCGCGATGTAATCGGGCGAGCGTGTGTCGGCCAAAGTCAGCAGCGGGCGCGAGCCGGGAACCATACGGTGCCTCTGGTCTTGGCTGTCGGCGGTGTGGCTGATTTTTTTGGCAAACGTAAAATTGGCGTGTTGTAGTGCGCGCATCATGGGCGCGTGCACGCCAATGTCGAGCGTTTCGCGTCGGTAGGGATTGCGCGCCGGATTCAGCATGCGGTCCAGCGCTTCTGTATCCGGGCATTCCGCAACCGTTAAGCCCATTACTGCGCGGTAGGCATCGGCCATCACCGGAATGGCGCGCGGCGGATAATCAACAAGGCGCGATGTCAGTCCCGCCAGCTTTGCGTCAAATTCGCGCGCGAATGCCTCGCCATCGTGTACTGGCGCCTGCCATTCTGGCGGTTCGTCCATTGGCGCATTATCGAAGCGATCGAAGAATTGCGGATCCACCTCACGGACGCGCTCTACCATCTGCGCGATTACATGGCGGGCCTCAGAGGGTGTGTCACTCGCCGCGTGCATGCGCCAGAGCCGGTGCAGGACGATACCCGACAGCGTGTGCACCATCGTTGTGAACGCGGCCACCGGCAAAACGTAGCGCGCGACTTCGATGGCGCGTTTTTCCGACTGACGTTCCACTTTTTGCACGCGCTTCGGATGTGACATTTCGCTGACGTGCCATATATCCGCAAGAATGCCGAGAGCGGTTGGTTGTAGCACGCGCGTCAGTTCACGGTAGTGATTCCACGCGCGAGTGACAGCTTTCTCGTAGATCGCACGCTCGCCTGCGCCAAAATGCGCGCTCTCCGCAGGCACGTAAGCCTGCGCGCGATCCAGCCGCACGTAGCGCTGGCTTTGCTGTTCGGAGTTATAAAATGGATGTGCGTGAAGCAGCGACCAAACGAACTGCCGGCTGACATTCTCCAGCCCAAATTCGAAATGAGCATGTTGAAATACGGTGTGATGTCCGCCGTAGTAGGTGGCCGATCCGATCGTCACCCGCTGCTTGTCGGTGATTTCCTCTGAACTGATGAGTCGTGGCGAATAGCACGTGCGGGCGGCCGCGATAGCAGAGTCAAATGGATGCGCGAAATAATTTCGCAGTGTTACACGAGGCGCAGCGGTTTCCACCTGGGCTCCAGCAGATGCGTCAGACGATGGATAAAATTGCGTGGCCACTTTCTAGCATTGTACACCGCGCGGGAGCCGATTCAGTTCGGCGGAAAATAAAAAAGCCCCCGGGATTTAGCCCGGAGGCTTTTAAACTGCTGTTGCGAATTACAAAAAGCGCGGCTACTTTTTCAGTGAGGCTGCTTTGTCCGCGTACTTCTTCTGGAACCGTTCCACGCGGCCGGCCGTATCGATCAGCTTCTGCTTACCGGTGAAAAACGGGTGGCAGTTCGAGCAGATTTCAACGCGGATCATATTCCCCTTGATCGTCGAGCGCGTATCGAACGTGTTGCCGCAGGCGCAATGCACCTTCACGGCGTGATAATCGGGATGAATTCCTTCTTTCATGGGACGCTCCTCCCTGCCGGCCGGTCTGCGGGACCCAAGAAGCTTAGACACACGGTCGCGTCGCTAGGTCAGCGGGAACGTCAATTATATGGCATTACTGCACGTTTGCCAACCTTCGACCTTTCGTCGTGGAGGGAGAGTGCTTGACTCGGAGGCTAAGAAACGAACGAGCAACCGACGCGCTCGCGATCGGAACCGAGCTGTTGCGTGTAGGATTTGCGCAAAATCACGCGCACCGGCGGCAAGATCGGGACGTGCAGAATCGCACTGAACTGGTTCGGAAGCTCTACACCCTTTTCGAGCAGGAGCGCGACGCCACCGTAGCTTAAATCCACTAAGGTTGCCGTTCTCTTGTCAGTTTCCGTCAGCAATGCGTAGGCTTTTGTTCCGGCAAGTGACACGCGTTCCCATTTGCGCTTTTCGGGTTGGGATGAAAAGGGTGCCGCAGGGCTTGTTCCGGCCGGCGGCGGACCTATGATTCGTTGTGATTGCGAGGGTTGAGCCTGTGCTGTTCGGTCCTGATTCGCCGGGGTTGAATTGTCGCGGTGCGGCACCTGCTCGGTTTCAGACGCAGAAGAGTCCCTATGCGGCGGAAAAGACTCTTCTGGTCGCGAGCGTGCCGGAGTTTCCTTCGTCGAACGCGAGGCTGGATCGCGCTGCGCTGCAGCTTCGCCTCCGGAGTCTCCTCGCGGTGTTTGGGAGATAAGCGGAATCACACGCGATGTACTACGCCCCCCATTTTTCAGTTCGTAGAGGCGGTCATCGGCGATGCCCAGCAGAGCGCTTTTCTGTTCCCCATCCACCGGGTGGACGGCGATTCCGAAGTCCAGCGTGACACCTGGATCTAATTTCAAAGAAGAGACGTCACCCTCGTACTGTGCGCGAACGCGACGGCAAAGCGTCGTCGCTTGTTCTGAATCTGTCTGCGGCAAAAGCAATGCAAATTCGTCTCCGCCGATGCGAAACGCGAAGTCGGACGCGCGCAGAGTTTTCCTCAATGTTGCCGCGGCGAGCTGCAATATCTGGTCGCCTTGTAAGTGGCCGTGGTGATCGTTCACTTCCTTAAGCTTATGCACATCGAGGATCACCACAGCCAATTGGTGCCCGTAGCGTTTCGCGCGATTCAGTTCCTTGTCGCAGTATTCATCGAAGAGGCGCCGGTTGTACAGGCCTGTAAGCGGGTCGGTGGCGGCATTGATTTGCAGTTTCTTGAATTCTTCATACTCCATCAGGATGGGGACGCGCAGAAAACTCGTAGAAGCCAGCACATCTACCATCGCTGTTTTCAACGAGACTTTTTTCCCAATGCTTTCGGCTAGCTCTCGACGCCGCAATAATATCCGTTCCCAATATTCATTGCCTTGGGCTTCGGTGAGATCTATTTGCGCGATCGTACGGAAAAATTGGCGCAGAAATTGCCCGCGAACCGAATCCTCGAGGCTCTCAAGGGTTTCCGCGAGCACCTCTAGGTACGAGTCTTCGGCCAAGGGCTGTGTAGGCAAAGATTCGCCGGGTTGGGGCATCAGTGGGTTCCGGAAAATAGCAATACTCTTCCCTGACTAAGGGGCCACTGCGGGGGCAGGGGACTTACAGCAAGGGACAGTCCAATCCCCGGGCCAGGAATGCGGGAGGAGTAGAGATATGTAAGTTGCTGCAAGGAAGAAAATTACACGTTTTCTAACTCACGTCAATGGCGAACTGCTGACGGGACCTTCGACGGCTTGCGAAAAACCTTCCACTTTGTGGCAAGGTCACGCCTTCATCGCCGGGAGGATGTGGAAAACGCTCAAGGTGTCGGAAGGGACGTGGAAAAGAATTAGCCAATCGGCTTCAAGAATTCCACACCTACAAGGTAGACATCTCCGGCCTGTTGTTGCCTTTTAACCCTCGCTTGAATCGGCGGCATGCCGGCCGGAATTAAACCAGACGAGGTAATGGACGGCGCAGGGATCGTTAAAGTGATAATCTCGCTAACGGCTAATGAGCGCGGACACGTAAGAAAGGCACCTAAGCCACTGACATCTAAGGTCTTGGCAAGCTCAAGGAACTGCTCGCCGTGCGCATCCTTGCCCCGAATGAACATCGGCACCTGGAGGTGTATCCGTTGGAATCGCCTTCGCTCTTCGTAGAGAGGGGACATACTTACTTTATGGTGAAGAATATTTTCCGTCGAGCTCATTAGTACCCCAGTTTTAGTACTCACACTAGTACGCAATTTGAATGCAAGTCTCTTTCTGAGACAATCTTTGTAGCAAGCCACTTATAATCATAGTGTTACGAGACGGTTAAATCTGCGGTGAATTGCAACCATGCAGTCAATTGGGCAAATATACTCCATTCCTTTTCCAACTTTGTGCAAACTAGAACGCATTTACCATTGACTCCCTTTTCGCCCTTTGCGAGCATGAATATTCTTGAGTGCGGCCCCCTTCGTCGTAGCGAAAGCTCAAGTGTGGTGTCTTTGTGCCGCGTCCCCGGGAGGGGAATTGACGAACAGTCTTACAACCGACCCGCAAGCCACTGGCCAGCAGGTTTTTCATCTGGTCGCGAGCTTATTGGACGCATTTGACCGTCCGCTAGTGGTCGCAGACCGCGCCGGGCGAATTTTGTTTACCAACCTGCATGCCCAAGATCGGTTGAATTCACCGAAAACGACGTCGAGATTGGAGCTGAATTTGTTCAGCGACATTTTGCACACCGACCGCAAAGGTGTTGTTGACCAGCTCGAAAATGGTGAACAGGAAGTAAATCTTCAGATTGATTCTCCCGCCGGGAAAAGCCGTGCAAGGGTTCGTTGGTTGCCGGAGCCGGATTGGCTGGTCGTTTACGTGGAGCCAGTTCCATCTCAAACGCTGGCTAACGAAGCGGAGATGCGGCAAACGGTTCAGGAATTAATGCAGGAGCGGGAGATCACGTATCGAAATTTGCTCGCCGCCTACCTGCGTCTTCAGGAAGTGAACCGGCAGAAAACGGTTTTTCTGGCGTCAGCCGCGCACGAACTGAAAACGCCACTGGCCGTTATGAAGGGTTATTACGATCTTCTCCTCTCCGGATCGCTCGGAAAACTCACCGAGCGGCAGCGCGAAATGCTGCAGGAATCGAAAGAAAGCTGCGACCGGCTGGTCAGGCTCGTTTCCATGTTCCTGAACTATTCCGCGCTCGAAAGCGGCAAACTCATGCTGCAGTTGCGTGAAAATGATCTGCGCGATTGCATCAACGATCTCACCTGCCGCTGGCAGGACGCCTTTCAGCGCGCCAAGGTGCACCTGGAAATAAAAGTTCACCCGGACCTGCCCTCTTTCAAGTTCGATTATCAGAAAGTACAGCAGTGTGTGGCGAATTTGCTCGATAATGCTTTGAAGCATACGCCGGCGGAAGGCTGTGTCACCATGATTGCGGAGCCGCATTTTTGGGAGCGGCGCGTTTCCGAGGCTTCGCCTTCTACCGATCGTCGCCGCGACGCGGGGATGCGCGCAAACAGTGTTTTGGTTTCGGTAACGGATACAGGCGGCGGAATCGCCGCTGAATTTCATCAGGAAATTTTTGAAGAATTCGTGCGCGTGGATCCGTCTTCTTCCGGTATGGGTTTGGGACTGGCGATCACAAAGCGCCTGATTCAAGCCCATCGCGGAAAAGTATGGGTTGATAGCGTGGTCGGAAGCGGGAGTTCGTTCTCATTCCTGCTCCCGATCAATGTCGAGTGACTTAGAAACTGACTTATAGGAGCGGACTAGTTTCGTTCCCAGGAATATGCGATCGATGGCTGAAAAAGAGAAAATCCTCGTAGTGGATGACGAACCAAGTATTCGCAAATATCTTCAGACGCTGCTCGAAGTGGACGGCTACGATGTCGAAACAGTGCCGGGCGGCAAAGAAGCGCTGGAGAAGGTCGGGGCCGGACTAAGACCGCACTTCATTATCCTTGACGTATTGATGCCGGAAATCGATGGGCTCGAGACGCTGCGCCAACTGATGCAGGTGGATCGCACGCTCAACGTGATCATGCTCTCCTGTTCGAATGAAGTAACCACCGTGGTGGAAGCCATTCGACTGGGAGCGCTCGATTACCTTACCAAGCCGTTCGAGAAGCCCGAACTCGATGCTGCGTTCCTGAAGTGTCGGCAGAAGCAGCAACTACGCTCCGAGAACAAGGCGCTGCGCGAATATTGCGAAGCTCTTACCGAGGACCTTTCCTTCCTCGCCGCCAGCCCGCAAATGCTGAAGATTCGCCAACAGATTCTGCAGATTGCTCCCGTGGACGTCCCTGTATTTATCAGTGGGGAAAGCGGAGTGGGCAAGGAAGTAGTGGCGCGCATGATTCACCTTCGCTCCACTCGTCGCGTTCAGGCGTTTGTAAAGGTGAATTGCGCCGCGCTCCCCGGCGAACTGCTTGAATCGGAGCTTTTCGGATACGAGCAAGGCGCCTTCACCGGCGCGGTTCGCTCCAAGCCCGGAAAATTCGAGCTCGCTAACAAAGGCACGATTTTTCTCGATGAAATCGCGGAAATGAGCCCACATCTTCAAGCCAAACTTCTTCACGTTCTGCAAGATGGCCAGTATTCACGGCTTGGCGCGCGGGCCGTTGTGAATGTGGATGTTCGCGTTCTTGCCGCCACCAACATGGATGTGAAAGAAGCCATGCGCTCCGGCCGGTTCCGTGAAGACCTCTATTATCGCTTGAATGTTCTCTCTATTCACATTCCCCCGTTGCGCGAACGCACCGCGGAAATTCCGTTGCTGTTCCGCCACTTCCTGGTGAAGTACAGCGAGAAATATCAAAAAGCTGCTCCGGATCCTTCGAAGCATTTGATCGAGGCCGCACTGCGTTATCCGTGGCCGGGCAATCTCCGCGAACTGGAAAACTTTGTCAAACGTTACGTGATTCTCGAAGATGACGAAGGCAGTTTTCGCGAGTTGCTTGAAATGACCGGTCAGCAGCAGCGCCTCACTCCGCGTGAGGCTTCTCCGGTGCCCAAAGAGATGGGCCTCAAGGCGCTCGTCCGTGGTTTGAAGGACGAAGCAGAAATGGAAGCCATCGCCGACGCTTTGGAGAAGACGAATTGGTGCCGCAAGGATGCCGCCAAGATGCTGGGCATCAGTTACAAAGCTCTGCTCTACAAAATGCGCCAATTTAATTTGGATTCTGGACGCGGCGCGCGTTCGGCTGCTGCTAAAGCTGCCAGGGAAGCTGCAGCGAAAGAGGCCGAGGCCAAGGAAGCGACTCCTGTCGTGCGCAGCTCGTAAGCAGTTCGAAACTGAGTCGTACCATTCCGGCCTCGCGCCAGATCGAGTTCGTGATTTCTCTGTCGGGCTGCAAATCGAAATCACATCCATCTATTCCCATAATGGGGAATGGACAGCGGCTTCCCCGTGAAAGCGGGCTTAGTCCTATTACGGCAAAGTGTTGCATATGTAGGGCACATTCGAAGAAATAGCACTATCCTCCTTCAGCCTCCTTGGTCTAGTATTCCGCTCCGACAGAGGCTTTCGCCAGTTCCACCAACATTAGGCTCCGAGATCTCACCCCCAGCTGGGATTTCGGGAAACGGTAGTTACTGTTTTCAAAGGATTTGTTCCGGACGCCACTTTTTGGCTGGCGTCCAGGAAGAAAATTCGCCGTTGTCGCTAGCGCAGATTCAGAGATAAACACTTAGTCAGCTTTGGAATAGGGATTGCTACTCTTATCGACGGGGGATGCTGTGAATATCAAACTAATCTTGGTGGAGCAGCGCGTATGACGGAACGTCGCACGGCACGCCGGTACGACCTTTCGCTGCCTGTAAGCGTCCGGCTTCCCATTAACCGCGAGCCCGGAGCCCATGATGGCCAGACCCGGGATATTTCAACCCGTGGCGTTTACTTCATCATGGAAAAGGATCTCGCTCCCGGCACAGAAGTTGACTTCACGCTTACACTGCCGGCTGAGATCACGCGCGGTACCGAGGTCTTTGTTCGAGCCCACGGGCGGGTCGTTCGCGTTGACAAGCAGACGGACGATCAGCGTGAATCCATCGGAGTCGCTGCCGTGATCGAGCGATACGATATCATTCGCGGCGAAACATCTCCCAATTAGTTCGGCACTTTGCAGCGCGGGAGGATTTGCACGGTCCGTTGTCATTTCGGTGTCCATCTCCATTTCCGGGATTATTCCCATGAGCTGGACACCTCCTTCTTACTCTCGATGATACGGCTGATTGTCTCGTAGCATACTCTCCATGTGCCTTGTGATCTCTGGCTGCACCAGCCGAATCAATATTGTTTCTCCCAGCGCTTCAAGACTGCATAGCTTGACCCCAAGGTCTTTGCTCAGGAATCTTATGTTGCGTGTTGCAATTGTGCCCAACGCGGGAGTAGGCTCGGCGGAGTCGCATCTGCACTGCTCGATGTGGAATTCAGTGTTCAAGGAGCGCCCATGAAGGTAGCGGACCTGATCGCTGCTCGCCGCGAAGTTTATTTCGTTTCTGAGGAGACCACCGTCCACGACGCTGCTCGCTATCTTCGCGAGCGCCAGGTTCGCGCTGTCGGAGTCTGCGACAAACAGGGCGTTCTTCTCGGCGTTATTTCACAGAGCGATGTTTCCGACAAGGTCGCTGCTGAAAATAAATGTCCCGCTTGGATGCACGTCTCGGAGATTATGACGCGCCAATTGGTGAGCGCTACGCCGGATACTTCGCTGGAAGATTGCTTGCGATTGATGGAGCAGCACGGTATCTACCATTTGGTGGTGCTGGACAATCAAAAAGGCTATCGCGGGATGATTTCCGTCACTGACCTGCTTCAGCTATTTGCTTCGGACCAAAAAGCGCGGGCGGATATGTTGGAGTCTTTGATTTTTCCACAGCGTTGAGGCCGCGCCTTCACCCGTGATACTAACTTTCTGCTTCGCCCCCTCCTCGAGAGGCACGTCACAATCTCGTTAAAAACTTTCTTAAACTGGGATCCGCGATCTTGAGTGTAGGCTTTTTGGGAAGTCCAAAATGAAACTCCGTTGCGGCGTTAGGGCCGGATTGAGAAACTGCCTTCCCGAAAGTGCCCAGGGTTTTCTAAATTCTGGCCGAACGAAGTACTATGACGCACCCTCCTTCGCCGGTGATCTTCTCCTTGTTTTCTCCGGCAACATACTGAAAACAAGCGCATTGAATTCTCGATGACGCGCCAACCCGGTTTCACTGAAAGCCCGCTCTTTAGCGACGTTTGGCGTTCAGTGTGCAAAGTAGTTGCACGGGCGAATACTTATCCGTTTTTAACACGAGTACCTGGACGTTCATGGCATCGACTGCGGAAGCAAAAGCTCTACTTCAAACTCATCCTGTCGAACTTCCCCCCGACCATGTTTACTTCGGGCCGTCGGAGACGATGCAGGCAGTCAAGCAGAAAATTGGTCGCGCCGCCGGCTTGAATGTTCCTGTTCTCGTTTTGGGCGAGTCCGGAACAGGCAAGGAAGTCCTGGCGCGATTTATTCATGACCGTTCGCCATGGCGTGGCGGACCGTTCGTGAAAGTGAATTGTCCCGCGATCCCGGGAACCCTGCTCGAAAGTGAACTGTTTGGATTCCAGAAGGGCGCATTTACCGGTGCAGACAACGCGAAGCCCGGACGCATGGAAGCAGCCCATGGCGGCACTCTGTTCCTGGATGAAATCGCCGAGCTCGATGCAAGCCTCCAGGCTAAACTATTGCACGTCCTGCAGGACGGCCACTTCACCCGCATCGGCGATCACGAAGAAAGGCGCATGGACGCGCGCGTAATCTGCGCCACGAACCGAATACTTGCGAAGGAAATAGAGAGCGGTGGTTTTCGCGCCGATCTTTTCTACCGCATCAATGTTATTACGCTCACACTTCCGCCACTTCGAGAGCGCCGCGAAGATATTCCCTACCTCGTCGAATATCTGCGCGGGCAATTCAATCGTCGCTTCAAGCGTGAAGTAGGCCCGGTTTCCAAGGAAGTTCTCCAACTCTTGTACCAGCGCGAATGGCCCGGCAATATCCGAGAATTGGAAAATTGCATGGCGCGATATGTAATCCTCGGATCGGAGGAAGCCTTCCATTCCGATCGCCATCAGATTCACGAGAAAAAGCCATTGCACTTTGCCTTCGAGCTGAATGAAGACGGAAATATCCCGCTGAAGCGCATAGCCCAGCAAGTAACACGTCGCATGGAACACGATGTGATTCTCAAGGTTTTGCAGGCGAATCACTGGAATCGTCGCAAGGCCGCCGAAATCTTGAAAATCAGTTATCGCGCCCTACTTTACAAAGTCCGCCAGGCCGGCATCCCGGCCAAGCGCCCACAGCGCAAGATTGCGGACGTCGAAAACTTAGGCGCGGAACAGATCGATGAATCCTCCCCTCTTGATTAAATCGTTAACCGCAAGCGGCCTATTACCCCGGTTCCGTCGCAATTCCTTTAAAGCCAACCGTCTAAGGCAGCCTGAGACCTATTGATTACCCCGTGTCTGTTATGTAATCGCCCGTGCTGTCTATCTTGCCCCTGTCGTTCAATTCCGTTAGCCTAACCACGATGGCAAAAGCGCCCGCCAAACCGAATTTGAAGGTTTGTCTTCTGTCGCCGCATCCCATGGTGCTCGAAGAGTTCCGCCGGGTACTCGCAGATTCCGGCTATCAGATCGTTTCCCGGCAGCTTGAATCCATGCTGGCGCCGGACCTCCGCAATCTTGAGGTTCCTCGGGCAGCTGTTTACGTTGTCGACGCTCACGCCGCCCGTCAGGCAACCGGCGCGCTCCTCGCCAACATCCTGGACCATAACGCTACGGCGCGACTGCTCGTCGTTGGAGACAATCTCAAGGAAGCCGAAAGCCACACTCTGCTCCGCCAGGGAGTAAAAGGGATTTTGAATTATGAAGAAGCCCGCGAGCAGCTTCCGCGTGCATTGCCGCTGGTAGCTTCCGGCGGTTTCTGGGTGCCGCGTACCGTGCTTTCGCGTTTCGTGGATTCAATTCTGACTTCCACCCAAGGGCGCCGGTTGCGGGGGAATTCGCCTACCGAGCTAAGCCGCCGGGAACAGGAAGTCCTCAGCGCCTTGCTCGAAAATCTTGCGAACAAGGAAGTGGGCGATCGTTTGCATATTTCCGAACGTACGGTCAAATTCCACGTCTCCAATTTGCTCGCCAAATTCGGAGTGCGCCGCCGAGCGGATCTGATCCTCCTCTGCTATCAACGTCGCGGTGTAGGGACCTAGCTTCGTTCCTCCCGCACGTTAGAAAACTCTCCTTCCTCGCTTAGTCCTTCAGCTTGAATTCCAATGTAACTACGGATCGCTGCTATAATTCCGTGTTTCGTGCTCCCATTTTGAAGAGACTTGTGACCATGGCGACATTTAGTATTGAAAATTTCGGGTGCCGTGCAACCGAAGCTGATGCTGCTGCGCTTCGCCACGGATTGCTCACAAGTGGGCTCATGCTCGTCCACGATCACCGCTCTGCCGATCTCGTCGTGCTCAACACTTGTACCGTAACAGCCGCGGCGGACTCGCAAACCCGTGACGCAGTGCGGAAAATCCATCACGCAAACCCCGCCGCGCGCATCATCGTTACCGGTTGTTACGCGCAACGCGCTCCCGAGGAAATCGCCGCACTCGAGGGTGTCAGCTGGGTAATTGGAAACTCGCACCAGACCGAAATTCCCAAGATCGCCAGTGAACTAACCGCCCAATCCAG
>PLZZ01000026.1 GCA_003153585.1 Acidobacteriota bacterium | reverse complement strand
ATTCGTCCACGCGCTCGCGAAGGTAGGGCGAGAGCCTGGCAATTTCTTCGCGGAAAGCGGGCAAGCCGCGCTCGCAAATAGCGTCGAAGCCACCTTTGGGAATCACGAAAGCACACTGCCAGTACTCGTTGCGCTGGATCTGCACAAGAACCCGGCCGGAATCTATGTGGCCCAGAGTTTGCACGGGATCTGTCGGTTTGCGCGAAATGCGCATCCACAGCACGTCAATGGGCGAGCCAAAATCTTCCACTTGCAGGCCCGCTTTTTCGCGAACGATGGAGTGGCGGCCGTCTGCGCCGATTACCAGTTCAGCCCGCACTTCGAGAGGACCGAATTGACTTTTCGCGCGCACGCCGATGACGCGGTCGCCCTCCAGAATCAGATCGGTGACCTCGGCTCGCATGCGCAGATTAAATTCAGGATAGCGTTTGGCGTGGTCGGCCAAGAAATTCAGGAAATCCCACTGCGGCATGAGCGCAATGAATTTGCAGTGCGTCGGCAGATGCGTGAAATCAGCGATGGTCGCGTGTACGTCGTTAATTTGCACGCCAATATCGCGAAGCTCGTCGTGAGGAAGCTTCAGAAATTCATCGAGGAGGCCAAGCTCGTGCATGACTTCGAGCGTGGAAGGGTGGATGGTATCGCCGCGAAAATCGCGCAGAAAGTCGGCATGCTTCTCGAGGACGAGGACTTCAACTCCCGCGCGCGCCAGTAGATACGCCAGGACCATTCCCGCCGGCCCTCCGCCGGTGATGCAGCAGCGCGTGTTTATCTTTTGAACTGCGGGGTCTTCCGGCATGGCCGACCGTGCTCCGGTTCGTTCTGCGCGCTAACTCAAAGGCGCGAGACTGTGGACTGCGCAGATTGTACTTCAAAATCGCAGCGTCCGACTGCGGGAGTCGGGATTTCGGAACCGAGCAGTTGTAGAATACGGGGAAATCAACGGGGGCAGGCATGGAGCTATGGCGAAGCTGGGGGATGGGCCCCCGGCCAATCGAGATTTGGCACGCTGCGACATTGGTCTTACTTGCGACGCTTCTCGGATCGTTTGTTGTTGCGCAGGAGAGGGCGCCAAGGCCTGCGCAAGCGGGACTGCTTGCTTCCACACCCGAACCGGTCTATTCCAGCGACGCGAACGATTCGTGGAACCGCATATTTTACTTTTTGTTTTCGCGGCGCATCGAAACGCGCGTGAGCGAGGAGTTTTCCGAGGCTGCACCGTTTGTTGACGGCGTGAGCACGCGCACGTTCGAGCGAAACGAAGTCGGGGATCGCGCAATCGATCCATTGTACCCATCGCAAATTGTGGATACGGGGAGGCGGTTGGTTCTTACCGAACCCGGTTACTCCGGCTTCACGAAAGCGCTGCACGAGGCACTCGACTCGAACATTTCCCGCTCGACCATTGCCAGAGCGTTGATGCAGAGCGATCTGTGGGGCGCACACGATATTCTATTCGTTCCATTTCCCGCGGCGGACGAGAAGGAGCTTGGCGAACGCAGACTTGCAGCGCTGGATCTGATCTCGCGCCTGATCAGGAAAATCGCTTTGACGCCCGCGGAGATCAAGTCGTTGCCCAACAATTATTCCGCCGCGGTGCAGAGGCATTCGTTCCCCGATGTGTTTGGAAAGGACAGCGGATGGGTAGAGGTCTTGTGGTTTCATCCGCGCACGCACGATAGTGTTGCCGGCTTTCGCCGGACGTCGCGCGTCTTTCTGAAACCAGCGCAGGTGCAGCGCGAGGTGAAAGAGTTTCTGAATGGCCTGCCGCAACGAGCCGAAAGTGACCCTATTGGAGGCTTGGACGGCGTCGCACTGGTGACGCAACTTCTGTTAATCGATACGGAGGGGAAGTTGCATCCGACCACGCTCACCTCGGAGGTCCAAGTTCGGATGTTTGAAAATAACGGTGAGAGCAGATCCAAGCCGAATGACGGCAGGTTCAAGACGGATGACGGTAGGTTCAAAAGAACATCGCTGCAAGTGTGCGAGATCAGCCGGAAACTTTTCGTGCGAGAACCGGAATCGGGAGGGCTCGTCCCGGAAGACGACAGCATGCCCGCTTACGACCAAGGCTACGGCTTCGGCGAAGCCCAAGCGGTCAATCAAGGTCCAGATGCCTCGATCCTGGTCGAGGCGCCGATTCAAGTTACGTTGAGAACGCGCTGCGCCGAGTGCCACGGCGACACTTTGACGCAGATAAACACATTTGCGATTGCGCGTCCTCCGCGCAGTGCGCCGCCGGTCAGGCAACTGAATCCAGCGGTGAACGAGACTGCAAATTTCGTCATCAGCGAAAAGAAGAAGCGGAGGGACTTCGAAGCGTTGCGCGCGTACCTCAACGGCGCGGGGTCCGCGGCGACCCGGCACTGAGCTACATTCGCAGTTTTGGGGTTCGCCACTGCTTTCGGAACCGAGAAGCGATGCCCACGCATTGATTCCANNTCAGTTGCGACTTGGACGAGTTATGCTCACACAGTCAATCACTTGCGTTATTTTTTGATTTAGGGTAAAACTTTTTTTGTTAGCCTCGAAATCCGCGCAGAGCAGATCGCAGTTAGCCAATTCCGAAACGCAAACGGAAAACCCGCCGGCCTAACCCTTCGATGAGGCACTCAGGGCAAGAGGCCGCCGCTACAACACCGACATCCTGAAGCTTTGCCCGTATTTTGCGGCCCATTAAATCAATCTCCGGAGAAGACATGCCGAATTACAACGCGCAAGTACCGCCGTATTCCATTTTTCCGGGCGACGTGGCGCTCGCCTTCAACAACGAATCACCCGCCGCTGGACAGGCCAGCCAGCAGTTCGCTTTGCCCAGCTACGCGGGATTTCCTGAAAATGGCCGCACGGTACGATGGCAGATCAGCTTCGGCACGGCGCCGACCGCGGTCAGCATTCAACTGCAGACGGCGATGAACGACGTGGACGCGCAGTATGCCGTCCCGACAGGGGCTGCCAATATGGGTTCCACGCTCACCACGGGCGACAACCTGGTGGCCACGGGGGTGCGCGCAAACTTTGTGCGGGCGAAAGTTGTTTCGATTACGGGCGGCTCCGGCGTTACCGTGCAAATCCTGGGGTAAGCTACCATTTGCAGCGGGCACGGTTCTCTGGTCGCATACATCGCTCGTGAAACGGTCTTCCAACGCGGGGCGTCGGGTGCTACCGTGATGGTCGAGTCGGGCTGCAGAATAATTGACTGCCCGAGAAAGTTAACTCGATTCGGCGGCGGGCGTGCTTTCGATCAAACCGTCAGGTAATGGCAAGAAAATATTTGCGCCATTCTTCGCGATTGGCACCGCGATCATCGCGTTGATGCCGGCGCAGTTGGCTGCGCAGGCGTCCGGCAAATTGACGCCACCGGCGCCGAGTCAATCTACCGTCCAAGTTCCGACGCAACCGGCCTCTGCCGCGCAAACGCCTGAAGCGCCGCCGCAGGTGGTTCAGCGCACGGTCAGTGTGACGTTCGATTACGATTTTTCGACATTTCCGCCGTGCTCCGCCAAAGTGACTAAAAAGTGCATTCAGCAATTCAATGTGTGGGAAGTTTCCGCCCCTACTGCCATTTTCCTTTTTAGTATTCCGGTTTCGCCAGACGCAAAGGGATTGGTGAAGGGAATTACCGGGACCGCTACGAAGAAACGAGCGTTATTCACGGGGCCGCACCGGTTTGGAGTGTCAGCGAAAATGCTCCCGCCGGGTGGCGAGTCGGATCCGTATCAATGCATGGTCTTCGCGCAAGTGCTGCCTGACGCTCCGTCAGCGCCCGCACAGGCACCAAGCAGTTCATCTCCGCAAAAATAAAATAGCTTCGCACGCCTGCTTTTGCGACGCCGGGCTTTCATGCCGGCGTCTTTGCTTTTCACCCATGTGGGACACGTCCGCGCCAGCGGAAAAATCGACGCCTGCGGGACTCGAACCGGCTNNGCGCTGTTCGTTCAGCCGAAGACACTGATACGTGCCTCAAAAAGGTTGGGCTTGCGGAAGCGCTGCGCGAAGAGGGAATTGACGAACGCGCAATCGCGCAAGGGTTCGCCAGTTTGCACAGAAAACTCAGCGGAAGCGAGGACAAGGGCGATCTGAAACTGTTTTTCGACGTGCTGAAGGAAAATCATCGCACGCTTGAGCCGCCGAGCGCGTCCGACCGCGGTAGCGCTAACGAGGGTCCTGTCACCATAATCCTGAAGCACAACATGGCACGCCCGGCACGAGAGAGTAAGGTAGGTGCTTCCGACCCGGACCGATTGAATTGACGCGCGCAGCCTTGGAACGCGTCGAAGGCAGCGATTCAAGCACCGACGTCGCTTGCGATCCTTTTGCCCGCTATTACCCATTCCCCAAACAGAACGAATTTCATGGTTCATCGGCCAAGTACAGGTTGTTCGGTGGCGCGGCGGGACCCGGAAAATCGAAAGCGCTTCTGATGGAGGCTGTGTACCAAGCGCACCTGCATCCTGACGTGAACACGCTTTTATTACGGCGCACGTTTTCGGAACTAGAACAATCTTTACTGCTTTATTTCCGGCGCGACATTCCGCGGGAGCTATACAAAAGTTACAACGAGTCAAAACACGTGGTGACCTGGTTGAACGGTTCGACCACGCGGTTCGGGTATTGCCAGAGCGAAGCGGACGTTTACCAATACCAGGGCGCAGAATTTCTTTTTATCGGAATTGACGAGCTTACCCTCTTTACCCTCCGCCAGTGGCAGTTCCTCACGTCACGTAACAGGTGTCCCGTGCCGGGCGCGTTTCCCTGCATGGCTGGTGCTACCAACCCCGGTAACATCGGACATGCGTGGGTGAAGTCGCTGTGGATCGACAAACAACCCGCGTCCGGCATGGAACATCCCGAAGAATTCGACGAAGCGGATTACGATTTCATTCCCGCGCGCGTGTCGGACAATCCGATTTACGCGGGCGATGAAAGCTACTTGAAGACCTTGCGCGCGTTGCCTTCGCATTTGAAGCGAGCGTTTCTCGACGGCGATTGGGACGTTTTCGCGGGGCAATATTTCGACAGGTTCGATTGCTCGCGGCACGTGGTGCGGGCTGAGCAGATTGATTGGAAGCCTTGGTGGGCGCGGTGGATTTCGATCGATTGGGGATTCGAGCATCCGGCAGCGGTGTATTGGCATGCGCAAACGCCGGTGGGTGCAGCGCCGTATGGTGGAGCGGCTTCCGTCACGGATGCTTTGGGGACGGTTGATGAAACGGCGGGCAGTAAGGATTTCCGGAGGATTGTCACTTACCGCGAGTTTGTGACGCATCGGACTTCGCCGCGGGATCTGGCGCAGGAGATCGTCGAGCGAAGTGTTGGTAGGGACAACGGACCGACGGGGCAGTCTGATGCGGCGTTGAGTCTAAACAGCCGGCGGGACGC
>PLZZ01000013.1 GCA_003153585.1 Acidobacteriota bacterium | reverse complement strand
TTCATGGATTGAGGTTTACGCAGTACGAATCGGCGCCGGCGGTACGACAACGTCAACAAGTCCGGTCGCCACGTCGTACACCAGGCCTGATATAAGCCACGCGCCGGGCAATGCGGGAATTGCCCGGAGCGAAGCAACGTCGCCGGCAACCGCCGCGCGAGGATCGGTGACCGCTTTTGTCTTGAGTTCGCCTTCCTGTATTTGAAAATAGTGTGCCAGCATGGCGGGGTCGCCGGCCAGCTGAGTGATGCCGCAATTGGTGTGCTGCATCACGATGATGTGAAACTCCCCGCCTCCTCCCGGAATCTCTCCGGCAACCTGACCGATGCGCCCGAGCAGTCCCAACTGCTCCAACAACCCCGGCGTGATTCGTCCGCCGATGTTGCGCAACACGACGGCCTCGCCCGGTTTAATTCCGAGGACATGAGCCGGATCCGCCCGCATATCAGCGCAACCGATGATGATGGCCTTCACGTTGGGCATCGCCCGCAAAAGCGAGGGCATCAGCGTGCCCGCAGCAACCTGCTGAACAGCAAATTCTTTGTTACGTTGTAACAAGCGATCGAGATTATTCATGTTGATTCTCCGTGGGATTTATTCTAACAGGCTGGTGGGCGGGTCCTTCAACCTTCCGCCTCACACCGGACTTCCGTCGCGCCGCGGATCGACTTTGCGGGTGACGCATCCTTTGCGCTTTTCTTTTCTGCAAAGGGCGCGGGTTTAGGCGTCGCGCTCCCACACCCTTCCGTCCGGCAGGCGGCCGTCCGCTTTTCGTAGCGCCGGCGTCCCGCCGGCTCTTTTGACGTTCGGATATTCCCGGGCGTATGGCCTTCAGTAGCCTTGTGAGTCGCGGCTTTTTACCCTGAGTGCCTTAGCGAAGGGCAGCGCAACATAAAAATTGCCTCTGACAAATTCTCCTTTCGTCGGATTTTTCGCCGAGCCTCGCGTTCACCACCCCNNGTGTAGTTGACTCATTTTCCGCGCGGAGTTACAAGGGTTTTGCCAAAGCTTTCGAATCATCTGAGTCTTCGTAACGCGGCAAGCGAAAGTTTGACGAGCTATGCAGGGCACGGACGATAGAACGGCTTGGACATAGTTCGGAACGATACGGCATCACGGCGAAGCCCAGGTTTGGTCAGTGGTGGGCTATGCATGTTCGCGGCAAGCGAAAGCTTGACAAGACATCGCGACGCAAACCACGGACCAACCCAGCGGAGTTTGTCGTGGCTGGCTTCTCCCCGTAAAACGGGAAAATGCCCGGCAGCCGTTTCTTTTCCGAAACTGAAGAAAGGGGCGAGCAATCGCCCCTTTTCTTTTTTTAGAGATTTTCCGGCCGGTGGCGTTCTCTTCCCCAGGTTGACTTCTAGAGTTTTGCTTTTCCTCGGTATATAGTTTGTTTCCTTATGACATCTAACGCCGTCTTGTTGATTATTCTTTTGATGGGATTTGCGCCACGCACCCAAGACGCGCCCACCATGCCGGCAGACCCCGCGGCGATTCTCTCAGCCGCGGCAAATGTAAACGGTCTCACTGGATCTGCGCTTCTACCCTGGCGTCTTCGCGTGAGTTATCAAATCTTCGACGACAAAGGCCATTCTAAGGACTCTGGAGTGTACGAAGAATTGTGGGTTTCAGATAAAAAATACAAGCGTAGCTACACAAGCCCTAGTTTTACCCAAACGGATTTCGCTACCGATCGTGGGCTGTATCGCAGCGGAAACCAGAATTGGCCGGGCCCGCAAGAAATCATGGTGCGTACCGAGATTGTCGATCCAATCCCGCCTGCTCTGAACTTGACTGGTTTTCGGCTGGAGAGCAAGCGCCGCTCGGTGGATAAAGTAAATCTTCAATGCGTCACCCTGAAGGGCGATTGGATCTTTCTCAATAATGACGCTTACTGCTTCCAGCCGGACAAACCGATCCTCCGCTTTACCAGCGCAGCGGGCGGCAAAAGTGACACGTTGTACAACGATATCTTAATGTTTCAGGGACATTTTCTGGCTCGAAACATCCGTGCGACGAACGCGGGCACGCGCCTTGTGCTTCACATCGACAGTATCGAGCAAGAGCCTACAGTTAATGATTCGGACCTTACCCCTCCGCCTGACGCGATCCGGATTCCGGCTGGCAAGGTCGCAATTCCCCAGCAGACCATGGCAGTACTGCTGCTCAGAACGCTTCCACCACATTACCCCGAGAGCGCCAAGGCAGCCCGCATTACCGGCACTGTCCTTTTGCAGGTCACGATCGGAAAAGACGGTCGCGTTACAAGTGCCCAAGCCATCAGCGGACCAAATGACCTTCGGAAAGTGTCAACCGAGGCGGCTCTCAAATGGGAGTACCGGCCGTTCCTGATTGCGGGCGAAGCCGCCGAAGTAGAGACTACTTTGCCGATTACATTTACGATCGGAAACTAGATGGCTCGCGAGTCGGATGACCTGGGCGGGCGGCTCAACCTTGCGCCTCACACCGGAATTCAATCGCGCCTCGCACCGACTTTGCGGGTGCCGCATCCTTTGCGTTTTTCTTTTCTGCAAAGGGTGCGGGT
>PLZZ01000195.1:11889-35189 GCA_003153585.1 Acidobacteriota bacterium | reverse complement strand
TATCTGCGCGACAACATGAAGTACGATTTGAAGGATTGCGTGCAGCGCGGGCATCACTTCGCGATTGTGGACGAAGTGGACTCGATTCTGATTGACGAAGCGCGCACGCCGCTGATTATTTCAGGGCCGGCGGAAGAATCCACGGACAAATATTACCGCATCGACAAAATCATTCCGAAGCTGATCCTCGATATTGATTACACGCTGGATGAAAAGCACCGCACGTCCACGCTAACGGAAGAAGGCGTGTCGAAGTGCGAGCGGCTGTTGAACCTGGGGAATCTATATGACCCCGCGAATATGGATGTTATTCACCACGTCTATCAGGCGCTGCGCGCGCATGCGCTTTTTCAGAAAGATGTGGACTACGTGATCAAAGACGACCAGATCGTGATCGTGGATGAATTCACAGGCCGGCAAATGCCGGGACGGAGATGGTCCGACGGCCTGCACCAGGCAGTGGAAGCGAAGGAAGGCGTGAAAATCGAGCGCGAAAATCAGACGCTCGCGACCATCACGTTCCAGAATTATTTNNACGGCAGATACGGAAGCGGCGGAGTTCGACAAAATCTACAAACTGGAAGTCGTTGCTATTCCCACGAACGTGCCGCTGATTCGAATCGAAAATCCGGACGTGGTTTATCGTACCGAAGTTGAAAAATTTGAAGCGGCGGTGAACGGCATCATTCAGGAAGACGGCACACGCGCGGGCGGAATCCGGCAGTATTACGAGAGCGGGCAGCCGGTGCTGGTGGGCAGTATTTCCATCGAGAAGTCGGAGAAGATCGCGGAGATTCTGAAGAAGACGGGCATACCGTACCAAGTGCTGAACGCGAAGCAGCACGAGCGCGAAGCAAAAATCATCGCGCAGGCAGGGCGCAAAGGCGCGGTAACAGTTTCGACGAACATGGCCGGCCGCGGCACGGATATTCTGCTGGGCGGAAATCCTGAAGCGATGACCCGTGAGTATGCCCTGAAAAATAAGCTGGCGATGCCGTACGCGCCGGCGAGTTCGGTGATTGGGGCGGCTCCGGGAACGGAAACGCCGGGTCAAGCGGATGCTGCGGCTGCAGGTGGTGCGGGCGGGGCGAGTTCGACGTCCACAGCGACGGCGACAACGACGAGCACTTCCACCTCGACTGCCGCAAGCACGTCAAATGGCTCGAGCGCCACGGCCAACGCGATGGTGCTGTTCCAGCAGGAAGGCAAGATTTATCAGGTGCCGCTCGATCAGTGGAAGCCGATCTTCGATCAGTTTGCGGAGCAGTGCAAATCGGAACACGACGAAGTGGTGGCGATGGGTGGTTTGCATATTCTGGGAACGGAACGGCATGAGGCGCGGCGCATAGACAATCAGTTGAGAGGGCGCGCAGGGCGTCAGGGAGATCCCGGAGCTTCACGTTTTTTCCTGTCGCTCGAAGACGATTTGCTTCGTATTTTTGGCGGGGATCGCATGAAGGCGTTGATGTTCCGCCTGGGCATGACCGAGGGCGTGCCGATCGAATCCAGGTTAATCAGCAGTCGGATCGAGAATGCGCAGAAGGCGGTGGAAGCGCAGAACTTTGAAGCGCGCAAACATTTGCTGGAGTACGACGATGTGATGAACAAACAGCGCGAGACCATTTACGGGTTGCGCAGTTCGTTTCTGGAAGGGCGCGATCAGAAAGATTTTATTCTGGAGCGCGCCGAAGCGATTGCTAACCAACTGGTTGAAACGTACTGCCCGCGCGAGCAGCATCCGGACCAATGGAACATCACGCAGTTCAGCAACGAGGTGCTCAATCAGTTCGGTTTCGACCCGAAAGCGGTGGGCCTGGATTTCGCCACGCTGAATCACGACACGCTCGCGGAAGCGATGATCGAAAAGGTGAAAGCGCGATACGAAGAAAAGGAAATTCTTTTCAGCGCGCAGACGCTGCGCTGGCTGGAACGCCACATATTGCTCGACGTGGTGGACGGGCAGTGGAAAGACCACCTGCTTACGCTCGATCACTTGAAAGAAGGGATCGGGCTGCGCGGCTACGGCCAAAAGGATCCGCTGGTAGAGTTCAAGAAAGAGGCATTCATACTCTTTGATGAATTGATGGACCGCATCGACACGGAGGCTGTCCGCTTCCTGTTCCTGATGCAGCCTGCCAGGCCCGAGGATGAGGCAAAAAAAATCGAGCAACGCCAGCAGCGCCAACAGCGCGATTTGCAGTTTCAAGCCGGCCCGGCGCAGGCGGAAACAGCCTCGAAGCCAGTTCGAGCCGGCGCGAAAGTGGGGCGCAACGACCCTTGCCCTTGCGGCTCGGGGAAAAAGTACAAGAAGTGCCACGGCGCAGCCGCTTAGAATCGACCCATCCCCTCCATTTCTCAGGCGGACTTGGTCCTCCCTGACGACGCTGAGTGAATAAACTGAACTTTGCGGGCGAATTGGCGACCAGCCCACGTTCACCCGAAATGCTATCTTGCGTCTGAACATTTCAGCCGCGCATTGCGTACCTCTTGCTTGGGCAGCTCTATCCGCATAGGAGGAATGAAGATGAAAGTTCGTCTGCGCGCAGTTCCGGGTTTGTTCTTATTGGTGGCGCTGGCTGCGAGTTTGGCCGCGTTTCCTGCATGGGCTGGCGAGAGCCAGGGACATTTCGATCGTACGCTGAGCGTGACCGGCCCGGTGGATTTGGACGTGCAAACGGGATCGGGAGACATTACGGTACGTACCGGTGATTCGACGAAAGTGGAAATCCACGCCAAAATTCACGCGAGTGGCTGGGGCGACGCGGAGCAACGCATCCACGAAATTGAAAACAATCCGCCGATCGAACAAAACGGGAACACTATTCGGGTAGGGCACATCGAAAACCGCGATTGGAAGCGCAATATCTCGATCAGTTACGAGTTGATTGTGCCGGCGCAAACGAAGCTGCGCTCTGAATCAGGTTCGGGAGATCAAACCGTCGATGGAATTGGCGGACCGGTGGACATGAACAGCGGCTCGGGAGGTTTGCACGTAAAGAATATTGGCGGTGAAGCGCGCGTGCGAACGGGATCGGGCGACATAGACCTGGATGGCATTCATGGAAATGCTCACGCCACTGCCGGCAGCGGAACGATTCGCGCGATCGCGATTGCCGGCGGCCTGACAGCGTCGAGCGGAAGCGGTGACGTGAAACTGGAGCAGACGGCGGCAGGAGATGTGGATATCAGCACAGGCTCCGGCGACGTACAGATGAAAGGCGTAAAAGGCGCGGCGAAAGTGTCCACAGGCAGCGGCAGCATCACGGCCCAGGGAGATCCTACCGGCGACTGGCGCCTTCGGAGCGGATCGGGAAACGTCAGCGTGGATTTTCCGCCTCAGGCTGCATTCAACGTCGTCGCGCGAACCAGCTCCGGGAACATCGAGACGACGCATAACATAAGTGTGCAAGGGAAAATCAGTCCCCGCGAACTGCAAGGCAAAGTAGGAGCAGGAGGGCCGGTAGTGGAACTCAGCACGAGTTCAGGAAGCATTGAAATTCGCTGACAGAGTTTGAAGTGGGAGGGGCGTTTAGTGAACGCCCCTCGATTTCTGTTTTCTTCGTTGTACCTTTCTCCGCGGGGACCGTGTTTCGATACGCTATTGTGCTTTTCGGCGCATACCTGCTTGGGTCCGAAAAAATGTGCTAATCTCGCGCTTACCTTGAGGTAATAACCACTTGAGAGGCTGGGGTATGTGATGAGCGCCGCCGCACCGGGAAATTGTCAAAGGGCTGGATGTGCGAAATCGATTCCGATGGCGCTAGCCGGCGTGCGGTTATGCTTGGACCATTTCGTCGATGAAGCATTTGTCCGTACGGACCAAGCGCTGAGCCAATGCCGGGAAGGACGCGCGATCGATTCGGATAAGCTTCAGTGGCTGCTCTCCGATGCACTGGCGGTGGTGAAAAATCTGGAAGAGGGAGCCGACGAGCCGATGCCGGAACAGCGAGACCGAATGCTGGAGTTACTGTTAGTTCTTGCAAACGTACACGAGTACGTCGCGCACCATTCGGCTCGAATCGAACGCCCCGCTTAGCGCGGAGTTATTCGCGCGAATGCAAACGCACTTCCCTGTCATCGAACCGCAAACGAAACGCGATTATGTCTGACGAAAACAAACCGTACGATCCTTTCAAGCCCGCGCAACCAACGATACCCGGGGTCCCCACTGAAACGGGACCTGGCGGCAAAGCAACGGGCGGTTTCTCCCTAGCGTTTTTGAAGTTGAGACTGTCTCAAATGCAAATGCCTCCGGCCTGGCTCACAATCGCAATCGTAGCTGCGATCGTAGCCGGGATCGGAATCGCGTGGTGGAGTCGCGACCCGGCCGTGGTAGAACCAGGGCCTGCTCCGATTCAGGCAAGCGCACCACTTGCCGCAGAGCCGGCGGCGCCCGCGGAACAGTTGCCTACTGCTCCGGGGGAAATCGCGACAACCGATGAATTGGCAAGAGAATGGTCGTCAAAGCGGTTCGTTTATCGAACTTCTACGGGCGAGCAAACGCCGGCAATCGTGGTACGAGTGCCAGGTGGAAACTTTTGGGCTATCTTGTTGCGCGAGCCGTTCGGCACTTGCGAGCTGGAATATGTAACAGACCTGCCGAGACTCGAGAAGCAGTACCACTACCGGGCAGATCATCCGATGGTGGGTGATCCATGTCATCACACGGTTTTCGATCTCACGCGTTACGGGACGAATTCGGCTGGAGGGCTGGTTCGAGGGCAAGTGGTGCATGGGTCGGCGATTCGCCCCCCCATCGCTATCGAGATTCGCACAAATGGCAGGCAGGTGATAGCGGATCGGATGGAATAGTCGTCGCTGAACCAACCTATCGCTTCCGGTGACGCGATTAACGAGTTGGCGCCTGAGCTTCGATCGCAGTAAATCGCCGAACTTCCCGGTTCATACGCCCAGTCAGCACCAGCGCGACCATTTTTTGATCGGCGAGCCAGGACCACAAGGGATGATCGAATGATGCGGGACGATTGTGTTCAACGAAGAAATGTGAAACCCAGGCAAAAGCATACGGTACCAAAAGCGCAGCCAGAATGAACCACGGCTGCCGGANNAACCGCGCGTCAGCGGCTGACGATGCGCTAAGACATAGGACGGCCAAAATTCCGAGAATGTACGCGGGTCCTGCACACCACGATTTTAACTTAGAGCGCCAGTGTTGAGAGGGCGAAAACGAAAATGCCACTGTCCCGCTGCGGCGAACCGCAAACGAGACAGTGGCGCTGGCCCGAGAATTCCGCGCCAGTTATGAGGTGAGCTGTTCGACCGAGCGGGCAACCATTACGGGCTGACCGTTCGCCTGATTGATGAGTATGAATCCGACCACACGAATCTGAATCGGTCCCGGGCCGGAAAGCGCACCAAGGCCGGTTAGATTTATGAAGTTTGTGTCGTTGGTTGTGAGCACGGTAAGCGGAGCCGGCAATAGAATCCCGGCGGTCCAGTCGTCAGTCAACTGGAAGCTGCCGGCGTTGCCGGACTGCACGATCGTGCTGCCGGATACCCACGATCCCGACTGGCCTTGACGCCGCAGAATGACGCGGTGGACTGTTAGAGTTTCCGTGCCATTCGACGTGGTGAGGGGTCCTCCAATATCCACGCGCTGGCCCGGAGCCAGCAGAGTGTTACTGAAGAGGAGCGTAGTCAGCGGAAGATTGATATTTCCGATTCTGTAACGCTCGCTCCCGTTCAGGCTCAGCGTTTCGATCTGGCCATCCGAAATTCCGGAAATAGCAGGCAGTTCTTCGCGGACGTAGATATCTGCTTGCGTGGCCGGCTGAGGTGAAGCCGGATTGACGTATGTGAGCAAACCACCGAGGAAGAACTTGTCATTGGAGATTACCTCTACTTCCGATGCATCGATGGCATGGGACACCGGATCAATCGTGCCGGTGAGGGACACAATCGTGTTCGTGGTGAAGGAGCTCATCGGAATATCCGGATCGTCGAAGACAGTACTGTCGTTGGTGGTCACCTGCCATTGACGTCCATGAGGACCCTGAACCGTGAAAGTGTTGGCGCCCGTGACGCCGATGACACCCGCGTGGAAATCATCAATCGAAACGCCGGCATCGGTGGCATTGAGCAAGTTCATCTCGAATACAGGGTTGACGACGCCGGTCACCTGGCCATTGCCGTCAACTTGCAACGACTGGCGCAGGTCGAATTCCATACGAAGGCCGACGAGATCGCTGGCGTCCAGAACGAAAGGCTGCGGGAAATTCACAGTCACGGAAGAAACCGAGAGAGTTCCGTTGATTGTGGATGCCGTAGGCGGGTTCGGCGGGTTGACGTTGATGTATCCAATCACGGGAGATGCAATCGTTACCGTAGCCGAAGTGTACGTGCCGTTGGGCACCGCGTTGAGATCGAGAAGTTGGTGCAGGCCGTTGAACTGTGCGAAGTCGACAATTTGCGGAGTGGAAAGCACGCTTACATTTGTTGTGCCGTTGAAAATCGTAATGCCCGTCACCATAAGCTGACAAGACACGATGCTCGGAAGCGGAGCATCGGTACCGACGGTAAAGACGGATGCCTGGCCGTTGGAAGTCGATGGAGAACTCGAACCCCCGCCACAACTGGAAAGCAAGAGCGCTGCGAAAAGTGAAACGAACACACCCATACCTTTGCGATTCAACATTAAATTTCTCCTAGTTTAGGTATTCGATGATTGCCGAGGGCCGAGGCCCTTTTCGGCTGCTGAGTGTGAAACCCAGGCAACCAAAAAAAGTTGCTGCGGCGCAGAACCTATTTAACGAGTAGACAATTTTTGGCGCATGCCAATTTATGGCATTCCCGACAAATATTTCTTGAGTGTTAGCGACGCGTCTCCCGTGTTGAATCGCGGGCGCCGCTTGCGCGGTGGTCGCGAGTTGTTTAGGATGATTGCGCGAATGTTGGGCGAAACGATATCGCATTACCGCATCATTGAACCCCTGGGAAGCGGGGGCATGGGCCAGGTGTACCGCGCGGAGGACACGCGGCTCGGCCGTCAGGTAGCGCTGAAGTTTCTCTCTGAAGACTTGGCGCGCGATTCCGCATCACTAGAGCGATTCCAGCGCGAAGCGCGCTCCGCATCTTCCCTAAACCATCCCGGAATCTGCACGATTTACGACGTGGGCTCGCACAACGGCCGGCCGTTTCTGGTGATGGAACTGATGGAGGGGCAGACGCTGCGGGAACGAATCGCCGGGCGGCCTCTTGCGGCGGATGCGTTGCTGGATTTCGGCACGCAAATCGCGGACGCGTTGGATGCGGCGCATGCGCGAGGCATCGTGCATCGCGACATCAAGCCTGCCAATATTTTTATTACCACGCGTTCACAGGCAAAGATTCTGGATTTCGGACTTGCAAAACAATCGGCGTCGCGGCGTATCGCGGAACCGGTGGGTGGCGGGGCCACAGCGTCGGAACTTACTTCGGACAATCTCTTGCTCACAAGCCCGGGTTCTGCGATCGGCACGATTGCGTATATGTCACCGGAACAAGCTCGAGGCGAAGAACTGGATGCGCGCACCGATCTGTTCAGCCTGGGGGCGGTGCTGTATGAGATGGCTGCCGGGCAGGCGGCGTTCAACGGAAATACTTCGGCGGTCATCTTCGATGCAATTTTGAACCGAACGCCGGCGGCGCCATCTTCTTTGAATCCCAACGTAGCGCCGAAGCTGGAAGAAATCATCGGCAAGTCGCTGGAGAAGGACCGCGATCTACGATATCAAACAGCCGCGGAGCTTCGTGGGGATTTGAAGCGCCTGAAACGCGATTCGGATTCGGGGCGCGCGGGGAGCGGTACTGCGGCGGCATGGTCCGGCGCGAGCGCGGGACCCGGATCCGGAAGTCACGCTGCGCCACGTTCTTCTCAGATTGCTTCCACAGCTTCACAGACTGCAGTCGTTGCAGCGGCGCCGGCAAAATCAGGCTGGAGCACTTTTGGGAAGATTGCCCCCGTGATCTTCGGACTCGCCGCGATGGTCGTTCTGTTCCTGCATTACCGGAACTCGCACCACGAAACGCCGTCCTCGTTTTCGCAAATGACCATCACGCCGGTGACATCCACCGGGAACATTCACTCAGCCGCGATATCGAGCGACGGCAAATGGCTGGCCTATGTCCAGGATGATAAGGGTGGTCACGCACTTTGGGTCCATCAGTTGGGTACCGGCAGTTCCGCGCAAGTTCTTGCTGGAACGCAGCAGGAAATTGCCGGGCTGACCTTCTCGGTCGATGGGAATTATCTTTATTTCGTAAAACGCGACGAATCGCTCGGGCTCGGGACTCTTTTCCAAGTTCCGTCACTAGGCGGGACACCGACGCAAAGGGTTGTGGACGTAGACAGCCCCATTAGTTTTTCGCCTGATGGCAAGCGATTCGTGTTCGTGCGCCAATCGAGCAAAGAGAAGACCTCGAATCTGATAATCGCCAACGCGGATGGCAGCAATGAAAAGATTCTTTCGAGCTTGAAGGATCCGGCTTCTTTTTCAACCAACGGCCCGGCGTGGTCGCCTGACGGTGCGCGCATCGCCGTGTCCGAAACTGCCACCGGCGACTTCCAGAAGTTTTTCCTCGAGACGGTAGCCGTGGTTTCGGGTGCTAAAACCCGCCTGGGATCGAAAGATTGGAGCGGTCCCCGCCAAATGGCCTGGTTTCCTGACGGTTCGGCCATTGCGTTTGCCGCCCCTGCCGACAAGTCGTCAGTAAATCCTCAGATCTGGCAAGTCAGTTATCCGGACGCTGAAGCGCGCCGGATAACGAACGATCTGAATTTTTATAATGGAACGACCATCACCGCTGACGGCTCGGCGCTCGCAACCGTTCAGATATCTCTGATGGCGAACCTTGCGATCACGAATTTCGGAAGCGTCATCTCGTTTTCATCGCCAAGGCAAGTTACTAGCGGAGTCGGGAGGGCTGACGGACTCGGCGGCATCACCTGGGCGCCCGGCGACAAAATAATTTACGGCTACTATACCGGAGGGGCGATTCGCCTTGCCAGTGTTGCTCCGGATGGCAGCAAACTTCACGATCTGGCGATAAATGGCGTCGAGCCTTTGTGGCCTGATGCCTGCGGCGACGGCCTTCGTTTCGTGTACAGCGCGCGCAATCAATCGCAAGGCCTCTCCGTCTGGCGCGCTGACATTGATGGCGGAAACTCGAAGCAACTGAGCACGGGAGATCTCGATATTCTCCCTGCTTGCTCACCCGACGGAAAATTCGTTCTTTACTCCGATGCTTCGGGCGCCGGCCGCGTGATGCGAGTGGGCATCGACGGCGGAACACCCACTCCACTAACCAAGGAATTCATGCAGTCCCCTCAGGTTTCGCCGGACAATCTGACCATGGCCGCTTTCTACCGGCCCGATCCTTCGAAGCCGCCCAAGATCGCGATCGTAGGTCTCGAGGGCGGCGAGATACGCAGCCAGTACGACGTCCCCAACGAAACTATCGCTGGAAGTGGCGATGGCGGACACAAGCTGGAATGGACGAAGGACGGGAAAAACGTGATCTACGCTGTGTACAAAGATGAGGTTGCGACTCTATGGGCGCAACCTATAGGCGCTACCGGCGCTCCAGCCGCCGCTCCGAAGCGTATTGCGAGCTTTCCTGCCGAGACGCAAGTGTGGGCAGTTACGATCTCTCCCGACGGCAAGCAGATCCTTTACTCGAGCGGCATAAACGCAACCGATGCGGTACTGATCTCCCACTTCCATTAATTCGTCCAAGCGGGGCAAAAAATGAAAATTTCGCGGCGCNNTGCCACCGGCGTTCGACAAGCTACAACCGCTGGGCGATCGTGTGAAGCCGATCAGCACACCGGAATTTCGGGGGCGCGTGGCGCATGCGCAGCAATTGATGAGCGATGCGAAGCCGCGGTTTGAGGCCTTGTACGTCACGCCTGGAACAACGCTCCTTTACTACACCGGCATCTACTGGTGGCCAAGCGAACGCGTCCTCGCGCTATTGATCCCGCGCCAAGGCGAACCGCTGATGGTTTGTCCGGCATTTGAGGAAGCAAGGTTACGCGAGCAGCTTCGATGGCCGATTGAAATACGCGTGTGGCAGGAGGACGAGAGCCCTTACGCAATTGCAGCAAAGTGGTTCGGCGACCGTGGCGTGCGCACGGGGAACGTCGGCGTAGAGGAGACGACGCGTTACGTTTTCTACGATGGACTGCGCCATGCGGCATCGTCGCTTGAATATATGAGTGGCGATCCCATTACAGTTGGCTGCCGTGCGCAGAAGAGCGAGCATGAACTTGATCTAATGCGGCTTGCTTGCGGTGCAACATTCGACGTGTATAAGGCCACGTTCGCGTCTTTGCGAGAAGGCATGACGCAGCGAGAAGTCGCTGATCTGGTTGTGCGAGGCTACGCCCGGATGGGACTGCGAGGCGAAGCGTCCGTGTTTTTCGGGCCCTCGTCCGCTCTTCCCCACGGCTCGCGCGAGGAGCAAGTTCTCCGCGAAGGTGTGGGAGTAATGATCGATGACGGAACCACGGTAGAGGGCTACCAGTCAGACGTCACGCGAATGGGAGTGATCGGCAAGCCACCTGAAAAGCTGCAGCGTGCGTTCGAAATCGTGCGGCACGCACAGGATGCCGCACTGGCGGCGGCGACCGCCGGACATGAATGCGGCTCGGTGGACGATGCGGCGCGCAAAGTGATTACAGATGCCGGGTTCGGCCCGGACTATAAATATTTCTCTCATCGCCTGGGCCACGGAATTGGAATGGACGGGCACGAGGCTCCCTACCTGGTTCGCGGCAACCGCACGATTCTGAAACCGGGAATGACATTTTCGAATGAGCCGGGAATTTATGTTGTCGGGGATTACGGGATGCGGTGCGAGGATGACATGGTAATCGCCGAGTCAGGCGCGGCGCATCTGCTGACCCGCGGATTTCAGCCTTCCCTCGAGACACCTATCGCTTGATCGCGGTTTAGAATTCGGCATAAACGGTCACGATTCCCCGCTATTGCGGCTGAACAGAGGATTTGCTCAGGCAGAATTCCACGAGCCGCGCTTCGGCCCAGAAACGATCTGAACCACCTTCATCCGAAATAAACGCGCAATGGCCTCCGTGGGGTGGCGCGAGCAATGTGATATTCGGGTTCGCTTGAATGGCGGAATTCTGGAATGGCCTGAAGGGGACGAAAGGATCGTCCTGCGCGGTCAAAATCAGAGTGGGGCGCCGGACGGCAGCGACGACATTCGCCGCGCTCGAACGCGCATAATACTCAGCCGCGTCCTGAAAACCGCAGAAGCGCGCGGTTACGACATCGTCGAAATCCCGCACGGTTCTGATGCGCCGAAATGCTGCCAGATCGAGCGGGAAAACTTCGGGGAACAAGCTGGCTTTGTAACGCATATGTTTCTTGAGACTCTTCACAAAATGGCGGTTGTAGAGGAAATTTCGCGGCTCGGCAAGAGCGTCGGCGCAAGCGGCCAAATCAAGAGCGGGAGCGATAGCCACGAATGCCCGCAATTGCGGAGGCGCGGCTTCGCCGAATTCTCCAGCCATCTTCAGAACCAGATTGCCGCCCATGGAAAAGCCGGCGGCGAAGACTTCCGGCAAGCGGTCGCGGTCGATTAGTTCGAGCAGGACGGCCCTGATGTCGCCGCTCAAGCCGGAATGGTAAAGAGTTGTAGTCAGTTTTTCGGTGTCGCCGCAGTTTCGCTGGTTCAGGCGAACGACGTTGAATCCGGAGACGAAAGCTTTCTCGGCGGTGCCGAGCATATAGCCGGATTCGCTCGATCCTTCCAGGCCGTGAAGCAGAATCAGTGTTGGGTGGGACTGAGGATTTTCCTGCCAATGGCATTCTCCGCGAATCTGCGTGCCTGCCTCGACTTTGAACAAGCGCGAAACGCTTTTGCTCAGGCGCGGAAATCTGCGAGGCCAGAAAGTTGCGGCGATGGTCATGACGTGCGGATTGCGAAATCTTTTGTGCGCGACGAATTCTTTCACAACACTGATGGTAGGGACTTCGTGCGCACCACGCAAGCTACGCGACTGGAACCCGCAGCCGTCCACACGATTGCGCCATAGCGCGGCGGGCCCACTGAACTCTTTCGGGTTGTAACAGCAGGAGAGCCTAACCAGGAATGTTGACGCCGCTGAGATATCCGCCTAAGTGCGCGGTCATTGCGACGAGGCCCATGGCGAGAAGCTCTATTGCCAGGCAATAGCGGGGCAGGGCTTGCTCCGGCGCGCGACGGGCTCGGAAGTGCACGTACCAGACTAGCCCGATCATCAGACTTGAGACGACGCCGAGCACCAGATGCTGCAGCAATATTCCCTTGAGCCTTTGCCCCTCGAGCTGAAACTGCCAGGCGAGGAGGCCGGTGGCGATTACCGGCAAGGTGAAAACCGCAGCCACGGTGAAATTGTAATAGGCTGCGGTGGCGAGAGCACTGCGCTTCGTCCAGTATGCGACGAAGTCAAACGCCACGCCGGCCATGCACAGAGCGATGGGGAAGTGGATTAACACCACGTGCTGCGCATGTTTGGCCAAAAGCGCTTCGCGAATGTTGAATGGGTGCATGGCTGGGCCTCACTTCACGATGATCTTGCCGGTCATCTTCGGATGGACCGAGCAGAAGTATTCGTATGTGCCGGGATCCTTGAAGGTGAACGAAAACTTCTCGTCGGTATCAAGCGCCCGCGATTTGAACAACTTGTGATCGTCGCTTACGACGGTGTGCGGCACGTCGTCCTTGTTGATCCATATGACTTCCGTGCCAGCCTTTATTTCGAGCTGCATGGGCGCGAAACTGAAGTTATCGATGGTCACCGTAATCGCGCCGGGTTGTTCCTGAGCTGCTACGGCGGAGCGCGGCCGTAAAGCGCCACTCGCGAGTACGAGCCCAAGAACCGCCGCCGCTCCAAAAATTGCGGTTCCGAGAATACCTGCAATCCTGTTTTGTTGAATATTCCTGCGTCGCATGTGAAGTCTCCTTATCCTTAAAGTGTTGAATCCACGATTGCCAATGTGTGTTTGCCGCGAACAAAATTCACGTCGGTGATACCCAGCAAGCCGCGCAGTTTTTCGGCCGGCACTTTCATGGGGCCGGGAGAATCCGCTTCGCCCGGGTGCGGCTGGGGGAAAGCGGTGGAACAGGCGGTGTGAAACGTGATGTTTCCCTCGATTTTCTGCATGGTCTGGTGAATGTGCCCGTTCAGAACTGTCACGGAGCCGAATCGCTTCAAGTAGGAAAGCGCTTGTTCGCTGTCATCGGTGCCCCAGCCCCATTGCGGGTAAACCGACCAGAGCGGGATGTGCGCAAAGACAACGATGGGCGTGCTGCCCTTTAGTTTGGCAACATCTTTCTCCAGCCATTCGAGCTGCTCGTGGCCGAGATTGCCAAGACCGCCGGCCTTGAGGTTCAGCACGTTGACCAAGCCGATAAAATGCGCTCCCTTCTGGTCGAAGCTGTACCATCCATCGCCTTGGGTCCCCTGGCCGAAGCGCTCGTGGAACATCGCGCCGTTGTCGTTGAGCACATCGTGCTCGCCGGGAACGTAAAAGATGCGCTCGGTCTTCAGGCTCTTCAGCGATTCAGCGAGCGTGTCGAATTCCTCAGGCTTTGAGAGGTGCGTCAGGTCGCCCGTGTGCAGAACGAAAGAAGGAGGCGTCGGAAGCGCGTTGACCTTGGCGATGGCTTCGCGCAGGGTTCCCGTAACGTCCGGGTTTGCCGGCTTGCTGAAGCCGATGTGGCTGTCACTGATTTGGACGAAACTGAGATCGCCTTTCAGATTGCCCACGTTCTTTTGCAAAACGTCAGTCAGGGCGAACGATTTCAAGACGCCGCCTTGCACCAGACATAGGGTGCCGGTACCGGCCCAGGCCATGCACTTCAGGAAACCACGACGATCCACGCCATCGTTATCTTGATTCTTTTCAATGTAGTCCGACATGTTCTCTCCTTCGGTTGCGCAGCCTAGTGGGCCAAAAGGCCCTTTGCGCTGCGTTCACCTACCTAGACACCGCGTGCCCGCGAAATATTCCCGCGATTTGCGATTAGCCTCGGTGCGGCTTCGCACCATTTATTACCAACTTTGCGGGAATAAATTAGGTTGATATCCAGTCTGGAAGACTGAGAATCTAATGCGCGTATGGGGGAACAGAAACGCGGGTCAGGGCCTGTCGGGACTTTTGAGCAGGTTGTGCTGCCGCACATGGATGCGGCCTACAACCTCGCGCGCTGGCTCGTCCGCAACACNNGGTTACCAGGGAGGCGACGCCCGCGCCTGGGTGCTAAAAATCGTGCGCAACACTTGCTATTCATTTTTCGAGAAGAATCGCCCCGCCGAATTGGCGGAGGAATTCGACGAAAAGATTCATACGGCGGAGACCGAGCAGGCGGGAGCGGAAGCGACACTCTTAAAATCGGCCGATAGCCGAATGCTTCGCGAGGCGCTTGACGAATTGCCTGTGAATTTTCGTGAGGTCATAGTGCTGCGCGAACTGGAGGGCATGTCCTACAAGGAGATTGCCGAAGTGACCGGAGTGCCCATCGGCACAGTGATGTCGGGTCTGGCTCGCGCGCGCACCCAATTGCGCGAGCGACTGCTGCACGCGCGCGCAAAGGAGGAGCAAGGTGGCCTGCGAAAATAATAAAAGCTTGCTCCGCGGATACTTTGACGGCGAGCTCGATCTCGTTCGCAACCTCGAATTCGAGGAGCATCTGAAGACCTGCCCGGATTGCGCTCAAGAGCTAGGCGATCAGCAAGCTCTGCGCGACTCCCTTCAGGCGGCGAATCTGTACGAGCGAGCGCCGGAGAGCCTCAGGAACCGTATCCGCGCCGCGCTTCCGGCGGAGGCCCGTCCGCAACCGATTGCCATGCCGCGCCGCCCGGTGCTCGAGTGGCTTGCGGTTGCAGCCGCCATCCTGATTGCAGTTTTTCTGGGAGCGAAAGTGCTGCCGAATATCGGCGGCCAGAAGCAAAACCTGGTAGCGGAGGAAATCGTCGCGAGCCATATTCGCTCGATGCAGCCAGGCCATTTGTACGATGTCGAATCCACCGACCAGCACACAGTGAAGCCGTGGTTCGACGGCAAGTTGGACTTCGCGCCCCCGGTCGTCGATCTTAAGGAACAGGGCTTTCCGCTCGTCGGAGGGCGCCTGGATTACGTCGATCATCGCAACGTGGCCGCGCTTGTCTATCAGCGGCGGAAACATTTCATCAACGTATTCGTCTGGCCCGAAGAATCGAGCGCTGCGAAGCTACCCGAAGTGCAGACCATCCAGGGGTATAACCTCGTTTACTGGTCCCACAACGGCATGAATTTCTGCGCCGCCTCGGATTTGAATATCGCCGAGATCCGCCAGTTCGCCGGCCTTCTGGAGCAATAAAGAATTCAGCGATTCGAATTCCAATTAGTCTGAAGGAGGCGCCGATGGCAAAGAGTTGCCGATTCAGGGCGCGGGTTCAGCGTCTTGATTTCGGCGGGCGTTAAGCCTAGAATCAGAAATTCACTAATGAAGGTCTTTCGCGACAAATGAATCTTTCCGCAGCCCAGCGAACCTTGCTGGGCTTTGTTGTTTATGGCTGAGTTGGAGACACAGGAGCAAAGATGATCGACGGAGCTATCCCTGAAGCGTTGACATTCGACGACGTGCTGCTTTTGCCTGGAAAGTCGTCGGTGCTTCCGGCGCAGGCGGACACGCGCACGTGCCTTACACGCACGATTTCGCTGAACATTCCGATTGTGTCCGCTGCGATGGACACAGTGACGGACGGGCGTCTCGCCATCGCCATCTCCCGGCAAGGCGGCATCGGTTTTGTTCACCGAAATATGTCGATCGAGCGCCAGGCGGAGGAAGTGGACAAGGTGAAGCGGTCTGAAAGCGGGATGATCGTGGATCCGGTGACGATTGCGCCAGAGCTGTCCGTGCGGCAGGCTTTGGACATCATGAACAAGTATAAGGTTTCGGGCCTTCCGGTGACGCGCGGAGCGCACCTGCTGGGAATCTTGACCAACCGCGATTTAAGGTTTGAGCGGAATCTGGATCAGCCGGTCAGCGGAATTATGACCAAGGACAATCTCGTTACCGTTCCAGTGGGCACAACGCTGGAAGAAGCGGAGAAAATCCTGCAACGGCATCGTATCGAAAAGCTTCTGGTGGTGGATGCGGATTTCAATTTGAAGGGCCTGATTACGGTAAAAGACATCCAGAAGAAGATCGAGTTTCCGAGCGCGACAAAGGACGAGCATGGACGCCTGCGAGTCGGCGCGGCCATCGGAGCTACCGGCGATTTCCTGGAGCGCGCGCAGGAACTGGCGCGGGCGAGCGCGGATGTGCTGGCCATTGACACCGCTCACGGCCACACGACGCGAGTGATGGACGCGATTCGCGCGGTGAAATCCAAGCTGCCGCAGATGCAGATCGTGGCGGGAAACGTGGCCACGGCCGAAGGAACGAGCGACTTGATAGCGCTGGGTGTGGATGGTTTGAAAGTTGGAATCGGACCGGGATCGATCTGTACCACGCGCGTGGTCACCGGGGCCGGCGTGCCGCAGATCACAGCGATACTGGAATGTGCGCGCGCGGCGAAAGGCACAGGCGTGCCTCTGATTGCCGATGGCGGGATTAAATTTTCGGGCGACATCAGCAAGGCTCTGGCCGCAGGCGCATCTTCGGTGATGATCGGCGGCCTTTTTGCGGGCACGGAGGAATCTCCGGGCGAGACAATTCTGTATCAGGGCCGCACGTTCAAATCGTATCGCGGGATGGGCTCGATTGGAGCGATGGAAGCGGGCTCGGCAGACCGCTACGCGCAAGAAGGCGCGGCGCGAGGTAAGACCGTGCCGGAAGGCATCGAAGGCCAGGTTCCCTATAAAGGGTCGCTATCGGCGCTGGTCGAACAGCTTGTTGGCGGGTTGCGAAGTGGAATGGGCTATTGCGGCACGGCAAACCTGACCGAGCTGCAGGAGCGCAGCAAGTTCGTTCGTATTTCCCAGGCTGGGTTGCGCGAGAGCCACGTGCATGACGTGATTATCACGCGCGAAGCGCCGAATTACCGGCTGGAATGATGGGAGAGACTGCGGAAAACCATTCGGCCGGAATTTTGCGAAGCGCCGCGGCGCAGGCTCGTTAGAATGCGATGGCTCCAGCGTTGGTGGCCCGCGCTACTGTGGGCCGTCGTAATTTCGGTTTTCTCGACCGGCGTCTTTACTTCAGATAACACCAGCACGTTTATCATTCCGATTCTGAGATGGTTTTTCCCGCACGCGTCGCAGGAAACTCTATTCTTCATGCATCATTTGATCCGCAAGACAGGCCACTTTACCGAATATTTCATCTTGAGCCTGCTGATTTTGCGCGGAATCCGCGCGGGAAAGCGAGGCGCGCATCTCGCTTGGGCGCTCGCGGCGATTGCCATCGTCGGATGTTATGCGGCGCTCGATGAATATCATCAATCGTTTGTTCCCGGCAGAACCGCAGCGGTTGCTGATGTGCTGCTCGATACTGCCGGCGGAATTGCGGCGCAAGTGGTCGTGGCGCTCGTAATACTTCTCGGGGATATTCGAAAGAAACGGAGAGACAATACTCCGCGCGCGGCCTAGCCGAGCGCAATGTCTCCGGATTGATTTTTATTTTTCTTGAAAGGACACGCTATGGCCCATGGTCTGCTGAAAACGTTTTTGACACTGGCAATTTTCACCGTTTTGAATTGCTCCGTCATCCGAGCCGCTGATCCGCTGCATTACGAATTGCGGTTCGAACGGCCGAACACGCATCTGATGGACGTGACAATACACGCGGCGGCCCTGGAAGGGCCCAGCGTCGAGTTCGCCATGCCCGACTGGGCGCCAGGTTCTTACTACCTCGAGAACTATTCCGCGAACGTGCAGGCATTTCGCGCGGTCGGACCAGACGGCAAAGAATTGAGCTGGCGCAAAACGGATAGCCAGACGTGGCGCGTCGAGCTTGGAGGCGCCAACGCGGTGACGGTTTCATACCAGGTGTTCGGCGACACCCTGCGCAACAATCAGGCTCAGTACAACGAACGACACGCATTTATCGGCGGACCATCCGTGTGGATGTATCTGGTAGGCGGAAAAGAGCGGGCGGTGGAACTTACGATTGCTGTGCCTACGGGCTGGAAGGTGGCCACGGGGATGGAACGCACCTCCGATCATACTTTTCGCGCGGCCGACTACAACTGGTTCGCCGATGCACCTCTGGAGCTTTCCGATTTCGCGGAGAAGGATTTTCAGGTGCTCGGAACGACATACCACGTGATCGTTCACGACGTGGAAGGCCAGAAAGATTTTTCCAAATTCACACAGGACGCGCAGAAATTTGTGGAGACGATCGTGCCGATGTTCAGCTCGGTTACGGGCGCCGAGCAAGCCGCTCCGTTCAAGGATTATTGGTTTCTCTTTCATGTTTGGCCGAACACCGGCGGAGGGTTAGAGCATTTGAATTCGACCCAAATCAATTTTTCCAAGGGTTGGGACGCAGATGCGCCGGCTCCCGGATATGGCACGCAATACAACATGAAGCTATTCGTGACGGCGCATGAATTTTTCCATGCATGGAACGTGAAGCGCCTGCGGCCACTCCCCCTCGGACCGTTTGATTATTCGCAAATGGTCCATACGCCGTCGCTGTGGATTTCCGAAGGCCTCACGAGTTATTACGGCGAACTGGCGCTGGAGCGTGCCGGACTCATCACTCCCCAGCAATACCTGGACGAGATGAGCTACACAATCACAAATTTCGAGCAGAACCCCGGGCGACGCGAGCGGAGCATCGAAGACACCAGCTGGGATACCTGGTTCAACGGCGATACCGTGATTCAGCTCAACAATCTGAAGAATACAAATTATTCTTACTACGACGGCGGGCAGATTATGGGGCACATTCTGGATTTTGCCATCCGGCAGGACACGAAAAATCAGAAGTCGCTCGATGATTGGATGCGTTTGCTGTATTCACGTTACGCGCTCCCCAAGCCCGGATTCCAGCCCGATGATGCGGTGAAAGCAGCGTCGGAAGTGGCCGGCGTGGACGTGAGCGAAATCTTCAGCAAATATATCAGCGGGAAAGAACCGATTCCCTACGAAAAGTATTTTGCCTATGCGGGAATCGATGTGGAGAAGAAGCTCGAACCCGAGAAGCCGTGGCTCGGAGTGAGCCATAGCAAGAGCGACGATGGCTACGCCAAAATTACCAATGTGGTCACAGGCGGGTCCGCTGAGGCAGCGGGATTGGACCGCGACGACGTCGTTATCGGAATCGATGGAAGCATCGTGGATGAAGACGCTTTTAACGAAACCATACTGGAGCACAAGACCGGCGACACGTTGCACGTGACGGTGATCCGGCTGGGCGAGATAAAGGAAATTCCGGTTACGCTGATCGCGAGTCCCTATCCAGCCTACAAGCTGAAACCGATGGAAAATCCTACGGACCAGCAGAAAGCAATCTACAACAGTTGGATGGGAATCAAGTGAGGGGCTTTTGATCCCCGGAAAATAAAAACGGCCCGCTTCGATTGCATCGCGGGCCGTTTGTGATTTGATTTGGTGCCGATTACTTCTTAGCAGCGACTTCTTTTTCTTCAGGTACTTCTTCCGCCACTTCTCTTCTCGGCTTCTTTTCCTTCTTCTTCAACTCCGAGCCAATGAACTCGAGAATTGCTAGCTCGGCGCCGTCGCCGAGGCGCCAGCCAACGCGAACGATCCGCGTGTAACCGCCTGGGCGATCCGCAAACCGGGGAGCCAAGTCAGAAAATAGCTTCTGGGTGGCGCCGGGTGTAGTCAAGAAGGCGGCCGCCTGACGACGTGCGTGGAGCGAATCGCGCTTACCAAGCGTGATCATGCGCTCGGCGAGCGGGCGAGCTGCTCTGGCGCGCAGAATCGTGGTCTGGATGCGTTCCTTCTCGATGAGGTTGGTCACGAGATTACGCAATACCGCGCGACGGTGAGCGGGCTGCTTTCCGAGTTTGTGCCCTGAAACGAGGTGTCTCATGATTTATTCCGCGGCCTAAAGGGCCCCGTGTTCCCCTTCTTCGGACGGCGGCGGAGCAGTCTGGCTAGGCAACGGCGGCCAGATGATGCGTCCGTGCTCGTCAAATTTCATCCCGAGACTCAATCCCATCTTCACCAGGATGTCTTTGATCTCGTTCAGCGACTTGCGGCCGAAGTTTTTCGTCTTGAGCATTTCAGATTCAGTCTTCTGCACAAGCTCGCGCAGATTCTGAATGTTCGCGTTCTTCAGGCAATTGTAGGAACGCACCGAAAGCTCCAGCTCTTCCACCGAACGGTCGAGATATTCGAGGCGCGGGTCACTGTAATTTTCGATCACTTCTTCCGGCAGGTCGGGCTGCTCTTCGAAATTGATGAAGATGCTCATGTGATCCTTCATCAGCTTCGCGGCGAGTCCGATGGCGTCCTGCGGTGTAATCGCGGCATTGGTCCACACTTCGAGGGTCAGCTTTTCGTAGTCGGTCATCTGACCCAAACGAGCGGCCTCGACCGCGTAGTTCACCTTGCGCACCGGCGAATGCACCGAGTCAATCGGGATATAACCGATGGGCAAATCCTCGTCAAAGTTGCGATCCGCAGCGACGTAGCCGCGGCCGTTCTTGACGCGCAATTCGAGTTCGAGCTTGCCGCCTTCGCTGACCGTCGCGATGTAAACATTCTTATCGAGCACCGCGATGTCGGCGTCTTCTTCGATTTTCGCGGAAGTGACCGGACCCGGGGTATCGACGATGAGCGTGATGGTCTTGGGCTGATCGGTATTCAATTTCAGCGGCACCTGTTTCAGATTGAGGATGATATCCGTAGCGTCTTCTACAACGCCAGGAATCGGCGAGAATTCGTGCAGCACGCCTTCAATCCTGACCGCAGTGATGGCCGCGCCTTCAATCGAGCTCAGCAGCGCCCGGCGCAATGAATTGCCGACCGTAGTTCCCCACCCGCGCTCAAAAGGCTGCGCGGAGAATTTCCCGAATTTGTCCGTAAGTGTTTCCGGTTCTGCTGCCAACCGCTTTGGTTTCTGGAATCCCTTCCACATATGCGACATTCCTCCTGGTTCGCCCGCAGCGAACCCACAAACTGTTCAACGTTGAAGATCTTTTACGCGCTACTTCGAGTACAACTCGACGATAAGCTGCTCGTTCATCGGCGGCGTCTGCACGTCTTCGCGGCGAGGCATCGCCACTACACGCGCTTTGAAATTTTCGCGGTCAATATCGAGCCACGGAGCCACACCCTGGCTATTCGCCAGGTTGCGGGCTTCGAGCACCATGGTGTTCTGGTGCATCTTTTCCTTGAGCGCGATATCCTCGCCCACTTGGACCAGATAGCTTGGGATGTTGACTTTGTGTCCCTTGACGCGAATGTGGCCGTGCAGTACGAGCTGGCGTGCCTGTGAACGCGAACCCGCCAGGCCCATGCGGTAGACCACATTATCGAGACGGCGTTCGAGTGTAACCATCAGGTTTGAGCCCGTGGGACCCTTGGTCCGTTCCGCCTTCTCGAAATACGTGCGGAACTGGCGCTCAAGCAACCCATACGTGCGCTTTACCTTCTGCTTTTCGCGCAATTGGATTCCGTAGCCCACCATTTTTGGACGGCGGGACTGGCCATGCTGCCCCGGAACGAAATTGCGCTTCTCGATGGCGCATTTTTCAGTAAAACACCGCAGTCCCTTCAGGAAGAGTTTCATCCCTTCCCGGCGGCACAAGCGGCAAACTGCTTCACGATGTCTTGCCAAAGCCTTGTCTCCTTTTCTGAAACTTCCAAATCTGTTTGCGTGCTATACGCGGCGGCGCTTCGGCGGACGGCAGCCGTTGTGCGGCACCGGCGTNNGATTTCATTCCGTACTGGTCGCGAGCCACGCCTGCGGCGGTCATCGCGGCTTGCTGCGCGGCGTACGGCGTACCCTTGCGCGATCCCTTGAAACCCACGGAACCCGCCGAAGACCAGCTCACCGCGCGGCCGTCCGGATCGGTAAGAGTGATAATCGTATTATTGAACGTCGCTTGAATGCACACCACTCCGTGCGGAACGATGCGCTTTTCCTTCTTCTTGCGAAATTCCTTCTTGCGCTTCGAACTTTTCGCCGCCGCTCCCTCTGGTGCAGCCGCCGCGTCTTTAGGTTCTTTTGCCACGCTCGTGTCTCTCCTATTTTCCTTACGCCTTCGATGTTACTTGCGCGCCATTGTTTTCTTCTTAGCCGCCACAGCGCCCTTCCGCGGGCCTTTGCGGGTACGCGCGTTCGTGTGCGTGCGCTGGCCGCGCACCGGAAGGTTCCGGCGGTGACGCAAGCCGCGGTAGCACTGAATTTCAATCAGCCGGCGCACGTTCATCTGTGTTTGTTTACGGAGATCGCCTTCCACGCCGCCTTCGGCTTCGATGGCGGCGCGCAGATGCGCCACTTCCTCTTCCGTCAGATCTTTAATCTTCTTGGTCGGATCCACTTTCGCTTGTGCCGCGAGCGAGCGGGCGCGCTGCTGGCCAATACCGTAAATGGCCGTCAGTCCAACCCACAACCTCTTGTTCGGCGGTAAATCAACACCTGCGATACGCGCCATTTCGTATTCTCCCTGTTTCTAGCCCTGACGCTGGCGGTGCTTCGCGTTTACACAGATCACGCGCACCACGCCGCGCCGATGAACGACTTTGCACTTCATGCAGATTTTCTTTACAGAGGCCCTGACTTTCATTTTCGTTTCCTTTTTGCGTGTGACGCTTTCTACTTATACCGGTACACAATCCGACCACGCGTAAGATCGTACGGCGAAAGCTCCACCGCCACGCGATCTCCGGGCAGGATGCGGATAAAATTCTTGCGCATCTTTCCCGAAATGTGGGCCAGCACCTGATGCTTGTTCTCCAGCTCCACGCGGAACATAGCGTTGGGAAGCGGCTCGACCACCGTGGCCATTACTTCGATGGCATCTTCTTTCCCGCTGCCTTCGGTCGATTTCTTTTTTTCCGGCTCTGGCCTTCTAATCATGTGCTCCTATTTCAAGCTCAATAGAATATGAGTCTTCGTTACCAGCACGGGCCGCTGGCTTCGCGCGGCCGCGTTAAAATCCAAGGTCCCTTGGCGGTGACAGCGACGGTATGCTCAAAATGCGCTGAATCACTGCCATCCGTCGTGACCGCGGTCCAGTCATCTTCCAGGATCCGCACGCCCGGGCCGCCGGTGTTCACCATCGGTTCGATGGCCAGCACCATGCCCTCTTGAAGCCTGGCGCCTTGTCCCGCCGAACCGTAGTTCGGAACTTGCGGGTCCTCGTGCATCTTCGTTCCGATACCGTG
>PLZZ01000195.1:8804-11831 GCA_003153585.1 Acidobacteriota bacterium | reverse complement strand
AAATAACCGTCCAGCTCGACGCCGAAATCCATGGACAAAATGTCCCCTTCGCGAACTTTCCGCTTCGACGACGGAATGCCGTGCACCACTTCCTGATTGATCGAAGTGCACACCGAACCCGGATATCCGCGATATCCTTTGAAAGCCGGCCGCGCATGATGCTCCGCGGTGAAGGCTTCGGCAAACTCGTCGAGCTCCTTCGTCGAGATGCCCGGCCGAACGATGGTGCGCATCTTCTCAAGCGCACCCCAGACGATCTGCCCGGCCTGGTACATCTTTTCAAGTTCTTTCGGCGATTTACAGATGACCATCTCGCCCCGCCGCGCGCGCGAAAATCTCACTCAGTGCACGACTGACTTCTTCCACACTCTTCGAACCGTCCACCGTTTCCAGCACACCGTTCTTGCGGTAGTAATCCGCCAGCGGTTTCGTCTTGCGCTCGTATGCTGCCAGGCGCTCTCTCACGATCTCCGCGGTGTCATCCGACCGCTGAATCAATTTTCCGCCATCCACGTCGCAAATCCCCGGCACTTTCGGCGGATGCTCGTAAATATTGTAAGTCTCGCCGCCAACGCTGCACGTCCAACGACCCGACACGCGGCGCACTAGCATGTCGTAGCTCACGTGAAACTCGATCACCAGCGGTTTCCCGAAGCCGCTCCGCTTGAGAATCAAATCAAGCTGTTCCGCCTGCGGAACGGTGCGCGGAAAACCGTCGAAGATAAATCCTTCAGCGCAATCCGGCCGCGCCAGCCTTTCTTCGACCATGCCCATCACAATATTGTCCGGCACCAGCTCGCCGCGTTCCATGATCGGCTTGGCCAGCCGACCCAGCTCGGTGCCGCGCGTTACGGCATCGCGCAGCATGTCGCCGGTAGAAAGATGCGGCAAGCCCCAGCGTTTCGCGGCACGCGTGGCTTGAGTGCCTTTACCGGCTCCTGGCGGCCCTAAGAAAATCAACGCCCGTTTGAGCGTCATGCACACCGCCACCGAGCCGTCATTAACTGCGACGGCCTCGCACCCGGCCCTTGCGGACAAACCCGTCATAATTCCGCATGACGAGCTGGGCTTCGAGCTGTTGCACCGTATCCATGGCCACGCCAACAACGATCAGCAGCGAGGTGCCACCAAAATAGAACTGCACGTTCAAGCCGTCGAGCACAAATCGCCACATATGCTGATCGAACCAATTGCCCACGAGCCACAAGTGCTGCAAGTGAATGCCGGAAATCATCCATTCCGGCAGCAAGCAGACGATCGCAAGATAAACTCCGCCGACAAAGGTCAAGCGCGTCAAAATGCGATTTATATACTCAGACGTGTTCCGCCCTGGGCGAATTCCGGGTATGAAGCCCCCGTATTTGCGCATATTGTCCGCTAGCTCCGTGGGATTGAAAATGATGCCCACGTAAAAAAAAGCAAAAAAGATGATGAGCGTCACGTAAATCAGCGTGTACAGCGGCTCGCCCCACTTNNTTCACGCGCAAAGGCAGGTACGTCATTTGCCCGCCCATTACTTTGCGCCCCATCACGCGTTTAGCGTACTGGACAGGAATTCGCCGCTGGCCGCCCTCGACGAACACGATAAAAGCCACGACCCCTAACATCAGGACAATCAAACCAATCAGCGCAATGGGAGTGAACGAGCCCCACTGCTGCGTCTTGGCTTTGTCCCAGAGATCGCCCACGGCGCGCGGCAAACCAACCACGATGCCGGCGAAGATGATGAGCGACATTCCATTGCCGATCCCGCGATCGCTGATTTGCTCGCCCAGCCACATGATGAATGCGGAACCCGTGGTGAGGGTGAGCATCGTCATCATGATGAAGCGCGGGCCGGGATGATAAACCAGCGCCTGGCCGGCCATATTCTGGCGCGTCAACGTCTCGGCGATGGTAAACGACTGAAATGCGCTCAATATGATCGTCAAATAGCGCGTGTATTGCGTAATCTTGCGGCGCCCGAGTTCGCCTTCTTTTTGCAATCGCTCGAGGTAAGGCCACACCACCACCATCAACTGCAAAATAATCGAGGCGGTGATGTACGGCATGATGCCCAGCGCGAAAATCGTGAGCCTGCGGAAATTGCCGCCGCTGAAAAGATCGATGATGCCCAGCACGGACCCGCGGCCCTGTTCGAAAAGCTGCTGCAGCAAGGCGGTGTTGATTCCCGGCGTGGGAATGAACGCGCCGAGCCGATACACTCCCAGCAACGCCAGCGTAAACAAGACTCGATTACGCAGATCCGGCGTGCTGAAAATATTTCGAAAGGCCTCGACAAGCTTTCGTAGCGGGTTCATTTTATGACTTCGAATTTTCCTCCGGCGGCTGTAATCTTTTCTTCCGCCGATTTGCTGAACGCGTGAGCTTGCACCGTCAGCGCCACCTTCAAATCTCCGCTGCCCAAAATCTTTAATGCTTCGCGCTGGACGCGGACGATTCCGCGGCCGAACAGCAAATCCGGCGAGATAGTTTCACCGGCTTCAAACACGTTCAAGCTTTCCACATTGACGACCGCGTACGCCTTCCGAAACGGACTTGAAAATCCGCGCTTCGGCAAACGCCGGTGCAGCGGCATCTGGCCGCCTTCAAAGCCGGCGCGCCGGGAATAACCTCGGCGGGATTGCTGGCCTTTGTTGCCCGCGCCCGAAGTCTTGCCGAGTTTTGAGCCCATGCCGCGGCCCACGCGCACCTTTCGATGACGCGAGCCGCGCGGAGGTTTCAAATTAGAAAGTGTCGGTTTAATGGCCATGCTTATTCCTCAATCCTAACCAAATGATGAACTTTCGCGATCATGCCGCGAATCGAAGGGTTGTCGGGGTGCTCCACCACTTGCTGCATGCGGCGGAAACCCAAACCGCGGATCGTTTGGCGCATCCCGCGAGGGCAACCGATAAAGCTTACGACCCACTTGATCTTCAGAGTGCCCGACTGCTTATCGGACTTGCCTGCTGATTTTTTCTTGGTCGGCGTCATTGTCTTTTTCGGGAGCAGCGGCTAAGAGGCCGGCTCTTCCGCTCCCTTGCC
>PLZZ01000195.1:0-8688 GCA_003153585.1 Acidobacteriota bacterium | reverse complement strand
ATGGCCATGGGGACTTCGCGCGCTTTGCCCATGCCAAATCCGGCGTGGCCGCCCTGATCGCCTACTACCACGAGCGCAGAGAAGCTGAGGTTCTTGCCGCCCTTCACCACTTTCGTGCAGCGGTTGATCGAAACCACTTGATCCTTGAGGTTCGCCTGGTTGGTTTCTACCAGCCGGCGAACTGAAAGCGTATCTTTGAGCTCTTGTTTCGGCATAATTGTTAGAACTTCAGGCCCGCCTCACGGGCTGCTTCGGCAAGCGCTTTCACGCGGCCGTGATATTGNNACTTCTCCGTCGAGCGAGCTCGCCGAGGCGAGAGTGCGGCCGGTTTGATCGTCCACCACCTGTGCGCGAATATGCTTGGTGGAGCGATGCACGCAAAGGCGCGGCCGCTCGGATGTTCCTGAAAGCGTCTGGCGCGTCCGGACGTGAATCCGGCGACGGTGCGCTTCCCGCGATAATCTTCGGACCGGTGCTGCCATTCTAGTTCTCCCTCCGGGCTAAGCGGACGCCGACTTCGCGCCAGCCTTGCCGGCTTTTTTCTTCAACCGCTCGCCCGTGATGCGAATGCCCTTCTGCTTGTACGGGTCGGGCGGGCGCAACGCGCGAAGATTCGCCGCTACTTGTCCCACTTGATTCTTGTCTGCACCCGAAACCGACATGTGCGTTTGCTTTTCCACCGCGATCAAGATGCCTTCGGGAATCGGGAACTCAATTGGATGCGAGTATCCCAGCGCCAGCACCACGTTCTTGCCTTTCACTTCNNGCATTGGCCACCAGAGCCCGCGCCAGACCGTGCAATGCGCGTTGCTGGTCAGACTCGCGCTTGGCGACGAGAATGCCGTCCTTCTGTTCGAAGGAGATTCCGCGCGGCACGGGCACATGCATTTTGCCCTTGGGGCCCTGCACTTCGACGGCATCGGCTTTGATCTGCACTTTTACGCCGGACGGTACCGGAATTATTTTATTTCCAATTCGCGACATAGCTCTCTCAAATCCTCTGGGTTACGAAATCCCTACCAAACTTCGCACATTATTTCGCCGCCGACGCCGGCCTTGCGCGCCGACTGCCCGGTCATCAATCCGCGGGGCGTGGACAGTATTGAAATACCCATCCCGCCGACTACGGGACGAATCCCGGTCTTCGGAATGTAGCGCCGCGATCCCGGCCGCGAAATGCGCTTCAGGTCCGTAATCACGCTGCGGCGGTCCGGCGTGTAGCGCAGAAAGCAGCGCAGCGTTTTCTTTCCCTTCTGCTCTTCCACGACTTTGTAATTCGCGAGGTAACCCTCGTCCTTCAAAATGCGCGCGAATTCAATCTTCAGCTTCGACGAAGGCATATCCACTCGCGAATGCTTCGCCCGCGAACCGTTTCGAATTCGCGTCAACAAATCAGCAATGGGATCGGTGGTCATTCTTCCTTCCTTACCAGCTAGCCTTCACCACGCCGGGAATTTCTCCCTTGAGCGCGTGTCCGCGGAAACAGATGCGGCACATTTCAAACTTGCGGAGAAACCCGCGCGGACGTCCGCAGATCCGGCAACGGTTCCGGTTACGGATCTTGTACTTCAGCTTCTTCTTCATCTTCGCGAACTGACTGGTACGCGCCATGCTTTGTCGCTCCCCTTACGCCCGGAAAGGAACGCCGAGCAGCTTCAACAGCTCGCGCCCCTCTTCGTCGTTTCGTGCGGTGGTGGTTATAGTGACGTTCATGCCCTTGATTTTGTCCACCCGGGTGTAATCGATCTCCGGGAAAACCAGTTGATCCTTAATGCCGATGGTGTAGTTGCCGCGGCCATCGAACGAATTCGGCGGCAGACCTTTGAAGTCGCGAACACGCGGCAGAACGATCGCCGAGAGGCGGTCGAGAAATTCGTACATGCGCTCGCCGCGTAACGTGACCATGCAGCCGATGGGCATGCCTTTGCGAATCTTGAAATTCGCAATCGACTTCTTGGCGCGGGTAATCACCGGCTTCTGCCCGGCAATTTGCCCGAGCTCGGCTACGGCGGTGTCGAGCAGCTTCACATTCGCGCTCGCCTCGCCCATGCCGATGTTAACCGTCACCTTCGAAACACGAGGGACGGCCATCGTATTGGTGTACCCGAAACGCTTCGAAAGCGCCGGGATGGCTTCTTTTCGGTACTTTTCATGCAGACGCGTAATCATTTCTTCTCTCGGCCTCTAGCTCTCAAAAGTCGTGTCGCAGCGGCGGCAAGTGCGCACTTTGGTGCCGTCCGGCAGCGTGGTATGTCCTGCGCGGGTATGTTTCCCGCATCCCGGACAGAGCAGCATCACATTGGAAACGTGAATCGGTCCTTCCCGCTCGAGGATGCCGCCCTTAATGTTCTTCGACGGATTCGGGCGCGTGTGGCGCTTGATCATGTTCGTGTGCTCGACCGTGACCGTGTTCTTCCACAGATTCACCGCCAGCACTTTCCCGCTCTTGCCTTTCGAGCGGCCGGCCATCACTTTCACCATGTCGCCGTGCCGAATGCCGTGCGCGTCGGGTTTTACTTTGGGTTCTCTCATCGCTACCACACTTCCGGAGCCAGCGAGATGATCTTGGTGAATTTCTTTTCGCGCAGCTCGCGGGCCACCGGCCCGAAAACGCGCGTCCCGATCGGCTCGCCCGCATCGTTGATTAGCACTGCAGCGTTATCGTCAAACCGGATGTAGGTGCCATCCCTGCGCCGGTGCTCTTTCCTTGTGCGCACAACCACTGCGCGCACCACCTTGCCTTTTTTCACCTGGCTGTCAGGCGTCGCTTCCTTCACGGCGGCGGTAATCACGTCGCCCAATCCAGCCACCAATCCCGCATCTCCTCCTACTGGGAGAATGCAGGTCAATTGGCGGGCGCCGGAATTGTCGGCCACCGTCAGCCATGTCCGCATCTGAACCATGATCTTGCTCCCTTAGTGCCGCTTCAGTTTCTGCTTACGCTCGCGTTGAGCGCGCCACGACTTCTTCCAGGCGCCACCGCTTCAGTTTCGAAAGCGGCCGGGTGGAAACAATCCGTACCGTATCGCCTACGCGGGCTTCGCCCGTTTCATCGTGCGCGTAATATTTCTTCGCGTGCCGCACCACTCGATGGTAGAGAGGGTGCTGAACCGCGCGAATAACCTTCACTACAATCGTCTTCTGCATCTTCGCGCTGGTCACCACGCCGGTCAGTTCCTGACGCACTCCACGTACGTGAGCGTTTTCTTGAACGGCCGCGGATTTCGTTGCTGTTTCGTTCGCCATTACGCTTTCCTCAATTCGGCTTCGCGCAGCAGAGTTTTGATCCGCGCGAGATCGCGCTTCGCTTCCCGCAATTTCTTCAAACCTTCCGCTTGCCCGGTAGAAAGCTGGAAGCGCAGGCGAAAAATCTGCTCGGCGAGCTCCTGCTGCTGCACTTCGAGCTCGCTGTGATTCATCTCACGCAATTTTGCAGTACGCCCCGCCATTACAGTTCCTCCGCCCGGCTTACGAACTTCGTTCGAATCGGAAGCTTGTGTGACGCAAGCGCCATCGCTTCCGTCGCCGCCGCCAAATCCACGCCGGCCATTTCGAACATCACACGGCCCGGCTTTACCACCGCAACCCAATGCTCCGGTGGCCCTTTGCCCTTACCCATTCGAGTTTCAGCCGGCTTCTTGGTGAACGGCTTATCCGGAAATATCCGGATCCAAAGTTTTCCGCCACGCTTGATGAACCGCGTGATCGCTACGCGAGCCGCTTCGATTTGCCGGTCGGTAATCCAGGCCGGCTCCATGGCTTTCAATCCGTACTCGCCGAACGCGAGCGAGCCGCCGCGCCAAGCCTTTCCAGTACGGCGTCCGCGCTGTTGCTTGCGGTACTTAACTTTTTTCGGCATCAACATGGTATTGGACCTGTTTCCTTAAACTTCTAAACTTCCGAGGTTGTTCCGGTTTTCCCGCCGCGTTGCGGGATTTTCTCGCCCTGGTACACCCAGCACTTCACGCCAATCACGCCGTACGTGGTGTGCGCCTCGGCCGTGCCGTAATCAATGTCCGCTCGCAAGGTCTGAAGCGGCAAGCGCCCTTGCAAGTACCATTCCTTGCGCGCGATTTCGGCGCCGTTCAGCCGGCCCGCGACGCGCACCTTAATTCCTTTGCAGCCGAACCGCAGCGCGGAATCTACCGCTTTGCGCATGGCTCGTCTGAATGCGACGCGCTTTTCAAGCTGCAGCGCAATCGACTCCGCTACGAGTTGNNATTTCCGAACCTTTGCGCCCGATGATGATCCCAGGGCGCGCGGTGTAGATCCGGACGACCAGCTTATTTGCCGCGCGTTCCACGTCAATCCCGCTGATGCCGGCCGACTTCAACTTATCCTTCAGCACCTTGCGAAGCTGAACGTCTTCATGCAGCAAGTCGGCATAATCGCGCTTAGCAAACCAGCGTGACTTCCAGACTTTGTTGTAGCCCAGCCGAAAACCGTACGGATGTGTTTTCTGCCCCAAACTGTCCTCCTACTTCTTCTTTTTCGGTGCCTGCTGTTTTGCGCGCTTCTCAAACGCTTTGCGAGCCTTGCGAACCGCTCCGCGCACGCCCTTGGATGCTTGCGCTTCCTCGGCGGCTGCAGTTATTCGATCCGCCGCGGCGCGGTGGTGTTCCGCTACTTCCACAACAATATGAGCGGTGCGCTTCTGATAACGAAAGCCTCGGCCCATCGGCGCGGGACGCATACGCTTCCATCGCGGGCCTTCGTTCACGTAGCAGCGGGTTACGAAGAGCGCGTCCACGTCGAGCGATTCGCCGGCGTCTTCCGCTTTACGCTCGGCATTGGCAATCGCGCTGCGCAGCGTCTTCTCAATTTCCTTGGCTACACGCTTTTTCGTGAAGCGCAGAGTGTGCAAAGCTTTTTCGGCGCGCTCACCGCGAATCAAGTCAATCACCAGCCTCGCCTTTTGCGGCGAGACGCGGATGTACCTTGCTTTGGCTATGCCTTCAATTTGCGTCGGAGCCTGTATCGCCGTTGCCATCATTTATGCCTTTGGCGCTGCTGCGCCGCTGCCAGCCGCTCCGGCACCGGCAGGCGCTCCAGCGGGAGCTGACGCCGCAGCCGCCCTTTCCAAAGCCGCTTTCACAGCGTGGCCCTTAAAAGTGCGCGTCGGCGAAAATTCACCGAGTTTATGTCCCACCATCTGCTCGGTGATATACACCGGGATAAATTTCTTGCCGTTGTGGACAGCTATCGTGTGCCCGATCATGTCCGGCAGAATCGTCGAGCGGCGCGACCACGTCTTCAGAACTTTCTTTTCGTTTCGGGTGTTTAGCGCTTCCACCTTGACACGAAGGTGGTCGTCGATAAACGGACCCTTTTTGAGCGAGCGCGGCATCGGGCTTCCTACTCCTCCACGCGGCGCAGCTTAATCCACTGCGCGCGGCGAACTTTTTTAAATCCACGCACCGGGCCAGAGACGCGGTGCGAAAGCGGACAGAATGGACACACGAAACGGGTCCCTTGCGCGTTTTGAATCTTTTCCACAATCACCGCCCAGCCTGACTTACACAACCGAAGCTGCACTTGCGGAGCGGGCGTAAGTTTCGAAACTACTTTCGCCGCCGGTTTCGCTGCGCGCCGCGGAGTAGATTTTCGCGCCCGGGCCGCCCTTCTTGGCGCCCGCCGTGTTGACCGTCGTGATGTTCGAGTGGCTGTCATTGGGTTGCTCTCTGTTTTCAAACTTACGGCTTGCGCCGTTGTTCGATCATTCTGCTGCTCTTGCGCTTTTTGCGAGTCTTCGCACCAAGAGTCGGAAAACCCCACGGAGTCTGCGGATGATTTCCCTTCACACGGCCTTCACCACCGCCGTGCGGATGATCCACCGGATTCATCGCCACGCCGCGCACCGTGGGACGCTTGCCATGCCATCGCGTGCGACCTGCTTTCCCGTAGGTCACATTTTCGTGATCCAGATTTCCAAGCTGGCCGATGGTAGCCATGCACTCAACGCTGAATCGCCTGACCTCACCCGAAGGCAGCTTCACCAGGGCGAGATCGCCTTCTTTGCTCAAGAGCTGCGCTGCTCCACCGGCGGCGCGAACCACTTGCCCGCCTTTGCCGGGGAAAAGCTCGAGATTGTGGACCATGGTCCCGGGCGGAATATGCCGAAACTTCATGGCGTTGCCGGGAAGAATGTCGGCACCTTCGCCGTTCTGTACCGTCATGCCGACTTCCAAGCCCACGGGCTGCAAAATGTAACGCTTCTCGCCATCCGCATAATGGAGCAATGCGATTCGGGACGATCGGTTCGGGTCGTACTCAATCGAAGCCACCTTCGCCGGGATGCCTGTCTTGTCGCGGCGAAAATCAATGTTGCGATACTTCCGCGCGTGCCCGCCGCCGCGGTGCCAGGAAGTAATTTCGCCCTGGGCATTGCGTCCGCCGGTGCGTTTCTTGGATTCCACCAGCGATTTTTCCGGCGTTTGTTTGGTCACCTCGCTCTTATCGAGCATGGTGAGAAAACGTCTTGACGGTGTGTATGGTTTAAAAGTCTTTAGTGGCATCGTTGCCTCTTGCCTGCTTCGGAGCGACTGCGCTCCAAACCTCGCCGGAACTAAATGTTGTCGGCGTACTCGATCATCTTTTCACCTTCAGCCAGCCGCACGTACGCTTTCTTCCAGTCGCTTCGAAACCCTTCAGCGCGCCCGCGTCGCCGAAACTTGCCGTGAAAATTCGCGGTGCGAACGTGGTCCACTTTCACTTTAAAAACTCGCTGTACTGCTTCCTTGATTTCCGTCTTGGTGGCGTCCGAAGCGACCTCGAATACCACGGTATGCTGCGTTTCTTTCACGCCGAGACCCTTCTCGGTGATGATGGGCCGCTTGATCACTTGATAAAGCCTGGTATCCATTACTTATCCTTTTTCGACTTAGGCTTGGCTTTGGCCTTCGGCTTTTCTTTCTTTTCAGCCGCGTGCTTCTTGGCGGCTTTCGGCGCGGCGTGGACTTTCGCATGCGCCTTCGCCGGAGTCTTGGCGTGCTCGCTCTTTTCGGCGGCCGCGTGCTTTGCCGGCGAAGACGACGCTGGTTGAATCTGTATGGGCTCTTCCTGCGGCATCGCGGAAAGCGCTCGGCTCAACTTCACGGCTGCTTCGCGCGACATCATCAAATGATCGTGCCGCAACAAATCGTACGCTTCCAGAGCATTCGTCGGTACCAGCGTCAGACCTTCGATGTTCCGGCTGGCGCGTTCCAAATTCACGTTGGAGCTGTTGTCCACAAGCAGGATCGAAGGTGTCTCTTTTTCGAGCCGCGTCAGGGTCTGTCGAAATGGTTTGGTCTTGTGCGTTTCGAGCTCCCACGCATCCACAATGGTCATTTTTTGTTCGGCCAACTTTGACGAAAGCGCCGAGCGCAACGCGCCGATAATCATTTTCTTCGGCAACGCATACGAATAGCTGCGCGGCGTGGGGCCGTGCACCGTTCCGCCGTGGCGCCAGAGCGGAGAACGAATCGAGCCAACGCGCGCGCGGCCGGTTCCCTTCTGCTTCCAAAGCTTCTTGCCCGAGCCGCTGACTTCGCTCTTGTCTTTGGTCTTGTGCGTTCCGGCATGCTTGCCCGCNNTCGGCCAGGTCGATCGTGCCGATTTTCTTGCCTTCAAGATTTTTTACGTCCGCTACGGGCATCGTCGTGGTCTCTTTACAGGGCCGGCTTGGCCTTGCGAATGAAAATGTATCTGCCCGCCGGGCCAGGAACCGCGCCGCAAACGAGCAGCAAGTTTTCTTCTGAATCGATTCTTACAACGCGCAAATTCTTGGAAGTCTTGCGCTCATTTCCCATGTGCCCCGGAAAATGCTGGCCGGGCCACACACGCGACGGAAACGAACTGGCGCCGATACCGCCGGGAGCGCGATGAAACATGGAACCGTGCGAAGCGTCGCCGCCACGGAAGTGCCAGCGTTTCACGCCGCCTTGAAAACCTTTGCCCTTGCTGACTCCGGTGACGTCCACAAACTCGCCGATTTTGAAATGATCTACAAGAATTCGGTCGCCGGCCTTGGCTTCATCCTTCGAATCGTCGATTCGAAATTCGCCAACGTATCGCAGCGGCGCGACGCCAGCCTTCTTGAAGTGGCCGGTCAACGCTTTGTTCACGCGTTGCGGCTTGATGAATTCGACGAGACCCAACTGCACCGCGTCGTAGCCATCTTTGTCTTTCGTCCGCCGTTGGACTACCACGCACGGTCCTGCTTGCAGAACCGTGCAGGGAACCGCGGTACCGTCGTCGGCGAACACCTGCGTCATGCCAAGTTTTATTCCGAGTATGCCGTTGACTGCCATTTCGTTCGCTCTTTCCTTCGCGTTTTTATTTCGCGTTCGTTACTTGCCTGTGTGTTCTCGTCCAAAAGCCTTGATTTCGACGTCCACACCCGGCGGCAGATCCAGCTTCATCAGCGCGTCCACCGTATCCGGAGTGGGATCGAGAATGTCGATTAGCCGCTTGTGCGTGCGCATTTCAAACTGCTCGCGTGATTTCTTGTCCACGTGCGGCGAGCGCAAAACTGTCCAGCGGTTGATAACCGTGGGCAGAGGAATCGGCCCGGCTACATCTGCGCCGGTACGCTTCGCGGTTTCGACAATCTCTCGCGTCGATTGATCGAGGATGCGGTGATCGTATGCCTTCAAACGAATTCGAATTTTTTCTCCGTTGGGCATATTTACTCGATGATCTCGGCGA
>PLZZ01000243.1:32083-32309 GCA_003153585.1 Acidobacteriota bacterium | reverse complement strand
TGCTGCTCGCGATCGCAATTCTTGCGGCCAGTGCCGCGCCTGCCATGGCTCAAGACATTAAGATGAAGTGCCCACCGCCGACGCGTGTGGAAGAAGTGAAAGAATCAATTCACGGCGTCGTGGTGAGCGATCCCTACCGCTGGCTGGAAGATCAGAACAGCCCCGAAACACGCGCGTGGATCGATACGCAGAATGCTTGCACGCAAAGCCTGCTGAAAACGCTGCC
>PLZZ01000243.1:30722-32027 GCA_003153585.1 Acidobacteriota bacterium | reverse complement strand
GCTTCGCTGAGCGCCGACCACACCACCAGCGTGAATTTCGACGGACTGTCCGATGATGGGAAGCTCGTCGCCTACGGCGTCCGCAAAGGCGGCGAGGATGAAGTGTCGATTCATTTCATCGACACGGACACGCGCAAGGATATTCCCGATTCCCTGCCTCGCGCGCGTTACATTTCCGGGGCATCGTTCAAGGCCGATAGGAGCGGATTTTACTATTCAAAGCTAACTGACGAAGGTCCCCGCGCCTTTTACCACGCGATGGGAACCAGCGCCGAGCAAGACGCAAAGATCTTCGGCGATGGGTATGCTTCAGACAAAATTCTTGTCGCAGAGGTCTCCGAAAACGGGCGTTATCTGCTTCTCACTGTTCTCTATGGATCAGCGTGCGAAAAATCCGAAGTCTATTTTCAAGATCTAGCGCGAGGCGGACCCATTACACCCATCGTAAGAACTATTGACTCCTGCTTCCAAGGCGAAATCGCGGGAGATACGCTATACCTGCAAACGAACTGGAAGGCACCGAAGTGGCGCCTGATGTCAGTTGCGCTCGCGAACCCGGCGCAAGAGAATTGGAAGGAAACGATTCCGGAGAGCGAAACGCGACTGGAAAATTTTCGCTTGGTGGGCGGAAAAATCATCGCCCAGTATTCTCGCAACGCAGCTTCGGAACTGAAAGTTTTTGAAGCGGACGGAAAGGCCGCGGGAGAAATTGGCCTGCCGGCACTGGGCGATGTGAATGGAATCACAGGCAGGTGGGGGCATCCCGAAGCATTTTTGTCCTTCCAATCCTTCGCCATCCCATCGACGATTTATCGCTTCAACGTTTCGAAGCGTGCGCTGGCCGAATGGGCCAGGCCGGCTGTACCGGTGAACGCGGCCGAGTTCGAAGTGAAGCAGGTTTGGTACCAGTCGAAAGATAAGACGCGCGTGCCCATGTTCCTTTTCTACAAGAAGGGGCTGAAGCTCGACGGATCGAATCCTGCGCTGATGACNNGTCAGCGAGACTCCTGCGTTCCGCGACGACGCGGTGGTGTGGGCCGAGCACGGTGGCGTGTTCGCCATGCCCGCTCTGCGTGGCGGAGGAGAATTCGGCGAGGACTGGCATCACGCGGGCATGCTGGAGAAAAAACAAAATGTCTTCGACGATTTCTTCGCGGCCGCGGAATGGCTGATCGCGAATCGCTACACGCAGCCGCAGCGGCTGGCAATCATCGGGCGCAGCAATGGCGGCTTGCTGATGGGCGCGGCCATGACCCAGCGGCCGGATTTGTTCGGCGCGATCGTATGCGGCTATCCGCTGCTCGA
>PLZZ01000243.1:18521-30660 GCA_003153585.1 Acidobacteriota bacterium | reverse complement strand
GCTGCGCAGGGCGGAGACAAGCCGATCCTGCTGATGTACGACACGAAGTTGGGTCACAGTGAGGGCCGCCCTGTAAGCAAGATCATCGAAGAAGACACCGATGTGCTGCAATTTTTGTTCGCCGAAGTCGGTGTAAACAATTTCTGAGTGAATTTCCGCTTTGAACAGCATGCACGTGCATTTCGCCAAATTGGGGATAAGAAACAAACAGGGGGAATTATGCGGAGAATGACGCGGAGAATGATGAGCGTGGCGGGAATTGTTCTGGCTGCGGTTATGTTGTTTGCGAGCGCGAGGGTGCAAGCCCAGACGACGGGTCCCATTCGTTTGATCGTGGATGCTTCGCAAGCGCCGCAAAAGATTTTGCACGTGAAGATGGAAATTCCAGTCTCCGCCGGCGCTCTCACGCTTTACTACCCGGAATGGATTCCGGGCGAGCACATGCCCGATGGCCCCATCATCGAAGTTGCTGGGATGAAATTCAACGGCGGGGGCAAGACGATCCCCTGGCGCCGCGACCTGGTGGAAATGTTCTCNNAGCTGGAATCAGGTTTTGCTTTATCCCAAAGGCTTCAACATCCATGACATATTGTTTGCGCCAAGTTTGAAGCTTCCGGCCGGATGGAAGTACGGGACAGCTCTTCCCGGCGCGAAACAGAATGGAGACACAATCGATTTCTCGCCTGTGGCCCTGAACACGCTCGTGGATTCGCCGGTACTCGCAGGCCGCTATTTCCGCGAAATCCAGCTGACACCGGGACAAAATCCTCCGCACTACATCGACATCGCGGCGGACAGCGAAGCGGCCCTGGCGATGACACCCGAAACCGAAATGCACTTGCACCAGCTTGTTGCTGAGGCAGGCACTCTTTTCGGTTCGCGCCATTATCGCGACTATCACTTTTTGCTGACGCTCAGCGACGACGTCGCTCACTTCGGTCTGGAGCATCACGAATCAAGCGACGATCGCACCGCGGAGCGCAGCCTGATCGACGAAACGGGGCTCCTCGCATTCGCGGGTCTCCTTCCGCACGAATACGCGCATTCCTGGAATGGAAAATATCGCCGCCCCGAAGGACTCGCGACTCCGGATTATCAAGTGCCGATGAAAGACGATCTGCTCTGGGTCTATGAGGGACTGACGGAATATCTCGGCAGCTTTGTTCTCACCGCGCGAAGCGGCTTGCTGACGCAGGAACAGTCGATGGAGGAGCTCGGTGAGCTCGTGGCCACCTATGAAAATCGTCCGGGACGCGACTGGCGGCCGCTTCAGGACACCGCCGATGCCGCGCCCTTTCTCTACAACGCAACCGACGACTGGTCGAACTGGAGGCGCGGAACCGATTTCTACGAGGAAGGCGAACTGCTCTGGCTCGATGTGGACGAAACCCTGCGCAGCCTGACGAAAGATAAGAAATCGATGAACGATTTTTGCCTGGTCTTTCACGGCGGACCCGGGGGCGCGCCCGCTCTGAAGCCCTACAACTTTGAAGATGTAGTGTCCACTTTGAACGGCGTGGCGCCGTACGATTGGGCGGGGTTTCTTCGCTCGCGGTTGGATGGAACTTCCACGAAAACTCCGCTCGAAGCTATCGAGAACGGCGGCTGGAAATTGGTGTACAACGAGCAGCCGAACGGAGCGGAGACAGTGGAAGGCATTCTAACAAAGCGGCTGAATTTAACTTTCACCATCGGAATGGTCGTCTCCGACGACGGAATGGTCGACGACGTAACTCACGGAGGTCTCGCCTACAACGCCGGAATCGGCCCCGGGATGAAAATCATCGCGGTCGCGGGCAAACAGTATTCTCCGGACGAAATGAAGCAGGCGATTGAGGTNNCCCTCACCTCGAACGCGACAAAAGCAAGCCGGACTACCTGGGCGAAATTCTAAAGCCCATGACGCCGTCGGCCACAACCACGGAAGCCGCGCAGTAACAGATTTCGTTTGCGCGCAATAAGCGCCCCGAGCCGGCATTTTCCGCGCCAAGGAGATACATCCGGCGCGTGCGGAACAGAATCATACTTTTATGAAAATTCACCCGTTCGTGTTGATGGGAGCCCTGCTGATTGCGTGCGGTATTGCGGCGCTGATCCATCCTAATCTCAGCATGCCCTCAAAAAAGCGTGAAGTTCAGATCGGCACGGAGAAAGTGATTATGGAAACTACCCGAATTATCCAACTTCCAAAAGTTTTCGCCGTGCTTCTCATGATCGCAGGCGGCTCTTTGATTTTTCTCAGCACCCGAAAGGCTTGACGTCTGTTTTGCGAACACGTCCATGCTTTAACCNNTGACAGCGCCGGTTTCGCTGAAGGCACAGGAACAACGCAAACGCGCCATCACGTTTCAGGACCTGATCTCCATGCACCGCCTCAGCGAGCCGCAGGTTTCTCCCGACGGCAAATGGATCGCCTACGCCGTATCAACGCCGGACCTCGAAGCCAACAAAAGCGTGCGAAACATCTGGATTGTGTCCGCCTCCGGAGGCCAGCCCAAGCAATTGACGCGCGGAGGAACCGATGCGCGGCCGCGCTGGTCGCCCGACGGCAAAAAGCTCGCATTTCTTTCCTCCCGCGTGGAAAACAATCCGCAAGTTTATTGGATGAACCTTCAAGGCGGCGAAGCGAACCGAGTCACTTCCCTTTCCACCGGTGCGGACAATGAGCTGTGGTCACCCGACGGTAAAACAATTGCCTTCGTTTCTGCCGTCTATCCCGATTGCCAAGATGACGCCTGTAACGCGCGGCGCGACACGGAAAAACAAAAAAGCAAAGTGAAAGCCCGTATTTACGAAAAACTTCTGTACCGCCATTGGACCGGCTGGTCGGACGGAAAACGAAGTCATCTTTTCNNNGATAAGGACGAAGCGCTCAGCACGAATGGCGATCTTTTCACCGTGCCGGTTTCCGGCGCGGGCGGTCTCAGGCGAATCACCACGAATCCTGGCAATGATTGGGGACCGGTCTATTCACCCAACGGGATGTGGATCGCCTATCGCGCACAAATGCAGCCGGGCGAAGAATCCGACCGCTGGCGGCTGATGCTTTACGGGCGCCAGAGCGGCAAGCAAAGCAATTTGACCGAAAATTTCGACAGCAGCGTGGAATCGTATGCGTTTGCTCCCGACAGCAGGACGATTTATTTCAACGCGGAAGAAAAAGCGGAAATGCCGATCTATTCGATCGCAACCGCACCGGGGAGTTCGCCGAAAGTAATTGTAAGCGGTAACTCCAACGACGATTTCGATATTAGCGCGGATGGACGAACGCTCGTATTTGCGCGCACAAGCTTGACCATGCCTCCTGAAATTTTCGCGGCGAATTCGGACGGCAGCAATGTTCGCCGGCTCACGCATCAAAATGCGGCGCTGCTCGCGCAACTGGATCTATCCAAGCCGGAGATGTTTTGGTTCGAGGGTGCGGAAAAGACCCAAGTGGAAGGAATCGTCATCCGCCCGCCCCATTTTGATGCGTCGAAAAAGTATCCGGCGCTGCTGCTGATTCATGGCGGGCCGCAAGGTGCATGGACCGACGCCTGGGGCTATCGCTGGAACCAGCAAGTGATGGCCGCGCCGGGATACGTCGTATTGGCGATCAATCCGCGCGGCTCCACTGGTTACGGCCAGAAATTCACCGCGGAGATCAGCCGCGACTGGGGCGGAAAAGTTTACGAAGACTTAATGAACGGCCTCGACGCGGCCACTGCGAAATACTCCTTTATCGACGGCTCGCGCGTGGGTGCCGCCGGCGGCTCCTACGGCGGGTACATGATCGATTGGATCGCCACGCACACTGGCCGTTTCAAATGCCTGATCAGCCATGCAGGCCCATACGATATAGTCAGCATGGGCGCCACAGAAGAACTCTGGTTCAACGAATGGGAGTTTGGCGGAACGCCCTGGGCGAATCCTGAGAATTACAAGAAATGGTCGCCCAGCGAATTTGCCGCCGCTCTCGGGAAATACAAGACGCCCACGCTGGTGGTCGGCGGCGAACTCGATTTTCGCGTGCCTTACACCCAGGACCTCGAATTCTTCACCGCACTTCAAACGCAAGGCGTGCCTTCGAAACTTTTGATTTTCCCAGACGAAGGACACTGGGTCTTGAAGCCCCAAAACAGCGAGCTGTGGTACAAGACCTTCCTCGCTTGGCTCGCCGAGTACCTAAAATAGCCAACGCGAACCATCGCCGCGTTTCCCCGCTGCTGCATCTCAAATTGTCCTCATCCACTTTTCCGTAGTTAACCGGATTGACCCGCAGTCGAGCCCAGTGCCAGTTTCATGGCACCTCTAAACCTCTCGGAGGCCTTTTGTGCGGGCATTAAGTCTGCAATCGTTCTGCGTCTCGCTAGCGCTCCTCGCGCTTGCTCTGCTATCTCCATCGCAATCGATTGCCGAAACTCTCAAGGTCACTAGTTCTCCTGCTGGCGCAAACGTCGAGATCGATGGCGTGTTGATGGGCAAGACTCCTTACAAAGTAAATTACCCCGGCGGCTACTTTCACAAGCCTCACACCGTATTTGCGGCGCGGCTCGGGCATCCGCTGGTTGTTCGGATCTACAAGGAAGGATACGCGGCACAGGAAACCACCATCACCGACGGTCCGTTTGAATGGGTTGACTTGAAAGGCCACAATCGCGGCCGATACTGGCTGGTGAAAGCAGACGAGGTTCAGGCAACGCTTAAACCCGTTTCGAAGGAATCCGGAGGAAAAGCCGGCCCGCTTCCTGCAGCAAAACAAAATTCAGAGAACGAATCACCGGCCGAGAAGCCTCCTAGTACCCGCGCGTTTTCCTCCGCGCCCGCCGGCTCCGAATCCGGCGTTCTGACTCTGTCATGCGATACAGACGGAGCGGAAATCTACATTGATGGAAAATTTGTCGGTGACACACCATCAACAATTTCGCTCGTAAGCGGCACGCATCAGATCGCCATCAAGGCCAAAGGCAAAAAAGATTGGAAACGCGAAATCGAGGTGATGAAAGGCAGCCAGGTGACCTTGCATCCGGTTCTCGACCCGTTGCCTTGAATCAGCGCTGCAATCCGGTAAAAGCCCAGGCCTTTCGCAAATAGTGATCCAGTTCCGGCACGCGCAAAATCTTCAGCAAAATCACCAGCAATAAAACCCCTGCCGCCGTCACCGTCACCAGCAAAGCCAGCGCCCCCCAAATCTTCTGCCAGGGTATTTGAGTTTCAAGATAAAGCGTGAGCCGGTAACAGGCGGCCCCGGCGACCAGCGAAGCCGCCGTCATCTTCAGGAAGAAAACGACTAGACTCCCCTCCTCCGCGTTTTTTGTGCGGCGGTTCAGCAGGATGAAAAGAACCACTGTGTAAGCGATGATCCCGAGCGAGCTGGCAAATGCCAAACCACGATATTGCATGTGATGCGCGAGCCACCAGTAAACCGGGATATTCAGCGCGGTCATAAGCGTGCCGACTATCGCCGGCGTGATGGTGTCCCGCGTGGCGTAGAAACCTCGAGCGAGAATGTACTGAGCGCCCCAGGCGAACATTCCGATCGAAAAGTACGCGAGTGCTTGGCCCGTGGCGAAAAGATCCGCTCCGTGCATGCGCGTGTGCGAAAACACCAGATTCACGATCGGAACGCTTTGAGCGATGGTCAACGCGGAAATCGGAAGCAGCAGGAATATCAATCCTTTGAAAGTCGTATTCAGAACGCGATTCAGCTCCTCGAATTTCTTCTCCGAATATAATTGGGCCAGAAATGGGAACGATGCCACTCCCACTCCCTGTCCGACGAGCCCGAGCGGCACTCGCATCAAATTTTTCCCGTATGTCAGCCAGGTAATCGATGCCGCCTGAAGATACGATCCAAAATAGCGAATGATCCAATCGTCCGCGAAGGAAACGGAAACGGCGAGCATGATGGGAACCGATAGCTTCAGAAAGAGCCAGAAGCCGGGATGTTTGACGTCGAAACTCGGCGAAAAACTCGCGCCCGCCCGATAAGCGCCATATATCTGAAGAAGAAAATTCCCTGTCAGGGCGCCCGCAAGCACGCCGACTGCGAATCCGGTGATACCGATAACCGGGGCAAGCAAAATGCCGCCGAGTATGATTCCGATGTTGTAAATCAGCGGCGCCAGCGAAGGTATGACGAATTGCCCTTTCGCGTATTGCACCGCGCTCAAAATGCTTCCCTCGTAGAAACAAATCTGAGCCGGCAGCATCAGGCGCGTAAGAAAAACAACGCGAGCTCGTTCGGGCGGGCTGAATCCCGGAGCGATCCAATTCACGATGTGTGGAGCAAAAACCTCGCCTACCAGAACGAGTCCAACCAGAACAAAACCCATCACCGTGATCACGGTGGAAAAAACTCGCCAGCCTTCTTCTTCCCGCTTCTCCGCCGCGTACTTCGCAAAGACAGGAATGAATGTGACGCTCAGGGAACCGCCGGCAATCAAATAATTCAGAAAATCCGGCAGCGTGAACGCGGCGTTGTACGCATCCGTCACCGCGTTTGAGCCCATCTGGTGCGCCAGCGTCCAATCGCGAAAAAATCCCAGGATGCGGCTGAGCAGGACGCTAGCCATCACGATGGCCGTCGCGGCAGCGATGCGACGGTGCATTGTTCCGGAGTCGGAAGCGGTCGTCACGACGCCATGGTAATTGGTTTGAAGCGCCCGGACTAGGGCGTTGAAGCGGAGTGTTTCCGATGCGGAAAGCTTCGCCGGGGCGATGCGAAATTCCGCGGCCTAAGTCGGCCAGAGCGTTCGCCGGAACGCGGCTACTTCAGATTTGCGTCGTGTTCCGTCAACTCGTCCATCCCCTCCGGAAGGCGAATCGGCTCGCGAGTTGGCGTCCCGTCCGGCGCCGCGCGAAGGTATTGTACCGGCCACGGAACCGCAAATCCCAGATCGCGAGCGGTTTGCAGAGGCCAATAAGGCTGCCGCAGAAATTCGCGAGCCAGCAGCACGATATCCGCGTTTTCTTCCCGCAGAATTGTGTCCGCTTGATTCGCCGACGTGATCAGCCCGACCGCGCCGGTCATGATCTTGGTTTCGTAACGAATTTCCCGCGCGAACGGAACCTGGTATCCCGCCTTGATGGGAATTTTTGCTCCCGGCGCGATACCGCCAGAAGAGCAGTCAATCAAGTCCACGCCGAGCGGCGCAATTTTTTTGGCTAGCTCGACGGACTGATCCACGTCCCAGCCTCCCTCAATCCAATCCGTAGCGGAGATTCGAACGAAGAGCGGGTAGCCCGCGGGCCAGACGCCGCGAACCGCGGAAACGACTTCGCACAGCAGCCGGCAGCGGTTTTCCAGCGAGCCACCGTAGGAATCTGTGCGCTTGTTTGAAATCGGCGAAAGGAATTCGTGAAGCAGGTAGCCATGCGCGGAATGGATTTCGATTACCTGAAAGCCGGCTTCGAGCGCGCGGCGAGCCGCATTCGCGAAAGATTTCACCACGCCCCGAATTCCGTTTTCGTCCAGTGCAGTCGGATTCGGATAGGTCTCGGAAAAAGGCACGGCGCTTGGCGCCACGGGCTTCCAACCGCCCTTCGATTCCGGAATCGCTCCATTGCCTTCCCACGGACGCAGCGTGCTGCCTTTGCGCCCCGCGTGCGCCAGTTGGATTCCAGGAATACTTCCTTGTTCGCGAAGGAATCGGGTAATTCGTGAGAGCTGCTCGATGTGACCGTCCTTGTAAATTCCCAAGTCCTGCGGGCTGATGCGCCCTTCGGCCGACACCGCCGTCGCTTCCGTGAACACGAGCGACGCGCCACCCACAGCCCGGCTCCCCAGATGCACCAGATGCCAATCGGTGGCAAAGCCGTCTTCGCTCGAATACTGGCACATGGGAGAAACGACAATGCGATTTCGCAGAGTCAGCTCGCGGATTCTTAGCTCGTCAAATAGCATAGATCTCCTCTTTCGGACTTTGGGATCAAGCTAGCGGCCTGTGGCGATGTCGCTCAATCGTTGCGGCGATGAGTTTTCATGTGCTTATGATCGGCCACTGGGTCCAGCAGGCGGAAAATGTGCACTCCCGTATCTGAATCGAAGCGATAAGCCAAAGTCGCGTCCGCCGCTTCTTGGTCTTGCGCTAATTCGAGCTCCGGGTTGTCAACAATGATGTCACCCTTGTTGTTGATTCGCAGCTCCGTTCCAACTTGCAAAACTATTTTTGTTTCATTTTTCTCTGATTTCATTTTTCTTTCCTTGGGCGGCAAATAATCGCGCAGCCTCGTGATTCTCGGCAGGCTAGTAGACGTAAGGTTGGATGAAAAAACGTGGAGAAAGTTGCCGGTTATTATTTCGAAGACCCGCCGGCGCTCTTTTCTTTTTTCTTATCTTTCTTTTCGGGCTTGGGATCCCACGCCGGAGCATCACTGGCAGGAAAAGACTCGCGGGAAGCCTCGTCAACCGGATCGGCTGGATCGATTGGGTTCGCCTCCGGACGTTTTGAATCCGGCGCTTTATTCTTGTCCATTTGCGATTCCTTGCTGCGAAATTCGCGAAACTAGAACTTAAATACCACACCCACCGAAACTTTTGGGCTGTATTGGTACGTGCTGAAGTAACGTGTCCCCACCATGTCGGCTTCGACTCGGTATGACAGCCGCCCACGATGTGCAGCTATGTCCACGCCACCGCCAACTTCAAACGCGGGCGCGTGGTCGGCGCCAAATGCCGTTTCCGGCTTGAAGTGAGAGTATCCGCCCATGACGTGTCCCCATACTTCCAGCCCTCGCGGAGCCGACCATCTGAACCGCGGTCCGCCTGCTCCCAGCAAAAACCATCCGCCGGTATTGTATTGGCTTAAGTGCGTGGCGTTTAACTCGCCATCTAGCCCGATCCAATCTTTAAGGTAGTACACCATGCTGTACATAAAGCCATTCGAATTCTTCGTAATGGCAGGCACTTCGTAAAAGCGCAGGTATTCATAGCCCACGTAAGCCTGCCAACGATAGGTCTCATAAACGCTCTGGACGTACTGCGGCGGATCCGCCTCCACGTTGGTCAGCGCCGGCGGTGTGGCTGTAATTAAACCCTCAGGCGCCGGAAGAGCGGGAAAGTTGAAGGAGCTCCCCGCTGGCGTCAAAAGGGATACTTGCGGAAAGGGGTCGGCCGGTGCCGTATTTGCAGCATTTATTTGTGCGCCTGCATTCATCGCGATAAAAAGGATGGACCCTATTAGAAAACCAGCGTGTCGCATCGCCTAACCCCCTCAGCCTTCCCGAGACTTCGACCCTGCACTTACAATTTGACCGAGAATGGGTAGCCATGTCTAGCCTAAATTCAGCAAGCGTGCGCACCTCCAAACGATACGTGCAGGCTGTCTGGAACAGTCGTTGATCCGCGTGCTGCCGACTCGAACCTCGGCCATGCTCCCGCCGCTCTGTGATCGCAACAACGCGAATTCTCCCGGGATTAGCACGCCTGCCATCAATGGTAGTGTAGCTATGCAAAAATAAAGTTAGACTCACTCTTCGCTTCTGAAGCGGCATAAGTTGGAGAACGTAAGCTGAATACCAAGACGCTCTTTTTCGTTGGATTCATTCTGTGCGCCAGCGGCGTTATTTCTCCGGCACTGGCTCTCGCGCTCGGTTTGCTCTACGGATTATGTTTCATCCATCCTTACCAGGCCGATAGCCGCAACCTTTCCAGATTCCTGTTGCAGGCCTCCGTTGTTGGCCTGGGCTTCGGCATGAACTTGCACGAAGTCTTGCGCGTTGGCCGTAGCGGCTTCCTCTATACCGCCGCCAGCATCTCCTTTGCGCTAATTTTCGGGCTTCTGCTCGGCCGCCTGTTGCGCGTGAACAAAACCGCATCGATCCTGATCTCCACGGGCACCGCTATCTGCGGAGGCAGCGCCATTGCCGCTGTCGCTCCCATTATCGAGGCCAGCGATGAAGAAATGGCGATTTCGCTCGGAACCATCTTTATTTTGAATTCCATCGCGCTCCTGATCTTTCCTCCGCTCGGCTGGTTCCTGCACTTGACGCAAACGCAATTTGGATTGTGGGCGGCCCTGGCCATCCACGATACGAGCTCGGTCGTAGGCGCTGCGGCGCGATACGGCCCAGTGGCGCTGGTAGTCGGCACCACCGTGAAACTCACGCGCGCGCTGTGGATTGTGCCGGTTGCTATCGGCGCAGCCGCTCTGAAACGTTCGAAGAGCCGCATTCGCTGGCCTTGGTTCATTTTGTTTTTTTGTTTTGCCGCTGTGGCCAACACGTACATTCCTGCCTTCACAAATTTTTGGCATGTGTTGAGCAGTTTAGGAAGGTTGGGCCTCACCGCGACACTTTATCTGATAGGAACCGGAATCTCGCGCGCCACTTTGCGCCAAGTGGGAGTGCGTCCTTTGTTGCAGGGCGTAATTCTATGGATTCTGGTCGGCGTCACGTCCCTGTGGCTAATCAGCGCAGGATGGATTTCGCTGTAACGACGAAATTTTCGCCCCAAGCAATCCTGTTTTTCCCCCCGGTCGAAGCTCAAGCAAAGCACAGGATCCGCAACGGGTGTACAATTCCAACCGTTTTCGAACTCAAAAAAGAGAATACTCGGAACCATGCGGTTTCTGCACCGATGCCGGTCCGCACTCCTGCGATTTCTGAAGTCTCCCCGCGTCCTGATCTATCTTTTGATTGCCGTCTTTGCCGTTACATTCGAAATGCGCGAAGACCTCCTTTCAAATCTCGGTTTTGGAGAGTGCGACCGCATTGACACCGCCGCTACGGCGCTGTACCAGCGGTATGCCACTACGGAGTTTCGTAAACCAAGAACGCATTACGTTCGTCTGGCAGTCCTTTCTCCGCAGACCGTGCCGGCTGATGTGTTGAAAAATGCTTGCAAGAAACGAGAGTATGTTGCGAAGCTGCTCAGAACCCTCGCCAAATTAGGTCCTTCCGTAATCGCCATCGATTTCGCCTACCCGCGGGATTTGTGCCAGGACAAAGACGATGAGTCGAAGTCGGCCCTGTTGCACGATGCCATCAGAGATGTTTCGGAAACGATTCCCATCGTAATGGTCGCGGGTTCGAAGAGTGAAGCGGAACTGATCAAGGATCCCGATCTGGACCAGCTCCGCAAAGGTGGCTTGACGAACCGGTCTCTAATCGCCGACCAGCATTTTCCATTCGACGGAACCCAGCTTACCTACGGAATGGCCAAGGTAGGATGCGATAAGAGGCGGGTGCCCCTGTTCTGGTGGGTATATACGAACAAAAAAGCCGTCCTGAACAAGACAGCCGCGGTCGAACCACATGCTGAGCCGTCTTTCGCCTACGAAACCGCTCTTACTTACGATAGCGAACTGCAAAACACGCTCGCCAATCTTATATCCGGAAATCGGCATCCTTTCATCAGCTTCATACCCGAAGACGGCTTTCGCCAAATCGATCTCCGATTGCTGGACGACCCTGCGCACACGGCCGAGCTGCAAAAAATGCTGCGGGGAAAAATCGTTCTGATTGCCGAAAACTCGGATCGCGAGGATCAATATAATACGGTGATCGGATTAGTCCCCGGATATTTGTTGCACGCCAATTACATCGAGGCATTGCTCGATGACAGATACTTCAGCCCCACTTCCCCTTATGTGGAGTTGCCGCTTGCTATTCTCGGGATTTTTTTCATAGTGGTCATATTTGAAGTATCCGACGAACTTAAATCGGTACCTGTAACCCTGCGCCCCGTCGTCGGTTTCGGTTTTGCATTCGTGTTTGTTGCCGCCGTCTTTATTCTTTGTAGCGCGTGGCGCATTTATTTCGGTCGGGAATTGATCTTCTGGGTGCCATTGATTCCCCTACCGATCATCGAGGCTATCTATAGCTGGCGAGTCCAAGCGAGGGTAAGACCCCGCGATTGACCACCGAACACCTTGACGCGTAGCATCGCTTAGTGTGTTTCGAGATCAGTCATGCGTAACATGAACCGCATCAGCTTCGGTGTTCTTGCCCTTTCGCTTCTGCTCGTAGGTTGTTCGGGACAGAAGAAGGACGATGTAAATCCATCGCCTCAGAGCAAAGGATCGGAGCCGCGGCCAGGACGGGATGCCGTAGTGGTTTCATCTCCCGCGCGACCGTCGGCACAAATTCTGAAGTCCGGTGCACTTACCGGTTGCCTGACCCAGGACGACCACAACGGATTCATGTTGCATAACCGCGA
>PLZZ01000243.1:10321-18439 GCA_003153585.1 Acidobacteriota bacterium | reverse complement strand
CCGCAACCTGGATTTTCCGAAGAAGCCATCAAGGCGAAACACTTTGACGCGATTGTTGTCCTGGAAGCGCTAGTCACAGCGGAGGGCCGAGCTACCAACGTTCACGTACTCAAAGCCGTTGGATTGGGGTTGGACATAAAGGCTCTCGAGATCATTCCGACCTGGCGCTTCAAACCGGCATTAGGTCCTGATGGCCGCGCCGCATCTGTGGTTACTCGCATCGAATGTAAGTTTCACTCGGATTCAACAGCCAGCGTGATGCCCCGGTGATTCGACCTTGCCGAACTCTGGCGAGGCCAGGATTCAGTCCCGCCAAGTGAATTAATCTTTCTTCTCTTTATTCTTCTTAACAAACATCGCGGATTGTTCGTTGGCTTCCTGCGAATACTGCCACGCCTTTGCGGCGTGCTCCATGGCCTGCCTGGAGTGCTCGTGTCCGGAAAGGTGCTCGCCCTTGCCGTGCTGCGCTGCAGCGGCTCGGTGCGCGTGCGCGGCCATCTCGTGAAACTCCGCTGCTCTTTGGTGCGAATCATAGGTCATGTTTATCCCCTCGTACTTCCTCTTCAACGTTAGCGCGTCACGCGCACTCTGTCCATCCAACCCAGCATGCTTAAGAGATAGGTTCCGCAACCCGAGCCAATCAGGAGTTACCGTTCCTTCGTGTAAAATGCCCTAGCGATTACGTAGGAAGACATCTCTGAGTGAGAGTGACCTTGCATGCCAGAATCCAAATTTCGCACGATTGAACCCAAGATCCTCTATTTTGGAACGCCCGTAGCATTGATCAGTTCGCTGAACGAAGACGGCACCACCAATCTTGCGCCGATGTCATCATTCTGGGCACTGGGTTGGACCCTTGTGCTGGGCTTGCTGGACGAGACCAAGACAGCGGAAAACTTGGCACGACATCCCGAATGCGTGGTCAATCTCCCTGAGCCGAACATGTGGCGAGAAGTCGAAAGGCTGGCGCCACTCACCGGCAAGAATCCCGTTCCGCAAATCAAGGCCAAGCAGTTTCGCTTCGAGAAAGACAAGTTCGGCGTATCTGGCCTGACGCCGATTGGGAGTGAGCTCGTCCAGCCGGCGCGGGCCGAGCAATGCCCCGTTCACATGGAAGCCCGCGTCACTAAACTTCACCGCATGGGCGGCGAAAAACTGCAGAAACTCGGTGGAGGTTTGGCCGCTGAGGTCGAAATCATCCGTGTGCATGTGGCTGCCGATCTGGTNNCACTATTTCCGCTTGGCGGACAAAGAGCTGGGAAAGACGTTTCGCGCGGAAAAGTAATGCGAATTCGGCATCCACTTCTTCACGGGTACATCTAAGAAGCGGAGCTACCCACACATGACCACCCACGACCATGACTTGTCCAAACACCCCGAAGCTGCCGGCATGAGCGGCAAGGAACTCCTACAAGCAATGATAGACGGTCGTGTCCCCGGGCCGGCGATCGCGAAGACGTTGTCGTTCCGCCTCGTCGAAGTCGGCGATGGCTTCGCCGTGTTCGAAGGCGAACCCGGCCCGCACGTCTTGAATCCGACTGGCACGGTTCACGGCGGTTGGGCTCTCACACTGATCGATAGCGCAACCGGATGCGCTGCGCACTCGCTGCTGCCGGCAGGCTCTCGCTACGCCACCATCGAGACCAAAGGAAACCTCTCGCGGCCGATCACGCTGGAAACCGGCGTCGTGCGAGCCGAGGGCCGCGTCGTGTCCCAGGGCCGCCAGATCATTTCCACCGAAGCAAAACTGCTCTCGCGCGATGGCCGCATCCTCGCGCATGGCACCTCGACCATCATGGTCCTCACTCCCAGGCCCGCTTAAGCTTCCGCAGTTACCCAGGAATGGAAATAGCTTCTTCAGCGTCCCACCCCATTCGACAAACAACTTATAGTAATATCTCGGCTTACGAAGGCGAGTGAGATGCGCAGCCGCAACATTAGACTTCTCGTTTTCTGTCTCGGATGTATCGCTGTTCATACAGCGATATCAAGCAGTCCATCCGCGCTATCGCAATCGGTTGATCCTGCGTCGGTTACCCCATCGGCTGGGCAAAATCCGAAGATCTGGAAGAAAACAACATTCACGAATATCGGAATGGGCGAATTGGAAGATCAAGATGGGGTCGGCTTCGGATTTACGCAATTCAAGGCATCCGATGGCGTCGGACTGATAGTTTTGGACAAGGATTTTGCCGACTCGACAAAGGCTGAAGAATATTTTAAGAAGCGGTTAGCGGAGGCGGCAAAGGTGATTGAGCAAGGAAATAAACTAAATGACGTGGGGGAAGTTGTGGGTGTCCGAGCACAGATTCTATTGCGCATTGATTCCTCTAAGACATCGCCCGCACTTCTTTGGACGGACGGTGTAAGGCTTCAGGAGATTTATTCCTCGTCACTGAAAGATATCCTTAAACTAGAAAAAGTGTACTGACTCTAACTAAAAGCCGTTGTCAAATGAATATTCGTTGTCAGCGCCCGACGCTGTCCTGAATCACCGCATTCAACGGCCCAGGCAATATTCCAAGATTCACGTAGATCGGCCGAATTAATTTCCGAATCGATTTCAGCCGCGAGGCGAACCAGATCGCGCCCAAGATGCAGCACGCCCCGCTCAACATCACCGTGCGCGGAGCACCCACCGCATGCGCCATGGCCCCCGCAAGCAAACTCCCAAACGGAGCCATGCCCACAAACGCCACGGTGTAAAAACTCATCACGCGTCCGCGCTTGTCCTCATCAACAATCGTTTGGATGATCGTGTTGCTGGCCGCCATTTGCTGCATCATTCCAAAGCCACAGAACAGCATCATCACCAGCGAAAGCCAAATGTTTCGCGACAACCCGAAAAATATCAAACTCACTCCGAACACCGCCGTCGAAATATAAATCATCCGCCCCAGCCCCAGCACATTCTTTCGTACCGCGAGCGACAGCGCTGAAATCAGCGCGCCGATGCCTACCGCTCCCATCAGAAATCCCAACGTGTGCGCGCCACCCTTCAAAATCTTCGAAGCAAAAATGGGCATCAACACGGTGAACGGCCAGCCCATCAAACTCACCGTGGCAAACAAAGTTAGAATCGTTCGAATCGGCGCAAAACCCGCCACGTAATCCCATCCTTCTCGCAGTTGCACCAACATGGAAGTCGCCACACGCTTCACTGCCGCAGGCTTCAGCCGCATGGCGAACAACGACGCGATCACCGCCAGATAACTGATCCCGTCGATCAAGAAACACGAACCCTCCCCGGAGACTGCAATTACCACCCCCGCCAGCGAAGGCCCCACCAGCCGCGCCATATTCACCATCGACGAATTCAGCGCAATCGCATTGCCCAGATCCTGTCGATCTTCCACCATCTCCACCAGGAACGCCTGCCTCCCCGGCATGTCGAACGCATTGATCATTCCCTGCATAGCGCTAAGCAAAATGATTTCGTGGATTGTGATGTGTTTCGTCAGAGTAAGAAACGCCAGAGCAAACGATTGCAGCATCGCCAGCACCTGCGTCACGATCAATACGTGCCGCCGGTTCAGCCGGTCCACCCACACTCCCGCAAACGGCGCCAGCAAGAATGTCGGTATTTGCCCGGAAAATCCCACGATGCCCAGCAGAAACGCCGAGCCGGTCAGCCGGTAAACCAGCCAACTGGTCGCCAGCCGCGTCATCCAAGTCCCGATCAGCGAGATGCTCTGCCCGCCGAAGAACAACCGGAAATTCCGGTGTCGCAACGCGCGCCACGCATGCGAGATTCCGCCGGCCGGATCGCTCACAGCCGCCGCCGAATTGGAGTCCCCGTTCAATTCACCAGGCTCGAACTCTTAATTGTACGATTAATTTAAGGAGCAGGCGTCTCTTGCCGATATCACTCTTAGACATTCACCATCAGAGATAAACCAGGTGAGGGAACCCGATTGTGAGCCAATTCAGCAGTGAACAATATAAAGTCTTTCGTTATGATATTCTTTTNNATTTGAAAGGGAACGATGCGATCGGTTGCTGGCGACGAATTTCGCGACTTACTCACCCTCGTTCGGCAGAGCGGACTATTGGCCAAGCAGCCCGCGTATTACGGCCGAAAGATGCTTCTCAACCTGGTTTTGCTCGTTAGCGCNNGCTCAGCTCGGTTTTATCGTTCACGACGCAGGCCATCAGGAAATTTTCAGCGCGCCCGCTGGCAATGAGGTCCTTGGCCTCATTCATTCAAATCTCTTGCTCGGTTTTAGCTACAGTTGGTGGCTCCACAAGCACCATCATCATCATTGCTCCCCAAATCACGTGACCGCCGATCCCGATGTCGATATACCTCTGTTCGCATTTACCAAGGACCAGGCAGCTACAAAGCGCGGGTTCGCACGGCTCACGGTGAAATACCAGCACTTCTGTTTCTTCCCTTTGTCTTTGCTCGAAGCATTTGTGCTGAAAGTTGACAGTGTTAAATTCCTGTTGCGCCACAAGGTCGCGCATCCCGTCATTGAAGTCAGTTTTCTCATTCTGCACGCGTGCTGGTTTCTGGGCCTCCTCTATTTTCTTCTCGGCTGGCCACATGCCATCCTGTTCTTCGTGGCGCAACAGATGTTCCTGGGACTGTATTTGACTCTGATATTCGCCCCTAATCATCAGGGCATGCCCCTGCTGCAAGGCGCCTCGGCGGTGAACTTTTTGCGTGAGCAAGTGCTCACCAGCCGGAACATTAAGAAGCATCCGGGAATCGATTACTGCACCGGAGGCCTCACCTGCCAGATCGAACACCACCTCTTCCCGACTATGCCTACGAACAAACTTCGACAGGTTCAAAAAATAGTTAAGTCCTACTGCATGTCGCACGGCGTTCCCTACCATGAGACTTCATTGTTCCAGTCCTATCGCGAGGTCTATCAGGATTTGCGTAAGAACAGTTTCATTTTGAGCAGACGTTCCGATGGCAACACAATCACAAATCGAACGGACCTCGATTCAAGGATCGCTCCACGCTTCTGAAATAGCACAAAAAGCTAATCTGTTTTTCTTGACCTGCATTTCGCGAAATGTTATTAGCCTGCCAAGCTTAAGACCCGAACGAATTGACCACATCATTAGTTGCCGCGGACGTGACCCCGCCGCGCGGCTAGGGCGGTCGCCCGTGCGCGTTCTTGTGGGATTGCGCCCGGGCTACGGTCTAAAGCTCTTTGGGAAGAGGGACTGTGGGCGGCCTAGGAGGACCAATGAAAAGAGTGAGTTTGGTGCAGGTCTTGGCTTTGTTGGCAGTTGTGTTGTTCAGTGGTACAGCTTTCGCCCAGACTGACCCAGGTGTTCGCACTGGAGCGATTAACGGTCAGACGGGTGCCACCACGACAAACCCGCTCCCTCTCACTTCCGTTACCGCCGAGAGCCCGCAGGGAATCTTGGAGTTTTTCCAGGACGGTCTCACCCGCTTTCAGGAGGTCGAGGTAGTCAGCAATGGCGCAAACAATGGTCTGGGACCGCGCTTTAACTTTAACCAGTGTTCCGGCTGTCACTCGCAGCCTACGATCGGCGGCTCAAGCCCCAGCGCCAACATATACCCCGACATCGGGCCCAATCCCGAGAGCCAAGTGATTACCAAAGGCATTGCCAGCAGCAAAGACAATACGCTCCCGTCGTTCATTACCGCCACCGGNNACCGTCTCCGGCCGTTCAGACGCCGGAAGCTGCAACATTCCGCAGCCCAGTTTTGCTACCGCTCAGCAGGAGAACGACATCATCTTCCGCATTCCCACTCCGATCTTTGGAGCAGGCTTGGTCGAAAACATTGACGACTCAACCCTGCTGGCCATTCAAACGGCCAATGCCAACAATGGATTCGGAATTAGCGGGACGTTCAACCACAACGGTAACGATGGCACCATCAGCCGGTTCGGCTGGAAGGCGCAGAATAAGTCGCTCGAGATCTTCGCGGGTGAAGCCTACAACGTGGAAATGGGCATCAGCAACGAGCTCTTTCCGCAGGACCGTCCACTCCCGGGCGAGGACATCACCACCGGCCTTCCCGCCAATTGTCTGAACCTTAGCGGAAGCGGCTATCCGGAGGACACCACTAACTTCTCGTTCCAAAACTCAAGCTCGGACCAGTTCACTGAGAACGCTTCAATTCCCAGTGATGTGGTCGCGTTTGCAATGTTCATGCGGCTGACCGCTCCGCCCATAGCATCCACAACTGTTCCGGGAGGCGCGTCCTCAATCGCAAGCGGAAAGTCGCTTTTCAGCTCCATTGGCTGCGCGACCTGCCACACTGTCACCATCAACTCCACTCAGAATTCCAATTTCACTTCCTCGTTGGCCAACCAACCCGTGAATCCGCTTTCGGATATTGAGATCCATCACATGGGCACGGGCTTGGCGGACAACGTCTCGCAGGGCAGCGCTGGCGGAGATCAGTTCCGAAGCGCACCTTTGTGGGGAGTGGGGCAAAGGATCTTCTTCCTGCACGATGGCCGCACCAGCAATCTTCTCTCGGCCATTGGGGATCATTCCGGGAACGGCTCCGAAGCCAACACTGTAATTTCGAACTTCGATTCCCTGTCACCCACACAGCAACAGAACATTTTGAATTACCTGCGCTCGCTGTAGTTCGCGGGCGGGATAATCCGGGCGAGACATTAACGTGTCTCGCCCGATTTTTTTACCGCGTATCGCGTGGACTACCACTTTCGTGATTGGAGGGTGCGCCCCAGGCAGATTCACTCAGTTTGTCACTGTCGTCTTCGCCGGCGCTTGGGGTGAATGTCCAAACATGATGCCGGTCTCTACTTCCACGGGCTGTCCGTTCTGCAGATAAGGCTTAAACTTCCATTGCAACAGGGCGTCTTGAATGGTCTTGGATTGTTCCGGAAAAGCGCTGAGGAAGTGAATGTTCTTTACGTTGCCGCTTTTGTCGATGATGATTCTCACCGGGATCGGATTGAATCTGCGCTCGGCAAGAACCGGATCAACCCTGTTAACCACGTTTTCTGGTGTGGCGTAATCCTTGATGCACACCGGTGAATCCCCTCCGCCGGTCCCCGAGACGGGGTCGGCTTCCATCGGCAATTTCATTTTGTTCATATCCTGGACCAGATTCTTCAGCAATTGAGTATCGCTGCTGGTGAAGATAAATTGCACCATGTGGCACCGGATTTCCGTGGCCAATACGTACCAGTGCAAATCTGCCGCGGGCGCAACATACTCAAAACTGACGAACGAGCGATCCGCGATCTTCACCTCTGTAGGTTCCTCTTCCACTTTATAGTCCGGCTTTAGGTTGTCTTTCGTGTATTTGATCAATTCCTTTGCATTGGCGGCCGGCACCAGTGCAAAAAACAGATCCTGAGCCGCTACCAAAATTGACCCTTTAATAGGCCCCTTCCCCGTTTCCGTGGGCCTAAGTTGAGCCAGGACGTAATAACCGGAATCGGATGGCGGCGGGCCTTTATACTTCTCGTACCAGTCGGACGAGAGCGGATACGAAAGACCAAAGTATTGGTTTGTATAGATGCCGTGGGCTACGCTCCCGCCTTCCGGCAGCGGAGTGGCCGAATCACTGGAACTCGACCACGCCCCCTTTACAAGAATCACCCCCGAAGGCACCTTTTGCGGCGCCGGGCTCTGCGCGTGAGGCGTAACCGCCGGCGAATTCGGAGCCTCGGACTGTGCCGGCAGCGATGGCGATAAGCCAATAAGAAGTACGAGACTAAAGAATTTTGAATTCAACAGCTCCCTCCGTCGAAAAGAACCAAGAACCGCCGCTATCTTATCAAGAAGTACAGCCGCAAAAGTACCCTTGCTCAGAAAACGAACAAATATCTTCGCCCGACGGTTATTCCGCCAGGTGTTTTGCCCGCCTCCTGCCGGCCGGCAGAAAATGAAGTAGAATCGCGTTCGTTTGGCAATTACCGACGTACAACGGGAATGCCTCGCGCACGCCAGGAGAATCGTGGAGAGCGCAACGACGAAGAGACCCATTTGGCAATCGCTGCCGGCGATTACGCTGGTTGCCCTGGCCGTGCGGATTGTCGCTATCCACTTCCTCTATACCGACACCTGGAACAACTTTAGAGAGCATCTGTTGTTCGGTTTTGAGGTTGGGCGTATTGCGCGTTCCATCGCAGCGGGACACGGTTA
>PLZZ01000243.1:0-10288 GCA_003153585.1 Acidobacteriota bacterium | reverse complement strand
AGTTTTGGACGCGGCGTTGCGATCGTTGCGTGCTGGATGTGGGCGCTGTGGCCCTACTCCATCTACATTGCCAGCGCCTTCGTTTGGGAAACTTGCCTCAGCGCTCTGCTGCTCGCGATTCTTTTTCTCTGGGCGCTCAAGCTGAAAGGGCAGGCGGGCGGATGGAGCTGGCTCGGCTTCGGTTTGCTGTGGGGCTTCTCGGCGCTAACGAACGCATCGCTCCTCGCCGTATTCCCTTTTTTTGCCGGCTGGGCGCTCTATCCTTTGTGGCGAAATAGGCGAGGATGGCTCAAGCCCGCCGCGCTCGTGGCGTTCGGCCTGTTTATCTCCCTGCTCCCCTGGCAGGTGCGCAATTACCGCACGTTTCACCGGCCCATTCCGCTGCGCGATAATTTCTGGCTCGAAGTTTGGGTCGGCAATAACGGTCACACCGCAAGCTGGGTCGATATCATGGCTCATCCTTCCATAAACGATAAAGAACTCGCTGAATTCGTGCGCCTCGGAGAAATTCCCTACATGCAGGAAAAGCGGCGCGAGGCGCTCGATTTTATTGCCCGGCATCCCGCGCAGTATTTTGTAATGTGCTTGCGAAGATTTGGTTATATGTGGACCGCGTTCTGGAATCTTGACCCCGAAAATCTGGACATTGAATTCCACAACCCCGCCAACGTTTACCTCACCGTATCCTTGACCGTGGTGATGCTCATCGGCCTTTGGCAAGCTCTTCGAAACGCTCGCGAGGCAGCCCTTCCGTTCGTGTTGCTCCTGCTTTTTTATCCCTTGGTCTTTTACCTCACCCATCCGGAGATGCGTTACCGGCACATCATTGAACCCGAGATGCTCATCCTGGCGGCATTGGGCCTGAAGTTTATGCTTTCGGAATTATTGAGAAATTTTCCAGAGCTCGCGCGCTTGGTTCGCAGACCGGCGTAAGAATCCGGGAAACAGAAGCACTGATTTCAACAAAGCGAGCGCAGCTTTGCCGCTTCTCATTCATAGCGCAGCGCAACCAGCGGATCGACTTTCGCCGCTCGTCTCGCGGGAAAATAGCAGGCCGCCACCGCCACCGCGGCAAGCCCCAGGACCACGCTCGTTAACGTAATAGGATCGATCGGCCTCACCCCGAACAGCTCCGTTTCCAGGTAGCGCGCGGTCGCAACCGACCCGGCAATTCCCAGCGCCAAGCCGATTCCTGCCAGCCGCATCCCATCGCGCACCATTAGCCTCAAAACGTCGCCAGGCTCGGCGCCCAGCGCCATTCGAACGCCGATTTCGTGCGTGCGTTGCGCCACGCTATAGGCCATCACTCCGTAAATCCCCAAACCCGCCAGGCCCGTNNGCGCTCTCCACGCTTTGCCGCACGGCCGAGGCCATCGCTGTGGGATCACCCTGTGTGCGCACCACCAGATGCATGATCCGTGAAGGATTCTGGTCCAGTAACAAATATAATTGTCCACCCTTTGGCTCGCTCCACGGCCCGTCGCGTACGTCGCTTGCCACTCCCACAATCGTCAGCCACGCACTGCTTGGCTCGGGCTCCCACGGACCCCTCGTTGCCGGAAATTCCAGCCGTATCTGTTGGCCAACCGGCTCCTGATCTGGCCAGTACCGATGAGCAAGCACCTCGTTGACGATCGCCACGCCTCCCGTACTCGGTCCATCGGAAGCCGCGAAATCGCGTCCCGCCTTCAACGCCACTCCCATAGTCCGCAGATACCGCCAGTCCACAACGCGATATTGCGAAGTGAATCGCTGGCCTGATGGAGGCGTCGCGCGTCCCCGAATATCGAAATCGCACAGGCCGTTCCAGCCGCTCAGAGGCGGAAAATTCACAGCGCTTGCCGACTTCACTCCGGGCAGCGCATTCACTCGTTCGATCGCTTGCTGATAATAGTTCACCACTTGGCGGCCGGAGGAAACGTGCGTCTCGCGCAGCCACACTTGCATCGTCAGCACGTTCGTGGGATTGAACCCGAGGTTCTCCGACATCAGCAGGAAAAAACTGCGAATCAGAAGGCCCGCTCCAGTCAACAACATCACGGAAAGCGCAACCTCGGAGACAACGAGCGCCGAGCGCATCCAATTGCTGCGCCGCCCCTCCGTCGAGCCCCGGCCACCCTCCTTGAGCGATTCGTACAACTCCGAACGCCAGGTCTGAATCGAGGGCGCCAGCCCAAGAAGGATGCCCGTCAGCGCGGAGATGCCCACCGTGAAGTACAGCACCGCAGCATTGATTCCGATCGAGTCCGCGCGCGGGATTTCGCCCCTGCTGCTCCCTCCCGTCACTGGCAGAAAGGCGCGCAAAAGGTGCAGCCCTCCATAGGCCACCAGAACGCCCAGTGCTCCTCCGATTAACGCCAGCACAACGCTTTCCGTCATCAGCTGCCGTAGGACGCGATTGCGATTGGCCCCCAGCGCGGTGCGCAGCGCGATTTCGCGCTCTCGCGTGGCCCCGCGCGCCAGCGTCAGATTCGCCACGTTGGCGCACGAAATCAACAGCACGAATGCAACCGCCGCAAACAGGATCATCAGCATCGGCTTCAAGCCGCTCACTATATCGTCATGGAATCCGACCACCACGATGCCGTTCTTTTGATCGATGGCCGGATATTCTTTCTTAAGCTGCGACTGGATCGTTTCCATCTCGGCCTGCGCTCGCGCCGTCGCCACGCCGTCTCGCAGCCTGCCGAACACGATCACCTCATGTACTTCGCGATCGAGCTTCGCGCGATCGAATCCGAACGGTACCCACACGTCAAACTGCTGGCTGGTTCCAAAAAGGCTGAAATCCCGCGGAAGCACTCCGATGATAGTGTAGGGCTCGTCGTCGAGCGTGATAGTTCTTCCCAGAATGCTCGGGTCCCCGCCGTAGCGCCGTTGCCACAATCCGTAACCGAGCATTACCACCCGTTCGTGACCCGGCTTTTCCTCTTCCGCCAGGAAATCGCGCCCCAGGACCGGCGTTACCCGAAACAAGCGAAAAAAATTCGCGCTCACTTGCGCGCCCCAGCTTTGCTCCGGCTCGCCATTCCCCGTCACGGTAAAAAACAATTCACGCCAGGCAGCCAACTCCTCGAACGAACGGTTCCGGTCGCGCCAATCGAGAAATTCCGCCTGCGACGCGGTTCCGCGACGCACGTTGCGGTTTTCGTCGGTTTCCCAAACCCAGTCGATGCGCTGCGAGTCCGGAAAAGGCAGCGGACGCAGTATCACCGTATTAATGACGCTGAAAATCGCAGTGTTCGCCCCGATTCCGATCGCCAACGTCAACACCGCTATGATGGCGAAGCCAGGGCTCCGCCTCAGCGTTCTCCAGGCAAAACGCAAATCCTGCCAAAGTACTTCCACCCTCAACGCACCTCGTATTGTTAGTCGGAGTTCCAGGAACGGCGTAGTCTACCACCTATACCGCGCCGCCTAGGTACCATTACATCAATTGACTCGGACTCTGTGCCCAACAAAAACACGCAACGATAACTCCTGCTATCGCATGTTAATATTCGCCATGCCTCGCCTTGCAAAAATNNGACGATTTGCCCTCCGCCGCCGCGAATACCATGTCCGCCGCAGCCATCACCGAAATGACCGGTAAACTTCTCGCCGCCCTCACCCAAAATAAAGTTCCTGCCGTGGGTTTTGTCAATGAGAAAGAGCTCTACTACCACTTGGGCGAGGTGGACCAACGAATCAAAGCTCTCAACATGTGGCTCGACGCCGGTTTGGAATTGGGAAACCACACCTTCAACCATACCTCGCTGAACCTCGCGGGACTTCAGGAATTTGAAGACTCCGTGATCCAGGGCGAGACGGTTACTCGGCTCTTGCTCGAGCAACACAACAAGAAGCTCCGTTATTTTCGCTATCCTTATCTGGACACCGGCCGCGATCTCCAAACCCGCCGCGAAGCCGAAGCCTTCCTCGTCGCGCGCGGCTATCGCATCGCCCCTGTCACGCTGGACGCTTGGGATTGGAATTTCGCGCCCGTTTATGAGGACGCCTTGCACCGGGGAGATACCGCGCTCCAGCAGGAAGTCGTCAGCTCCTATCTTTCCTATCACGCCGAAATGTTCGCCTATGAAGAAAAGCTCTCGAAAGACCTCATCGGCTACGAGCCCAAGCAGATTCTCCTGCTTCACGCTAATCAACTCGAAGCCGACCACATCGGTGAACTTCTGGACATGATGCGCAAGCGCGGCTACCGCTTCATCACGCTTGAAGACGCGCTCAGCGATTCTGCCTACAGCCTGCCCGACACTTTCGTCGGTGAAGGAGGTTCCGGCTGGATCGAGCACTGGGCCATCACGCGCGGCCAGCCTCCCCAAGGCTCCCCCGTCTTCCCTCCGTCCATCGACGAGCGCGCCAAAGCCCTTCCGCATCCGCAATTCTAGTTGGGTTCTAGCTCGACATCCCGGCTGGCCGATCTCGCATCTGCTTTAATTCAGCGCCAGGTCGCAAGACGCGCCGTTAGTTTCTGAAGGTCGTTAGCTTCCGTGCATCTGCTTTCGCGATTTTTTAGTGAGAGAATGGGAACCATGTGGGAATGTCGGAGTGAACGAACGCCGAAGTCGCTTCGACGACTAACCTTTGTCGCCTTGCTATTCTCCGCGTCCACGCTATTTCCTCAACAAATGCCCTCGCCGCAATCACCGGCACAGCCGCCTACAATGCGCGCCACCACTCACCTCGTGCTGGTCGATGTCGTGGTCTACGACAAACACGGCAACCATGTCACCAACCTCACCGCAGACGACTTCACCATTCGCGATCGCGGCGAGCCGCAAAAAATCACGGTATTTTCTGACGATCACGCCGGCGAATCTCTCGCCGCAAAAGCTCCTCCCCCTCCACCTCCGCCGCTTCCCCCGGGCGTCTTCACCAACCGCCCGGAATTTCACCGCCCGGAAGGCCCGCCAACCATCTTGCTTATCGACGGTTTGAATACCGCCATCGGTGATCAGCTCTCTTCGCACGACGGAATGATGCGATACCTGCGAACGCAACTGAAAGAGGGCCAAAAAATCGCGATTCTCGCCCTCAACGAATCCCTTGGGCTCCTCCAGGATTTTACGACCGACCCCCGCTTATTGATGGCCGCACTGGACAAGATCAATCCCAATACGTCCAGTGAATTGTCCGGCACAGCAATTCAAACGCTCACTCCAATTGAAGCCGCAAATCTTCCACCAGCGATGCTGCGTATCATTGACCGAAACAATCAGTCGCGCGCCGCTGAATCTACCGACAATCGCGTGCGCATCACCCTCGCAGCGTTGCGCTCCATTGCCCGAGGCGTTGCTGGCTTCCCCGGACGCAAGAATCTAATCTGGGTCTCTTCCGTTTTTCCTTTCAGCCTTCAGCCGGGCTCGGGCGAGTATCCCAACGCGCAAAGGAATTACGGAGGAGAGATTCTGCGCACAGCCGCGCTGCTGGCTTCCGCCCGCGTCGCCGTCTATACGGTTGATGCTCGAGGCCTCATTGTCGGCGATGTGTACCAGCAGACCTTGAACCCTTCCACCGACCCGCCGGTCCAGACCGTGCAGACGCTGGACAATCCGCAAACCGTTTCAGACGAGCTTGCCAATTCCCATGACGCCACCGTCGAATCGCATCAAACCATGGAGGACCTCGCCAAGGAAACCGGCGGCCTGGCGCTTTACAACAACAATGACATCATGCGGGCTGTAGCCCTGAGTTCTGCCGACGGCGGCCGCTACTACACCCTCGGCTATTATCCCGAAGCCGCTCGTTGGGACGGCAAATTCCATAGCATCGACGTAAAGATCAACCGCGATGGCGTCAAGTCCCGGCATCGTACCGGCTACTATGCTTTAGACGCCGCGCAATCTTCCGCATCGGAAACTCCGCAGCAGCGTGACCGCCGCGCATACGACGAACTTCGCTCCGCGCTCTCCGACCCTCTTCCCGCCACTCAGGTCACCTTCCGCGTGTATATCCCAGTTCCCGAACTTGCGGCGCATCCGCAAGTGCAGATTCAGTTTCTAGTTGATGCTTCAGCCATTTCCTTCGACCCAATCGAAAACGACCTGCATCATTGCAACTTGGACTTCATGGTTGCCGCCGTCTCGCCGGAGGGCAAAGTCATCGCCTCCGATGCCCACACCGTGGATGCGCGTCTCAAGCCCGATCAATTCGCCCAGGCAAATCAAAACGGCTTGCCTTTCTCCATGCAGCTCCCCCTGGCTCCCGGAACATATTCTCTCCGCCTCGCCGTCCGCGACAANNAAGGGGGGCCGGGGCAGGCGGTGTCGAGCGTGGGTGTCACCTGCCCCGGTATCTGAAGAAGTAAAGGAGGACGACATTAGCCGCCGTAGGAGCCCAGAGGTTCGGCTTTCGCTGGCTGCTTGGCTTGCACTACCCACAGTCCTTCCCCGTTCGACAAATAAATCAGACCGCGGGCATCATCGGCTACAACACTCGTAACGTCGGCGAACGTCTGGATCTGTTGTGGATTCGCCGGGTCACTCATGTTCAGAATTGTCACCGAGCGGGGCGGCACATTAGACGAGATTGCCGCTGCTTCTCCGGCGCGAGAAGTCACCGCCAGTGTATCGCCAACAAGTTGGAAATCCGCCGCCTGCGCCGCTCCTGCAAACTTTTCCACCTTGCGCGGGTCCGCCGGTTTCGTAACGTCAAATATGCAAACGCCCGATGACGAGCTGAGCCCAACGTACAAATATTCCTTCCCGTCCTTCTGCACCAAGAGCATCCGGGTCGCCGTTCCACCGTCGAGCTGTAAGTGCGCGATCACGCCCAAATTCGAGACGACAGCCTTCTTCGCCTTCGGCTTGGCAAAGATGGATGGCGCCGCAGCAATTCCAATCGCGAGAAACACCACCGCCGCTCGCGCCACTGACTTAAGTCCCTTACCGTACATTTTGCCCTGCAATTCGCTTTTCATTGGTCGATCCTCCTGACTGCTCGTGCGATTTTTAATTGCTCTCTGCTCTGCAGTCACTTATCCAGACACACGAAGGACCGAAAATATTCCCGAAGAAGTGCGGTATCTCAGGGTTCAATCTCCTGATTCGGCGGAGACGCTATGTGGCCAGCCAAATAAGTACGTGATCCGGACGGGTAACAATCCTCCGGGCTGTTCGCCGATTTCCCATCGGTAGCCGCCGGACGCAAGTCCTCGTGTCATCTCCTGGAGTTCGCCCAGCGAGTACGCTCGCAAGCAAGAAATCAAGCCGTCGAAGAAAAGAACGAAAGGAATCACTGGAACTAAATAGGTCCAAAGGAGCCGCGACCAACGGAAGGGGCGCCGGAACGGGACAAATAGCCACGCGGCGATGGGTATCAACAATAAAGACAACAACGTTAACGTGTGACGTGCGGGCGCCTCAAAAATACCGATGGCCTGCCGCTTGTTAACGCTATCCTGCAAAAGGTTGCGGGCCTCGTCGGGATTCAAATGGTGGAAACTGGAAAAGAGCGTCCTGAATCCTTGCAGATTTCCGGGGACTTGCGTTGCGTCGATCGAGTACCGGAGGAAATGAATGCGATTCGCTGCCGGAAACTCCCCATCGTGAAGTTTCCTCGTGCACGGATACTTGTCAGTCAGGAAAACTTCGGGTGGCGTGGCTCCGTTCATTTTGAACTGGCGCACCAAGGATGGCCACGGTCCTCCGGCGCCCGAGCACAGATCCACTACGCGGTCAGAACCGCAGTCTTCTAGGCGTTCTCGTAGCAGTTGCGCGATCGGGTGATAGGTGTTCGTGACCTCTAGAATCATCTGGAGCCCGTCGACGAATTGATCCCGGAGAAATTGCGGGAACCATGGCTGTTCGTGAATCTCAAATAGTCGCAAAGGCATATTTATGCGTTAACCCAGTCGGAGTCATATTTCAACCAGTCCATGGCAATCGAAAGGGGGACAGATTTGCGGTGCCGCCGCTTGCTGTGTCCCAGCGCTTTCCGCAGGGGCTCGCGGAGACGCGTGCGGGCCTTGTGCACCTGCGACTTGGAATTCCCCACCGAGCATCCGAGCACCCCGGCGATATCGTTGTGCTTGTATCCCTGTATATCGTGAAGAATGAACATAGCCTTGTATCCTGGCGCCAACTCCTCGATAGCCGCTTGAAGAGTGATGCGGTCAATGACTCCATTTAGACGCAAGTCGGGGCCACCGAGTTCCTTGAAGGGTCTCGGGTTCATTCGTTGAACCGAGACCCTTGATCAAACTTGCGTGGATTACAGACAGCTTGCCGTATCGCTAGAGGCATCTTCCGAGCGACATGCATGCGCGTCCCAAGGCATCGCCTGCTCCGGCGCGTGCTTCAAGATCCACAGTCCGTCGCTGTTCGTGATGTAAACCAAGTTCCGTGCGTCATCCGCCAGAGTGCTCGTTACGCCGGAGAAAGTTAGGATTGTCCGCGGATTTGCCGGATCACTCAGATCGAGCACCTTCAGTGTCTCGGTGCGAGAAATAGTTTCTGCCGTCGCCGTGTCTGGGGCTTCGGCAAGAGCCAGCCGCCCCCCAACCATTTGCAACCTTCCGGTGGATGGCTCGTTCGGCCACACCTCGCTCCTGATGACATTTGGCTGGTCAGGCTTTGTGACGTCCACAATCGCGAAACCGTCCCTGGAACCCTGCTCGACGTACAAGTATTGTTTGCTGCCGTGTTGCTGCAGCGCCAATTGACTCACCGAGGCTCCCGGCAGCGGCAGGTGCGCGACCACAGACGCCTGTTGCGGGGCGGCCTTGACGGCTCGATGTTTCGCACTGGCACCGGGGGACATCGCCACGAAGAATGCGAGAAGCGCTGCACCAGCGATCGCGTGTTTTTGTACCATTGACTTGGAAACGACTTTCATTTTTCTCTCCTTCCATCCTCAAATGCGTTCATCCCTTAAGACCGACGAACCCCTTTTGTTATTCCCACGATTCGCCCCGTCGGTTACCGGGGCGCCGAATTCTCAGAAATGCCCCTGTGCGGAAAACGTGCGGGTTTTGACCTTGCGCCCGGAGAACCGTAGACTCATCCCATGTCTCGCCCTTTCCATGCTCCTGTAGAAGTGCCCATCCTCGAATCAGAGCGGCTCAAACTCCGAGGCCATGGTCTGGACGATTTCATTCATTCGGCGGCGATGTGGGCGGACCCCGAAGTCACTCGCTATATCGGCGGCAAGCCTCTCAGCGAAGAGGAATCTTGGGCGAGATTGCTGCGTTACGTTGGCCACTGGTCGCTGCTAGGCTTCGGTTACTGGGTGGTTGAGGAAAAGACGACCGGCAATTTTATCGGAGAGGTTGGATTCGCCGACTACAAACGCGACCTGCCAGCGCTCAAAGGCCTGCCCGAAGTCGGTTGGGTCTTCTCCTCCCAGGTACGGGGCAAAGGCTACGCAACCGAAGCCGTTCGCGTGGCTATCGCTTGGGGTGACACGCGTTTCCCCTCCGCGCGAACTGCCTGCATCATCAACCCTGACAATCTCGCGTCCATTCGCGTCGCCGAAAAATGCGGCTATCGCCAGTNNACCTACAAGTCTCGACCAACCGTAATGTTCGTGCGCGACCCGCGCCCGCCAAATCCAAATCCGCGACCATAGAATTTGCCAGCTACCTTTTCTTATCTTCTGCCAGTTCGGGATTGCTGTGCGCTCTCCTTTCGAACTCTCACTCGCCCGCTATCTAAGGTGCCCTCAGCTTTCGGTGCAACGCAAAACCGAAACGTGTGATTTAATCGGATCTATTGGATATGTTGAACGCCTCTAAATTGATTGTCCCGACTTTCGTTTTTCTCCTCCTGGCGTTCCCTCATTGCGCGTTTCCACAAAATCAACCTCCGACAACCACCGAAACCTTAGAGGAATTGGCGGATCGGCTCGCGGAAAAGTTGCGAGGCAAACATCTGCAGATTGACGTCTTAGATTTCAGCGCTCCTGACGATCGTTCATTGCCATTCGGTGCATCCCTCGCTGATGAATTTTCTGCGGCGCTGATGAAACATGGCGGCCCATTCGCAATAGTCGATCGCAAACGGCTCGGGGCAGCGTTGGATTCGCTCCATCTCCGACCGGAAAAGGAGTTTGACAATCAAACGTCGCTAAAATTGGCTAAGTCGATCGGAGCGAACTGTATTGTCCGCGGTAGCTACGGGGAATTTAACGGCGGTCTTGGCATAACCCTTACAACCTATCCTGGTGACAGCCAGCTAGTGAATGGAAAACTCAACTTTTCCCCGGAGATGATCGTGCAATTAGGTGAACCTCTAGAATCCCTGCGGCCGAAGGGATCTGTACCATCCTCAGGTACAGCAGGCATGACCCA
>PLZZ01000199.1 GCA_003153585.1 Acidobacteriota bacterium | reverse complement strand
TTGACGAAGCCATACACTGATGACTGTAGGACGCGGGTGTACCCATTCGGTAGAGCAGAGGGAAATTCAATCCTTCAGCAGCGTTCGATGATTGTAGCGATGCCTTGCCCTACGCCAATGCACATAGTGCAAAGAGCGTAGCGCGCCTTGATTGTCTGCAGCTGATAGGTCGCTGTGGTTACCAGGCGGGCGCCGCTTGCACCCAGCGGATGTCCGATAGCGATGGCGCCTCCATTGGGGTTTACGTGCGCGGCGTCATCCGCCAGGCCCAGATCGCGCGTGACCGCAAGGGCCTGCGCCGCGAATGCTTCATTGAGTTCGATCACGTCCATTTGCGAAAGTTTTAGCCCGGTCTTGTCGAGGATTTTGCGCGTGGCGGGCGCGGGAGCGAATCCCATTATGCGGGGCGCGACTCCCACGGCGGTGGTTGCGACAATGCGAGCGAGAGGCGTTAGGCCATATTGTGAAGCGGCCGTTTTGGAAGCGATGATAAGTGCGCACGCCCCGTCATTCACGCCGGAAGCGTTTCCCGCGGTTACGGTTCCATTCGGTTTTACTATGGGCTTAAGCTTCGCCAGCGCTTCGAGGGTGGTGTCCGGTCTAGGATGTTCGTCGGTATCAAAAATCTTGGGATCGCCTTTTTTCTGCGGAATCGAAACTGGGAAAATCTCGCGTTTGAAAAAGCCCGCGGCATGGGCTCGCGCCCAGCGCTGCTGCGTGCGCAAAGCGAAAGCGTCCTGGTCCGCTCGCGAGACGTGAAACTCGTCCGCAACGTTTTCCGCGGTTTCCGGCATGGAGTCGACGCCGTACTTGCTTTTCATCAGCGGATTTACGAAACGCCAGCCGATGGTGGTGTCAAACGTTTCCGCAGCGCGGCTAAACGCGCTGTCAGCTTTGCCCATCACAAACGGAGCGCGCGTCATGCTTTCAACTCCACCCGCGATGATTAAATCCGCTTCTCCCGATTTGATAGCGCGAGCCGCGACGCCGATGGCGTCCATGCTGGAACCGCAGAGCCGATTCACGGTGGAACCGGAAATTTCCTTGGGAAGCCCCGCGAGCAGCACAGCCATGCGCGCGACGTTGCGGTTATCTTCTCCCGCCTGGTTCGCGCAGCCGAAGACGACGTCATCGAGCGCCATCCAATCCACTCGCGGATTGCGCTCGATTAGTCCGCGCAGTGGGATGGCCGCTAGATCGTCGGTGCGAATTGAAGCCAGCGCGCCCCCGTACCGGCCAAACGGCGTGCGAATCGCGTCACAAATGAAAACCTCATTCACAGCAGTCTCCAAAAAGTTCGCGTCACGAATTGATACACTGCAAACGACCGGTCGTTAGGCGGCCGCTCCAGTATAGCTGACACTCGTCGAGTTTCTATTCGCGTCGGCCAACGCAGGTCAGCGCTTTCCAAGCTGGATTTGTTGAAAACAACCGCACCCGGTGTAAAATACACGCATGACCGACAAAATTAAGAAGGACGACGCAGAATGGCGTTCGAAGCTGACGGAAGAACAATACGAGGTGACGCGGAAGAAGGGGACTGAACCGCCTTTCACCGGCGAGTATGCAGACACGGAAACCAAGGGCACATACGTTTGCGTTTGCTGCGGGCAGCCCCTTTTCAGCTCCGACGCGAAATACCATTCCGGTTCAGGCTGGCCCAGCTACTACCAACCCATCGCGGCGGAGAATGTCGAGATGGAGCGCGACAGCAGCCATGGAATGACGCGCACGGAGGCTATTTGCAGCCGCTGTGACGCGCATCTAGGCCATGTCTTCGAGGACGGTCCCAACCCCACAGGCCTGCGATATTGCATCAATTCTGCAGCCTTGCGCCTTGAGGAAGATAAGAAGAAATAGCGCGGCGAACTCCGCGGCACGCTTCCAAACTACTCCACGAATATCTCTAGTGGCTGAGGAAAATGACTTGTGGATGGCCATTCCCCGGATTTGAATCCACGGGAATCATTCGCACGCTGCTCGGCGAAACCACATAGAGAATAAGATTCGACGGGAACCCCGCAATCAGAATCGGCGTCATAGTCCCTCGACCGTCCGGCGTGACCGTGTAATTGGCCGAGAAAGCAAGGTCCGTGGACGGAGTGCTGGGCGGAATAAATTCGTCCAGCGTGCCCACTATGTTTCCGGCGCCCGCCGAGCTTAACTGGCCAATCATATTTACGGCTAGAGTGTCCGCTTCCTTGGGCGCGGAGAGCACATAGCTGCCTTGAACGGACGAGACAGAATACGGCGAGTTGGTTTGCTGCTCCAGAAGCCCGTATGTCGCAGCCGAGTCAGAACCAATGATGAATCCTTGATTGGGGCCAGTGAGGTAAGCCGCAGCCAGCCGGTTACCCAGATTCGTGAATCCTACGCGGCCGTTCTGCAACACTTGATAAGTACCAGAAAGCGAATTCTGCAGCGAGATGGTACCGCCATCATTTTGGTCGTAGCTCAGACTCGCGCTTCCATCGCCGGAAGGCGACGCCAACAGACCCGCGAAAACGGTCGAGTTCGAGCCCGCGAGTCCCGTGCCCGCGAGCCCCGTGCCGGTTACAACGCCGGCGCCTTGCAATACCGACTGATTGAATTGGGTTGTCGTGTTCTGAAGAAACATCTCGCCGCTGAGTCTGGGAAGAGGATTCGTTGTAGTCGCCGTGTCAATCTCCGCGAACAAAATATCGTTGGAGGAAGCGAAATAAAACGTAAACGTGAGCGTCGTCGCGGCGCTCGTCGGCGGTTGAAAAGTCATGGTAGCGACGCCCTTCGAATTCGCGTTCCCCACGCTGAAGTTGCCGGTGAGAGAAAGGAGCGGAGAATACACGCCTCCGTCGTTAAAATCCGCGGTGCCCGCGCTGAAGTTCTGAGAGTTATCGGCAGTGAGTGCACCGGCGAGTACGGTTGGCTCAGTCAAAAAATCCTGGCCTGTGAATTCAAACGCGTAATTGCCGGCGAAGTTTGCCGCTGTAAACGTCCCGATAGCGGGTTTCATAATTCCTGAGCCGTGCGTAATTCCTACGCCGTTCGTGGGAGTCGTCTCATCCTCGATCACGTGAATGTTGCCGGCCGAATCGAGCGCCAGTAGATAATTGGCGGTAAACACGGTGCCGGTTCCAGTCGACGCGACCAACTGCATGGTGCCGCGGCCATCCGTTCCAACCGAATAGCTACCCGTCAGACCCGCGCCAACCACAACGCCGGTTACGCGATTGATGTCTTCCTGGCCGCTAGAGACCCCCCCGGCTCCATCCGTCAAAAAGTTACCCGCCATAACTACCGTTCCATTCGCATCGAATCCGCTGAAGAGGAAACTGTAGGATCCGCTGATCAGGGAATCGCTGCTCGTCGTACCGGTTGTAATAGTGATATGGAGTTGTTGCGTCGCCGTTGCCGGGCCGCCTGCGCCGACAGCGGAATCCCGCACTTGAACTGTGAAATTCGAAGTGCCCACGAGAATAGGAATTCCTGAGATGTTGCCCGTTTGGGCGTTAAGAGTCAGCCCCGCCGGGAGCTGACCGGTTATCACACTCCAGGTGTAAGGCGGAACTCCGCCAGTCGCGATTAGATTCGCACTGTAGGACGTTGCAGTCATTCCAGCGGGCAGTGGCGCGGTGATGGCCTGCAGCGGTTGAGGCGTTTGGATCAAGATAGTGAGCGGACCAGACGTAGCCGTTTGCACCGGAACGGAAGAGTCCCGCACTGTGGCCGTGAGTGGAAAGGAACCGACCGTCGTCGGAATGCCTGAAATTTGGCCCGTGGATGTATTCAAGGCCAGGCCGGGAGGCAAACTGTTCGCCGGCACGCTCCAGGTAAATGGAGTTGCTCCGCCCCTTGCCGCCAGCGCCACGTTATACATCTGACCGATAGTTCCGGGGGGCAGCGAGGTTGTGCTGACGGAAAGCGGCTGAGCCGGATTAATCGTCACGGTGAAAAGCGTGGACGTGACCGAAAAAGGCGGAGGCTGGCCAGTCTGTGGTATCCCGCCGCGGTCGGTCGCTTTCACGAAAAATGTATATGTGCCGGATGTGGTGGGCGTTCCGAGCAGGAATCCGTTTTGATTCAAGGTCAATCCAGGCGGGAGACAGCTCGTTTGGTTGTTCGGACAGACCACGCTGAAAACTAACGGTGCAACACCGCCCGTCACTACGATTTGCTCGCCGTACTGCGCACCGTTCGATCCGTTATTAAGAGTGATGGTCGTAAAACTGGGAGGGAGAACCACGCTTATCATCGTGGTTACATTCGCGCCGGAATTCCCATTGGCGACTGCCTTCAAACTGACCGTAAGCGCAATCGAACTATTAGTGGGCGCGGTGTAGGTCACCGAAGTTTTGGTGACGTTCGTTAAAGTGCCGCAACCGGTGCCCGCGCAGCCCGAGCCAGTGAGCGGCTTCCAGGTGACGCCTTGGTTGCCCGTGTCGTTGCCCAGAATCGCGGTGAATTGAATCACCTGGCCTTGGTCCACTGTTTGCGCCGTGTTCGGCAGCACTTCCAGCGTGATGGAATTGCCGCCGCCTCCGCAACCCGCGAGAAATCCGACGCCGAGAAAAGCCATCAGTGCGCAAGCAAGCAATCGCACCGGCGCCAGTCGAAAACTAGGGGACGCGACGTCAGCGAGATTTCTCTGCCGGCTTCGGGCGTTTTCGAACATTTGGGCATACGCCTTCGAAATTGTCATATCACCTTGGATTTCTTTTTCAGATCCGCCCAGAGTGGTGGGACAGAACCCGTTGCCGAATCGCCGGCTAAGAATGCGAAACAAATTGAATAACAAAACGGCTGCGATGTGTCAACGCACATCTCCCGACGCCCATCTATCCGCGTCGCTCGTTTCATCGTTCCAGGCTCTCGCTGCACCTGGCTCAGCATTTCGGATTACGAACGATAAGCTGCATCTGTACGCAATGTGGATGCGCTGGATGACAAGGCCGTTGCCTGTTATGTGCTTCATTTTAAGGCAGACAATGAATTATTAGCCAGCCCCATCTTCGGCGGCAAATTTGGCCCAGTGCAACCCAATGCCAGCGAGATCATTCGCAGCGGCAGTTCCTTGACAACTCCCGGCGGCACCCGCTGCATCTCAATCGGGTGCACTGATCGCTCGCTCCTGTAACCACAATCTCGTGGATTTTCAATTTTCCCCCAACTTTAGTATAAAGATTGGTTTGGAAGCGCTCGGGAAACGCGTAGTGCGCCCTTGTTTGGAGGAGTACCTTGATTGAAGTTCAGGACCTGACGAAATCGTACGGTTCAGTCACAGCCGTGGACCATGTTTCGTTCACAGTGAACAAGGGTGAGATTCTCGGTTTTCTGGGGCCCAACGGCGCCGGGAAAACGACCACGATGCGTATCTTGACCGGCTATATGCCGGCCACGTCCGGGACCGCGCGGGTTGCGGGGTTCGATGTGTTCCGTGAATCCATGGAAGTCCGTCGCCGGATCGGGTACCTGCCTGAAAATCCGCCGCTATATCCTGACATGACGGTCGAGACCTACCTCGATTTTGTCGCCCGTATCAAAAACGTTCCGGCGGAGCGGCGTCCCGCCCGCATCGATGACGCTCTGAGAAAAACCAACCTGGAAGACCGGCGTTCCGAACTTATCAAACGGCTGTCGCGCGGTTACAAGCAGCGCGTGGGCATCGCACAGGCGCTCGTGCACGATCCTGACGTTATCATTCTCGATGAGCCCACCGTCGGCCTGGACCCCAAGCAGATTATTGAAGTTCGCAATCTAATCAAAGGTCTGGCTGGGAACCACACCATCATTCTTTCCACGCACATCCTGCCGGAAGTCAGCATGACCTGCGACCGCGTGGTCATCATCAATAAGGGCAAAATTGCCGCGGTGGATACGCCGCAGAATTTGACCTCGCAGCTAAAAGGCGGCCAAAAAATTCACATTGAAACGGAGGCCCCGGAAAAATTGCTTCGCGACGTGCTGTCAGAAATTCCGGGAGCGAGCCGCGTGGTGATAGAGCCGGCCCGTGCCGGAAGCCGTCAGACGGTTACGGTGGAGGCGGCACAAGGGAATGACATTCGCAGCCAGGTCGCGGCGAAAATTGTGGAACATGGCTGGCCGCTTTACGAACTGCACGGCGTGAGCCTGAGTCTCGAAGACATCTTCCTCGAACTCACCACCGACGACGCGGCCCACGCGCAGTCGTCCAGTTAAGGCCATCCGATAAAGGAGTGNNCTTTTCCTGATTTTGACCGCGTTCTTTTTCAACGTAATCCTGTCGGAAGTGATCAAGCAATCTTTTCAAATGGAAATGCAGGGAATGCGTTTTGGCGCGCCATCCGATTTCGACGTTCCGGCCGCTGTGATGCGCAACTTTTTTGGCATACTCTCGACGCTCGTTTTGTTTTTTACCCCGATTCTGACCATGAGTGTCTATGCCGAGGAACGCAAGCGTGGCACGATGGAGCTGCTGATGACTTCGCCGGTCAGCGAGCTGGAAATCGTGCTGGGAAAGTATCTGGCTTCGCTGTCTCTGTTCGCGCTCATGTTGCTGCCCACCGCGAGCTATATGATCTTCATGTGTCTCCGCAGCGATCCCAGGCCGCCATGGAGCATGTTGGCGGCGGGGTATGCGGGCGTTTTGCTACTCGGCGGCTCGCTATTGGCACTTGGCTCCTTTGTGTCGTCCCTCACCGAAAACCAGCTGATTGCAGCAGTGATTACGTTCGCGGCTTCCTTGTTTATCTGGGTGCTGGACATTGGCCGCAGCACCGATAGCGGCGGAGGCACCGTGCTTCAATATCTTTCGGTGATACGCCATTACGAAGATTTCACTCGCGGCGTTATTGATACGTCCAACCTGATTTATTACGCAAGCTTCATCGTTCTTTTTGTTTTCTTGACCGTGCGCTCCGTCGATTCGATGCGCTGGCGGCGAGCCTAGGCGGTTTTTTCTCGCGCTCGCAAATTATGGAGGAACTCGCAGGATGAAATGGGATCGGGAGGAGTTGGCAAGATTCATCGGCACCACCGGTATAGCCATGCTGGTGGCCGGGTATTTGCGTTATTCGATTCAGGGCGAGCTTCTGACGTTTAGCAAAGTTGTGTTGGCAATCGGGGCGCTTTGCCTGCTCGCGTCAATCGTGATCGGTTTTGGCGGCATTCTTCGGTTCTTCTCCAAACGTTCTTCGCAGCTTGGCACCAACACCACGATTCTCAGTGTGGCTGTACTCGCTATCCTGGTGATCGTGAATTTCGTCGGCTTTCGCCATCATAAGCGTTTCGATCTGACCACCGAAAAACTGTACACGCTTTCCGATCAGACCAAGCAGGTCGTGGGCGGCTTGCAGAAGGATGTCACCATCGTCCGCTTTGATAAGTCCCCGAATGCGGCTCTCGACGATCAGATGGCTGAGTACACCAGCTTGAGCCGCCATCTGAAATTTCAGAACATTGATCC
>PLZZ01000035.1 GCA_003153585.1 Acidobacteriota bacterium | reverse complement strand
CAGATTTGCCCGAGGATTGTATTTCCATTGGGGATTCCGTTCACGGTCCAGGCGACCGCAGTGTTCGGGGAATTGGTGACCGTCGGCGTCAAGGTGGTTCGCTGGGTGATAGCGACCGAGGTAGCCGACGGCGCAACCGTAACGCCGACGGTGCTGACAATTGTGATGGAGGCGGACACTGTGGCGCCGCCTGCCACTGCGTGAACGGTGACAGGATTGTTCGGAGGCAAATTTGTGGGAGCGGTATATTGCGCCGACGTCGCGCTGGTGCCGACAATGGTCCCGAGCGTTGTGTTGCCGCCGGGTATTCCGTTCACATCCCAGACAATCGGCGAAGTGGGCGCGGGGCAGAAGGATGCCGTAAAGGATTGCGTTGAGCCGAGCGCGACATTCGCGGACGCGGGCGAAATTGAACTCGCACCACCGCAGACAATCGTGACGGCGGCGCTTGCGGTTTTCGAGTTGTCCGCGACGCTGGTAGCCGTGACACTCACCGTTGGGGATGCAGGCGGCTCGGCAGGTGCGGTGTAAACGGCAGTCGCTGAGCCGTTCGCGGTAATCGTACCAACGTTGGAATTGCCTCCCGCCACGCCGTTCACACTCCATGTAACGGCAGTCGAAGGGCTGCCCGTTGTTGCGGTAACTGTTGCGTTGAACACCTGCGCCGCTCCTGTTGTTAGGGTCGCGGACAGTGGGAGCACGCTGACCACGATGTTGTCCTGCAAAGTCACGAGGACTGAAGCGCTGTCTTTTGGGTTGACCTGGCTCACTGCCGTGACGCTCACGCTCGCGCCGGGAGGCAGAATTGCGGGAGCCGTAAAGAGACCAACAGAAGAAATTGTCCCAGAGGCTGCGCTACCGCCCGAAACGCCGTTTACTTCCCAGGTGACGTTTGTGTTCGTGCTGCCGGTGACGGTGGCCTGAAATGCCTGCGTTTGGCCTAGAAATAGGCGGGCGCTCGCAGGCTGAATCGCAACCACGACATTCGGCGGCGGTGGCGAAGGTGGAGTACCCGCATAACCGCAGCCGATGAGCGCGATTGGGAGAATCGACACAACATACCAAGAAATTTTGCGGGCAAGAATCCGCAGAAGCGTTCGCGAGGCACAGACATTGGAATTCGAATCGCGCAGGTGATCCGACCGCCAGTTTTTCAGTTGGACTGAAACTAACATCACAAAAATCAGTAGGGCAACAGGTGTGCCAAAGCGGAGCACATTCTTTTTTCATATCGCGAGTACTCACCCGCGTCTAAATTTCGATGTAAGCGGTGGAGCACACGGAAGTTACGCACTTGTGGAAAAAGATCAGGACTGAGCGCACGAAACTCACGGGCCGGTTAGAGGCGCGATTTCCAATATTTCATTCCCGCAATGGCAAGGATGCAATCCCGTTATGGGAGCGGCTTGTGCATTAACGCAGAGATTGACACCAAATGAGCGCAGCCGAATAATGCCGGGATGTCCAAACCAGAGACGGTGCGGCGAATCAAGGCCTACTCCGCGGAAAGCGGTTACGTTTACCAATACCAGTTCCAAGACGTGCATCCCGCGAAGCAGGACGGCGCCGCGGGAAATGAATATATCTATTACGTGTCCGCCGACCGCAAGTCGATGTTCCCGGTCCGCATATTTGTACGCCGCGACGCTCTGGATTTGTGGACCAAGCGGACAGGGCGCGCGCTGACTGGGACCGAGGAGTACGCGGTGGCAAAGATGCGGTTGTTTCAAGCGCTCGACGATGTAGAGGACTTCGCCACCAAGCGCCCGGACCTGGTGGTGGACGGGTCAAATCTGGGAGCGCTGCTCGAGCGGCTGGACCTGTAATCAATCCGTTTCTTCTCTCCAAAACAAGTGAACCGAAACCCGTTTACCGGCGTCTGGCTTAGTGGGACCAAGATGGATGCATTGGCAGCCAGTTTTCCGGGTAACGCGGTGAGCCAGGACGCTTCGCTCGAACGCGAGTTCGAGCGGCGTTTGGCTGACTGTCCTACATTGGCCTATCGCGTTGCGCTGGGTGTGCTGCGCAATTCAGCCGAAGCAGAAGACGTGGCGCAAGAAGCCATGCTGCGCGCGTACCGCAATTTTCACCGCCTGCGCGACCGCGAGCGTTTTCGCGCCTGGCTGGTTCGGACGGCATGGCGGCTCGCGCTCGATCGCATTCGAGCTGCCGGACGGCGCGAGCGCCGCGAACACGCTGCGTTCCTGGATAGCCAGCACGCCGCTGGAATCGAAAATGTCACCGCCGCTCGGGAATTCGAGCGTCAGGTGGCGCGGGCGCTGGACGCCCTGCCCGAAAAGCTGCGGCTGGTGATGACCCTCGCAGCCATCGAAGGCTACAACACCAGCGAAGTGGCAAAACTCACAGGACTGCCGGAAGGCACGGTGAAGTCACGATTATTTTTAGCGCGAAAGAAACTAGCGGAGAGCCTGGAATGGATTGTCAAAAAAAATCCGAGCAGATGATGGAGCGGATAAACGATTCTGCGCTGGGCGAGCTGAGCCCAAAGAGCGAACTCGAGTTGCTGGCGCATGTGGCGGAGTGCGAAGCTTGCCGAGAAGCTTTCGATCAAGCCAAGGCGTTGCGTCTCGTAGTGGATCGCGGCGTGGAAACGCTAATTGAGGGAGAACCTTCGCCGCAGTTCATGGCGCGCATGCGTGCACGAATTGCGGCTGAACCTGCTCCGAAGCCGTGGAGTTTGGAAGAGTGGAGGATTTGGCAACAGGTAGCTCGTCGGCCTTTGTCCTACGCTGCGGGAGCAGTTGTTCTTGCAACGATTCTGGCGATTGTGGTTATGGGTTCGCCGCGCCGACGTGTTTCTGCTCCGACGGTGACAGAAGTTGTGCCGACAACGCCCCCGTCTCCGCACGCCGCGACTGCCGTCCCCAAGGCCACTACGATTCCGGATCATTCTCGAAAGGAAGTCACATCGCACTCAGTCCCTTCCTCCAGAATTCGGCGCGAGCCTGAAGTCCTCGTTCCGAAGGGAGAACTTCTCGCTGTTGTGAAGTTTTACGAGG
>PLZZ01000181.1 GCA_003153585.1 Acidobacteriota bacterium | reverse complement strand
CACCAGCCGGATCACACGCGTCGCTTCCGATTCCGGGATGCGCGCCGTGGCCAGCCCGAGCAGCGTAGCGGCGTATAGCCCCCAGCCGATCGCTTCACCGTGCAGAAAACGCCGGTAACCCGTGACAGCCTCCAGCGCGTGGCCAAACGTGTGCCCGAAATTCAGTATTTCACGGAGCCCGCTTTCGCGCTCGTCCTGCGCTACGATGCGTGCCTTAATGCGTATACACCGAGGAATCACCCATCCCAGCGCCGCTGGATCGCGCCGCAACAGCGCCAACATGTGCCGCTCGAGGAACCTGAAAAGCTCCGCATCCGCAATCGCGCCGTATTTAATTATTTCGTACAGACCCGATCGATATTCTCGATGCGGCAGCGTTGCCAGCGTCTCGAAATCGGCGATCACAGCGCGAGGCGGATAGAACGCGCCCACCAGATTTTTGCCTTCGGGCAGGTTCACGCCGGTCTTGCCTCCCACCGAGCTGTCCACTTGCGCCACCAGCGTGGTGGGAACTTGCACCAGCCTCACGCCGCGAAGATAGCTGGCCGCGGTGAAGCCCGCCACATCACCCACTACGCCGCCGCCAACCGCGACGATCACGGCGCGCCGGTCCGCTCCAGCCCGGCTGAGCGCGCGACACAGCAATTCCACTGTTGCAAGATTTTTCGCCGATTCGCTGTCGTCGAAGAGAAACGTCCGGTTCGCGCGCACTCCCCGAACGCGCTTCCCGAGCGTCCGTCCCCAATGTCTCCACACCTTCGGTGACGAAAGCACGAAGATGCCGGTCGAATCGCCCAGTCCCTCGATCGCGGATTCTGCGCGCGCCAAGGCGCCGCGCGAACAGTACACGCGATATGCGCCGTGGGAGGATGGAATGCGGATGGTCGGCATTTGAAATGAAAACTGGCACTGCGAGCGGCCTAGTCCGCCTTAACGGGCCGCAACTGTACTCTCGGAAATAGCCGTTAGTGAAATTTCTTCTGCAGCTCAGCTACGGATTCCAGAATCACGTGGCCCACGATCGCAATACTCCGCGGGCTTACTTTGTCGAGTGTATCCTCCGCCGTGTGCCAGTATTTCGGATTCTGATATCCGTCGTAATCAATAATGTCAATTGCCGGCATGCCATGCGCTAGAAATGGCTGGTGATCGTCCGAAATATCCGTCTCGCGCGAAATAAAAATGTCCTGGTAGCCTAGCCGCGCCGCGGTCTTCCAAACAATATCGGTAAGCCATCGCGTCGAATTCTCTGCATTCTGGCGCGGGATTTCCAGATTGTACTGGCCAATCATGTCCGCCAGAATCACCGCTTTTACCCGCTTCAAGTCTCCCGAAACCGCAAGACTCGCCGCAAGTTCGCGGCTCCCATAGGTGTGGTCGTTGTCTTTGTCCCAGTTGATAATCGCTTCCTCGCCATCCAGAAAAGCGAACCACACGGCGTTCGCCTGTTTCTTGCCGCAGAGCAGGCGTGCCATCTCGAGCATCACTCCCGTGGACGACGCGCTATCCTCCGCGCCCACAAAATTCGGCACGCTGCCCAGCGAATCGTAATGCGTGAGCAGCAGAATAATTCCCTGCCCCGTTCCGGGTGTTTTCGCAATAATGTTCTTCATCGCGATGGATCCGGCCGGCGTGGACGCGTGAAAATCGTCTTCATCCACGGTGCACCCAAAGCTTTGCAGTTGCCCGCGAATGTAATCCTGCACGTGATGAATGCCTTCCGACCCCGGCGGGCGCGGCCCGAAGCTCACGATCTTGGCAACCTGATCGTACGCTTTCGCGCCATCGAACCCTCCCGTTTGCGAGGCCGGCGGCGCTGATTCAGCGGGTTTTGCCGCCGCCGCCGCGCCATTTTGGCTTGCCGGTGGCTGCGATGTGGTTGCAGCGCTTGCCGACGCCTCCGAGCGCGCGCCATCGTGGCTGCACGCGGCAACACCGATCGCCGCGATCAGCACACCAGCGAACACGAACCTGCGGCATGTATTCGGCATCTACTGCGCCTCCCCCGTGGCTACGTTCGCAGCCTGCTTCCGCCTCAACACCACGTATGAAACAAACACGCCGAGAAAATACAGCAAGATCATCGGCGCCATGAACACCAGCATCGTGGTGGCATCCGGCGTGGGCGTTATGATCGCCGCCGCAACCGTGATAATCACCATCGCATATCTGAAATTCTTCAGCAAAAATTTCGGCGTCACGATTCCGAACAGCGAAAGAATAAAAATCAGAACGGGCAGCTCGAATACCAGACCCAGCCCCAGCAGAATCATCAAGGTTAAATCAAAATATTCATTAATGCTGATCAGCGGCTTGATCGGCCCTTCATTCGCAAATCCAATCAGGAATTTCAGCGTCGTCGGCAGCATGATGAAATAGGCAAACGCCAACCCGCACAGAAAGAGAAACATCGAAGAAACGATGAATCCTGCCACCGCGTTGCGCTCGTGCTTGAAAAGTCCCGGCGCCACAAACAACCATACTTGATAAAGCACGTATGGCATCGCGATGGCGATACCCAAATACAGCCCCAGATTAATTACCAGGCTGACGTAGCCCGCGGGACTCGTGTAGTAAAGATTGTCAGCCAGACCCGCTGAACGCAGCGCCAGGTGCATCGGTTGCACGATGAACGTGATGAAATGCTTCGATAGCAGCAGCCCGATTCCCGCACAAATCACGATGGCAACGGCAGAGTGAATCAGCCGCGTTCGTAGTTCCACCAAGTGTTCAAAAAACGACATCCGCCCGCCCGGATCTTTGTCCGCGGCAGACGCCAAATTATCAGCAGGTGGCGTCGCGTTCGGATCAGTTTGTGCTGCCGCCATCGCTCCCCTTCTCGCGGACTGACTTGGGCGCACCGCCTGCGCTCGCCTCGTCTAAGTCTACTTTCTTGCCCGGTGGACTGACCAAGGGCTCTTGCGGCAGCTTGACCACATCCGGCTGCGCATGGCTTGCGTCCGCCTGCGTCGCTCCGGTCGTTTCCGCCGAAGTATCCGCAGGCGTCCCGGCATTCTCTCCTGCTGATGGGTTCGAGGGCGCCACCGTCCAGCCGTGCGGCGCGTCGCTGGGAACAGTTCCTGCCGTGCTGGCGGAATCCGTTTGGGGCTGAGCGATTGTGGTCTGCGCGGGCGGAGCAATTGTCGTGCCCGCTCCCGTAGCCGTCTGGCGCAGGCTCGACTCGCGCTCGATATCGCGGAGATGGCCTTCGAACGTATGCTGCAGGTCCCCTGTAGCGCGCCGAAATTCTCCCATGATCTTCCCGAGATTCCGCGCCAATTCCGGCAGCTTTTCCGGCCCGAATACCACCAGAACCACGACGAAAATTATGACCAGGTGTGGAATGCTGAACATATGGGGTTACGTGCGCCGCTTCGCCTCGCGGTACCAGCTTATACTCAACCCGCCTTCTAAACGCTGTTTTTGCATAATATGAAGACGGCTCAGCGCCTGTCAAACGATCGAGCGCGCTCCCGGCGGAGAGCCGTTTATCGCATCAGTTTGTTAAACGCGAGTTCTCACTTCGCCTTGATCGAAAGCAGCTCAACTTCAAAAATCAGCGTGGCTCCGGGCGTTATATCGGGGCCCATGGCGCGCTGGCCATAGGCCAGGTCAGCCGGAACAAAAAGTTGCCACTTCGATCCCACGGGCATGAGTTGCAGTGCCTCCGTCCATCCCTTAATCACTCCGCCGACTGGAAACGTCGCCGGGCCGCCGTGCTTCGAAGAAGCGTCGAATTCCTTGCCATTAATGAGCGTGCCCTTGTAATTGCAGACGACGGAGTCAGCCGCGGTCGGCTTCGGCCCGGTCCCTGCGGTCAAAATTTTGTATTGCAGGCCGCTCGGTAGCGTAACCACACCTTCTTTCGTCTTGTTGGCGGCCAAAAATGCGTCGCCTTCTTTCTTGTTTGCATCTCCGGCTAGCTGCATCTTTGCCTCCTGTTTTTTCTTCACTTCCGCCTTGAGTACGTTTATCGCTGCCGTCGCTTCTTCTTCGGTCATCAGCGTCTTGCCGCCCGCCAATCCGTCTTTTAATCCTCGCGCGAAAATATTCGGGTCAATGTCTATAGCGTCCTTTTGCAGACCCTTCCCCATGTTCATGCCGACGGCGTAGCTGGCTTTGTCTTTGTCCGTCTTCAGCACCAGCGGAGTCGCGCTTTTCGCCGCTGTCGCATGATGAGTTGTCCCGGCAGCCGCTGGCGCCTTCGCCGCGGGCGCTTGCGACGCCGGTGCCTGTGCCGTAGGTGCTTGTGACGGAGACGACGCCGGAGTCTGCGCCAT
>PLZZ01000218.1:603-17953 GCA_003153585.1 Acidobacteriota bacterium | reverse complement strand
AGGAGGTCGCGGGTTCGAACCCCGCCGGCTCCACCATTTCTTCTTTAGTAGATCAGTGTCCGATTGTTCCGATGGCGGAATCCCGATCAAAGCGCGCAGTTGCAGCTGCTCTCTTTTCTTCAATAATGGCGTGTCTGTTGGGCTTCGGAGGTCTTCTTATTGGCATGTATCTCTGGAGCCACTTTGGACCGCCGGCACGCGACCCCGACGAAACTGACGCCTACCTTTGCGGACTCCTTGTAGGCGCGGTCATGGCAATAGGCGGCGGTTCGGTACTGTTGTGGTGGACCTGGCCTCGAGTCTCGTCAGAAGCGTCCCGAGCCCCGGTTAAAGCAAGCGATGCCCGATGAACAGTGATGAGCGTCGCGCTAACTTCTGAGGAACGTGGAGTCGGACACTCGCCGACCCCTATGCTTTCAGCGATTTGCGCCTCCTTTGGGGCGCTTCCCGCATAGTACCTTCGGCACATACCCACGCGTTTAATTTCTGCTATGCTGGTAACAATCAGGGCTGAGCGGTGTCTAAACATAGCAGGGACACGCCCTGAAGGGAGACCGGCGGAAGGCATGTCCGACCTAGCACAAACTTTGCCTTGGGGCCGCGACGAAGCCGTCTTGGTGACGGAGCTTCAGGCGGGGTCTGACTCGGCGTTCGACTGGCTGGTCACCTATTATCACGCCGGGGTGTACAACCTGGTTTACGGCATTCTTTCGGACGCTGCCGATGCCGCTGACGTGACCCAGGAAGTTTTTCTTCGAGCGTTTCGCGGGATTCACGGGTTCCGGCAGGGCAGTTCGCTGAAGACGTGGCTTTACCGCATCTCCGTGCGGCAAGCGCTGAACCACCGCCGCTGGTGCTGGCGCCATCATCGCCAACAGGTCTCTATTGATGCCGAGGTGGAAGGGAAGAACCCGGCGCTCGATCTGAAAGACCTGGAAGCAACACCGCTGGAGCAAGTGGAAGCGGCTGAGATGCAAACAGTGGTGCGCAGGGCGCTCGCGCAAGTGTCAGACGTCTTTCGCAGCGCAGTAATTTTGAGGGATTTAGAGGGTCTGTCTTACGAAGAGGTGGCGGAAGTGCTCGAGGTTTCGGTAGGCACGGTGAAATCGCGAATCTTGCGCGGTCGGCGCGATCTAAGGGAGATTCTCGAGCCCATGCTTCACGTCTCTCATGCGGAAGAATCTGCTGACGCGCNNCATGCCATCGTTCGCGAGCATCTGGATTCCTGTGGAGAATGTCGCGACGTCTTGGAAAGTTATCGCCGGCTCTCCGTTTGTTTGGCAAAGGTTGAGCAAGTTGCTCCACCGGCGGATTTGGCCATGCGTATCCGCGTGCAAGCCGCGCACTCAGTCTCTCCGTGGGTGAGTGTTCGCCGTACCTGGTCTAGCGCATTCTTGGGATTCCAGGATATTTTCGGCCGGCTTGCTGTCCCAGCGACTGGCGGAATTCTTACCGCTCTGGTGGTCTTTGTCCTGATTGTGCAGAACGTTTTGATAGGCGTTCCGATGGGTGTGGTTGCAAATGATTTGCCTTTGAACCTCGTTCAGCCCGCGCGCCTGGAAAGCCTGGCGCCATTTCCGGTCCCGGGAGTGGTAGCCACCGAAGGCCATCCGGATTCCGGTGTGTTGGTGCTTCAGGCCACGCTCAACGCTCAAGGTGAAGTTGTGTCTTACAACATTCTTTCAGGCCCCAAGGACGCCGCGGTGAGGCATCAGATTGATCAGGTTCTGCTGTTTTCGCGCTTTCGTCCGGAGATCAGCTTCGGCCGTCCGACCGACGGCGGCCAAGTTCTGATTAGCTTTAGCGAAGTCCGCGTCCACGGATAGCTTTTCTCTTTTCTTCCACAGCTTCAAACATTCTCCCAGCGCGTTGTAGCCAGCTTTCAATAATTCGGCTGACCTGGATTTAGATTACCGCTGCCAATTCATGTAGTGAGGCGGTTAGGGGTTACTACGCTGAAAGCCTGCTTGACCCGGGCGAGCAAGAGGTACGCCAGCATCCAGACGGCTGTAGCCATCACCAGCAAATGGCAAAAGACCGATGGGACAGGCGGAATCACCACATATCTCCTAAAAGCGAAAAGGCTGAGAATCGTGCATCCAATCCCCGCGGCAATGGATGCGATGGATATGATCCGCGCCCATTCGCGCAGATCCAAAACGCCGATTGCGAGGCAGGCGGCAACACCCGCGAGGACCAGCAGCGAAAATCCCCCCGCGACTCCCATTCCGGCGATTGCCACGGAGGCGGGATCTCTCGCATCTCCGCCCGTCATGCCCATCACGGCAACTACAAAGAAAGCAAAAGAGCCCAGAGCCAGAGCCGCCGCTCCGAAGAACGTCAGAGCCGCAATAATTGTCACACCAATTGGGCGTTTCATGCTCTTACCTCGGTTTTGCACTTCGCATCGCGCAGAAAGTATCGTCAGAGCGCTTCCCGGGATTTCCCGATAAGCGGTGCGACGATGGGCTCTGTCGTTCAGCGAAAAGTTTTTCTGATTCTCAATCAGGATGGCTGTGGCGCCAGTTCCAGTAAGCGACTTGCTGCCTGTGGTTCTGTTTGTCGTACGGGCGATAATCCTGGTGCCTTTCTACCAGGTAGCCTCGGTAGGCGTGGTCTTCGCGGTCATCCCAGTTGTGGTAATCGCGGTGGTTTGAATCGTAGACTCGAGCCTGAACGGTTTCCTGCGCTGCCGCGCCGGCCACCATGGATCCGCTTGCCGCAAGGGCAGCGGTTAGAAATAGCGCGCCTACATATCGATGTAAACGGTTCATATGGGTTAGTCTCCCGACCGCGATTCCTGCGTTCCCAATTTTGGAATCACGGTAGCGCCTACTATGTGCGCGGCGCAGTCATAAAACTGTCTCGTACAGCACACTTGCAAAGATAAAACCTCCTGAACCAATTTGAACAAATGGATATTGCCAATTCCTTGCTCACATCCCGAAGCTTGCGAAGCGGGCTTATCACGAGCTAAATGCGGTCCGTGTGCGGCTCGCTTCTCCCGGCAAAGTTATTGGAACTTTTGGACGCCGACCACGTCAATACAAGTACACGAACGCAGATCATTCTTATTGAGTAGGGGGGCGCTTGTATGTTCCGTCGTTCGGGATGGAGTCTGTGGGGCCCTGTCTGCGTGATTGCACTTCTCGCTGGTTTTACCGCTCCACTTCCTGCTGACGCACAGGGATTTGTAAACGTCGTCCAGTCTCGCGCACGCGTGCTCCCGGAAATCAACTCCGGCGTTACGGCCATGAAACGCGATTCTGCCGGGCGTTACTACGTTCTCGCGACGCCTCCGAACGTAATCTGGATATTCAGTCCCGAGGGAAAACGGATCGGGCAGATACCCCGCGCGGGTGGAACCGCGAAGATTCAGTACGCTGTCGACTTTGACCTGGATAGCGAAGGGTTTCTGCTTGTTGCCGATCGTGGCGCAAATGCCATCGAGATCTTCGAGCCCGACGGCTCTCTTCTCAAAACAGTTCCGGTCTTCGCTCCCACCGGCGTCGCCGCTCTCCCGGATAACCAGTTTGCCGTCTCCTCGTTGCGCCCGAAGCGTCTGGTTGAAATTCGAACGGACGAAGGTGATTTGGTTCGCAGCTTCGGCGATCCGGCACAGGCAGGCGCGGATCCGTTGAAGCAATTACAGAACCTCGGAAGGGTTTTCGGAGATGGAGCGGATGGCATCTACTTCGCATTCACGGCACTGCCCGATCCGACCGTCCGCAAATACGACCGCTTCGGTTATGCTGCTACCGAGGTTGACTTGGCCGCGAATTTGTACGCGCCGTCTTCCGCCCCAGCCCCCGATGATCGCGTCCAGTTTGGGGTTAGTTTCAGCGAGACGAGCTTTTCTGACTCGTACAACACCTGGGCCGCTATCGGCAACAAGGGCGACATTTTTTTCGGCGGCGGCCTATCGCCCGGTCTTGGCGCACGCCTGGGAGAGGGTCCAGCAACAGCCCAATCAGCGACTGCCAGTATTCTCTCGACAGGATTCGCCTCGGGCCCTGGTGGCGGCGGTCCCGGCGGCATGGCCGGCGGTGGAATGGTATCTGCGCAAGGAACGTTTCAGGCAGATTCGCTTCAATTCCATCTAGGAGGCAAGTCCCAACACTCGGGAACTACAGCGAACTCACAGGGATCGTCTGCTTCCGATGGAACGAGCGACGCGTTGCTATTCGCAGCTCAAGACTCGTCTTCAAGCGATCTCTTTGGCTCGGCCAATTCTTATGACAGTTCCCAGGCGCTCTTCTCTCTATCGCAGTCCGCCGGACAGGGGATAGGCACGGGGATCGCAGGCCGCGGCATGATGGGCGGCATGGGCGCCCCGGGCGGTTTTCCCGGAGCCGGAATGTTTAGTGGGATGGGTTTAGGGGAGGGTTTTTCGGGGATCGGAGGCTTTGGGCAGGTAGGAGGAACGTCCTTTGGGGGCGGGCCTGGCGCATCTTTGCTTAGTAAAGACACTCAAGCATTTTCCGCGCCGGCGCCAGGTACGGGCACGATGGGTCCTCGCGCCGGCTTTGAACGAGGAGGTGGCGATATGCGCTTTGGGGGTCCGCACGGCCGCTTCGGCGAGGGCCTTTACAATTTGACCGGCACAGTGAAAGTGAATCTCGATCACATTGGGAGTGCGACGGACGCCAAGCCAGTCATCACTGCTGTAGGCGTGGATCACGTTTCACAGGACATCTGGGCCGCAATCGGCAGAGTGCTCGTGCATTTCGACAAGAACGGCGACTATCTTGGCGACTATTATATCGCCACCCCCGACGGCGCACCTCTTCGCGCGAGCGCGATCATCGTGGAACCTGAGCGGCTGATCGTGGCGTCCGATTCCCGCGGCGTATACGAATTTCCGCGGTCCGACGGGCCCGCTTCTCATTCTTCTGTGCCGGCATCTATCCCGCGAACCCCTCAACAATCGACGCCTCAACAATAGCCGTTTATCGCGCAAGCGCTTCTATCCGCACGGTTGCGCTTCCCATTTTGCTTTTCGCGCCAACATGTGCCGGCGATTCTGCGGCCAATCGGAAGTTTTCCGTTGGGCTCTGGCGCGTTTTCTTGACTCTGTCGTGGCCGACCGCTAGAGTTTAGTGTTTCGAAGCGCGAACCGCTGTAGCAACGGGGAACGTCGTTTGAGGTGAGCGCACGCTCGCGAGGAGTCTGGCCATTCGAAGGATTTTTCAGTCACACGCGAAATTGATGTGTTCCGCCGCTCTGCTCGTTTTGGGAATCGCGGCTGTGCCCAAGATTCATGGGCAGGCCGCCCCTACGCAGGCGTGGGCCAGCGGAATCAGCGTCGAGGCGAGCCAGCAGCTGTTTTCAACGATGTGCGCGCTCGACGCGGCGGGTTTCGACGCGGATGAAGGTACCCTCGCTGAAATGCCTTCGCGTCTCGCGTTGCGCGGCGAACTCCTGAAGCTGCAGGGTCCTGTTACCAGCGCTCTCCGCCAGTTCTATCGCGACCACGCCCTGGCTGACTCAGGCGAGACGCTCTCGCGCTACATTACATTCGCCCTGGTCGTAGGGCCGCCGCCAACGTTTCAATATCAAGGTAATGCGGATTTTCTTCCTCCCGACGTAGCTTCTCTCGAAGGCTTTCAGAAACTCCTGGTGGCCTTTTATAGCGAAGCCCATCTCGATATTCGGTGGACCCAAATCAAGCCGGAGTACGATCGCGCCATCGCTCGCTATCAATCACCCGTCCGGCGCATCGTCACCGTGTCGAACGGTTACCTGCGTGAAATTCTCAAGCCGATGCAAGGGCGAACCTTTACCGTGGAAGTTGAGCCTCTTGTCGGCAATCGCACGAACTTTCGCAATTTCGGCGACCATTACGCGATCGTTGTCGGCACTGGCGCGCAGCTCCCCATTGACGATATCCAGCACGCCTATCTGCATTTCATGCTGGACCCTCTGCCTCTTCGATATCGCAAGCAAGTCGAAGGCAAGAGCGCGCTCCTCAACATTGCCGCGCGCGCTCCCCGGCTCCCCACCGAATATCGCACGGACTTTCTCTCATTCACTGACGAATGCCTGATCAAGGCCGTAGAGCTGCGTTTGCGCCATCTCACGCCGGAAAAGCTTGAGGCCGCACTAGTGGAGAACGATAAATCCGGATTTATTCTCGTGCGGCCGTTCGTTGCACAACTGCAGAAGTTTGAGAAAGCCGAGCCCGCGATGACGTATTATTTCCCCGACATCGTCGCGGGTATTGATGTATCGGCGGAGCTGAAACGTTTACAGAATTTCACTTTTGCTCCTTTTCAGGAGGCGTCAGCGCCAGCACAGACGGCTGCAGTGCCGGAAATCGAGTCTGCGTCTGCCGAGCTCGATCGCCGGCTAGCTGACGGAGATCATCAAATTGCTTTGAAGGACGCTGCAGCCGCGTCGGCGACCTTCGGAAAAATTCTGGAGAAGTATCCGAATGAGCCGCGAGCAGTGTATGGACTGGCCATTGCGTCTATACTGTCGGGCGATGCAGATCGCGCCAAAGAATTATTCGAGCAGCTCGTTGACGCTTCAGGATCGACGGCATCGGGCTCCCCAAATTCCGGCACGACATCCGATCCCACGATCTTGGCCTGGTCGCATGTGTATCTCGGCCGCATCCATGACCTTGAAGACGAACGTGATGAGGCGCTCATCGAATATCGTGTGGCTCTCGCAATCAATGGCGCCCCAGAGAACGCCCGCTTGGCCGCCCAGCGCGGCTTGGATTCAGCTTATAAGCCTCGCGCATCCGAAAACGGCAAGGAATCAGAAAAGCCTTAATCCCGGCGGGCGCTCTTAGATGCGCCGGGGAAACCAACCAGGAAAGGTGAAAAATGAGTTTTAGGTCAATTCACGTCGGACTGAAAACGATAGCCATACTTATCGCGGCAGGACTGGCAGTCGCGCAAGCCACAAGCGCGCAGTACCAACAACAGCCGCAGCAGCAACAGCCGCAACCGCAACCGCAGCAGCAACAACCGACGCCGGCACCATCGGGGAAAGCGGCTCCGCTAAGCGCCCCGCAAGCGCCGGCCGAAGCGCCCAAAATTGATCCTGAGGAAGAGAAAGCTTACAAAGCTTTTGTCGATGCGAACGCTCCGCAACAAGCCGACGCCCGAATTAAGCTTGGCGAGCAGTTTGTAGCAAAATACCCCAAGAGCAAATATGCGGAGCAGGTCTATGCACGCCTGATGCAGGACTACCTCGATAAACAACAATTCGACAAAATGTATGATGCCGCCGATAAGGCGCTCGCGCTAAACCCGGATAATGTCACCGTACTCGTTATCGAAGGCTGGGTAATCCCGCACAACTACAATCCCGACGATCCGGATGCGGAGAAACGCCTGAACCAAGCGGAGGTTTTCGAAAAGCATGCAATCGACGTAATCTCCAAACTAACCAAGCCCGCGAATCTGACGGACGAACAGTTTGCAAAGGCCAAGGACTTGGCGTTGTCCCAGGCCCATAGCGGTCTGGGACTGATTTATTTTCGCCGTCAGGATTTTGCCAATTCCGTCACCGAGCTGCAGGCCGGTGAGAAAATCGCCGCCACGCCGGATCCTACTGATTTCTACGTGATGGGAGTTGAACTGCAGGCCTTGAAGCGATTCAGCGAAGCCGCAGACGCATATCAGAAATGCGCCCAGATTCCCGGTGGGTTGGCCGATCGTTGTAAATCGAAAATTGATGAAGCTAAGAAACAGGCGTCCGCGCAACCCGCCGCGCCTAAACCGTAGGCGAGGTTTATCCAACCATGACCGCACAGGAACGCGAAGAGCTCGAGGCGACCCTGGGTCATCGTTTTAAGGATCCTGAAGTACTTGAGCGGGCTTTGATCCACCGCTCGCATCGTCAGAATTCGAACGATACCGATAATGAGCGGCTGGAGTTTCTAGGCGATCGTGTTCTAGGTCTGGTGGCCAGCGAAAAGCTTTGCCGGACTTTCCCCGATTGGGATTCTGGAAAACTTTCCAAGGGTCTCGCTCGGCTCGTCAGCGCTTCTTCCATCCATTCGGCTGCAAAGCAACTCAAGCTCGGCATGCATTTGCGGCTGGGGCCCGGCGAGGAAAAAACTGGAGGCCGCGACAAAAAGAGGTTGCTGGCAGACGCTTTCGAAGCCATCCTCGGCGCCATCTATCTGGATGCCGGTCTCGAAGCTGCGGCTTCTTTCTTGCAACGTACCCTGCTCGAACCGGCGCTGGCAATCAACGCGGGCGGTCTGGAGCGCGCCGACCACAAATCCGCTTTGCAGGAATGGCTCCAGCAGCGCGGATTGCCGCCCGTCGAATATCGCATCCGCAGCGAATCGGGGCCGGAACACCAGAAAACATTCGAAGTGGAAGTTTGGGATGCAGGCAAAAAGCTATCGGCGTCGGAAGGCCGCAGTAAAAAAGAAGCAGAGCAGGGTGCCGCAAGAACCGCGCTGGAAATTCTCGAAGCGAGCAACGGAACGGCCTGAAGGAGTTCATGGAAGCAGATACTTCTACAGCGGAGTCGGCAAACATCTCTACTCCCATACCTCCGCGTGCAAAGACGTTGCCGAGACGCAGTACTTTTGCCGAATATGCCGAATCGCTTCTGGTAACCGTTCTGCTTGCGCTTTTCGGAACCACCTTCATCGTTCAAGCTTTCAAAATTCCTTCCCAGTCCATGGAGCCGACGCTGCTGGTCGGAGATCATTTGCTGGTGAATAAGTTTATATTCGAAGGAAACGGGGCTTGGTACGAAAAGCTTCTTCCTTACCGCGCAATTCGCCGCGGCGATATTATCGTCTTCAAGTTTCCATTCGACGATCATCCGCACTACGTAAAGCGCGTGATCGGTTTGCCCGGAGATCGCGTTCGGATCATCAACCAGCATGTCTATGTAAATGGCGATCCGCTGTCTGAGCCATACGTGGTTCACGAACCGGCTTTCGAAGATCCCTTCGGCGATAATTTTCCGCCGCCCAACCGCTACTTCGTCGAAATCGGACTTCGCCCGGAATGGGCGGAACAAATTCTGAGTCACGTCCAGCGCGGCGAGCTCGTCGTTCCTGCGGATAATTATTTTGTGATGGGCGATAATCGCGATCGTAGTTGGGACAGCCGCTATTGGGGCTTTGTGGACCGACGCGCTATTATGGGCCGTCCGATTATGGTTTACTGGTCCGTCGATGCCACGTCCCAGGATTACGCCGATCGCGGATTCCTTGGCAACTTGCGCGCGATGGGACAAAATCTTCTGCATCTTCCCAGCCGAACGCGCTGGCATCGCATGATGCACGAGGTCCATTAGCCTGGCCGTTGGCCGCTATTCGCTGTGTCAGACACTCTTTCCCAAAGCGTCGCAGCTTCTCAGCCTCGGGCGTCGATTCACGCGCGACCACGCGGCTGGAGCCGGTGGTTTAAATGGATACTTCTGTTCTTCGTTCTCCTCTGGTTTGCGGACATTGGAATTTCTCTCCTCATTCGCCATACCGGTTTGCAGAGAAAGATTACCGCGCGGCTCGAGTCCGCTTTCGGCAGGCCGGTTCAAGTCGCCAGTTATGACTTCAGCTTGTGGGGCGGTCCAACGCTTCAAGCGCAATCGGTCACCTTCGGCGAGGATCCACGTTTTGGAAATGAATATTTTCTCAGGGCTGAGTCGCTCACCGTGCGTCTTCGCTGGCAAGGGCTGATGCGCGGCCACATTCAGCTTGGAACTGTTTCGATGGAGCGCCCGAGCCTTAATCTCGTTCGCAATCTCGAGGGCGATTGGAACCTCGCCGAATGGCTGCCCAAACCTAGTTCCACACTGGCTTCTTCAGCCGCTTCCAGCGGCGCGCTTTCCGCTGCGCAGTCTGTGCGCTTTAGCCGCATCGAAGTGGATTCGGGCCGGATCAATTTCAAGCGTGGCGACGAAAAGCTTCCTTTTGCGTTGGTGGGAGTAACGGGTTACATCGAGCCGGCAGGTCCGGGCCGGTGGAACATGGATCTGGAAGCAACTCCGACGCGTGCCGCGGTGATCGTGCAACAAGCGGGGATTCTTCATGTGAGTGGCCACATGGGCGGTACGTCATCGCGCTTGCGTCCCGCGGAGCTCGACGTCTCCTGGAGCGACGCCTCGGTGCCGGATGTGCTGCGCCTGGCGCGAAGCCACGATTACGGCATTCGCGGAATTCTTACGCTCATCATGAATGCTCGAACGGAAGACCGCGAAGATGGCTGGGCCATTCAGTCGCGCGCGGAATTCAGACAGCTTCACCGCTGGGACCTCGCGCTCCGCCCGGACAATCCGGCCCTCAACGTACTCGCGAACATACACTGGAATCCGATGACTTTCGGATTCGAAATAAGCGATGCCGCCATTGAAGCGCCGCATTCTCACGCTCGAGCGTCGGCGCGCATCGCCTGGGAAACTCCGGCACAAGGTTCCGCCCTGAAAACGCCCCCCGTTTCCATTGATATCGCTTCTTCCTTGATTGACTTGGACGATCTGCTCGCCTGGATCCGGGCGTTCCGTTCGGATGTCGCGGCCGATATTTCACTTCGCGGATTCGCCAGCGTGCGTGGAAACATTTCCGGCTGGCCTTTGCGGATGAATCGCGCAGCCGTAACGATTGATGGAGCAGAGCTCACGGGTGCCCATCTGCGGGTTCCCGCTCACGTTGGAAATATCCAGTTTCGTTATGACGGTGGCAGTGCCTCGCTCGCTCCCGTCGCGCTCTCGTTCGGCGCTTCCGCCAGTTCGTTGCGGATGGAGGCGTCCGCGAAACCCGGCTCGCTGGAGTTTCCCACCTTTCACCTGTTCGGAAATTTAACCCAGGCGCGCGACTTGATTGCCACGGCAAGCGCTTTCGGATGGAATATTTCTCGCGGATGGGATCTGGCCGGCCCCGTGCGTTGCGATTTACGATGGCAGGGCGCCGCGTTCCCTTGGCAAACGCAACCGACAGGTTTCATTGACTGGGGCGGGGAATCGGGCGAAATGTCACTTCGCACGCCGTTCCTCAATCAGCCCATCGAAGACATTCGAGCCCGTTCGGATTGGAAACCCGACTCTCGCCACATCTCGCTCTCGTCAGCCGCGGCGTTTGGCGCTCATTGGAGCGGCTCGTTCGATCGTCATTCCTCCAGCGGATGGCAGTTCGCGCTTTCGGCGGACCATCTTGTAGCGGCGGAAGTCGATCGCTGGCTCAATCCGGAGTGGCGGGAAAGCTTCCTCGACCGCATGTTGCCGTTCTTGAACACTCGCTCGTCAACGAATGCAGTGACTGACAATCTTCACGCCGCCGGCCATCTGGCTATCGACCAATTCACGCTGGCTCCCGTCGTTGTACGCCGGCTGCAGGGCGATTTGAAAGTGGATGGACACCACGTCGAATTCGCCAATGCACGCGGCCAGTTTTATGGAGGCGATATCGGTGCGTCATTCGACGCGGATTTTGCAGCTATTCCTTCCTATCGCGTGAACGTGGCTTTCTCGCGCATCGATCTTGCAACCCTTTCCGCGGATTCCCCGGCTTTCGAGAATGTCTTTGCCGGCGCAGCCTCGGGAGAACTCGCTCTACGTGCGCGAGGCGCCACCAAGTCCGATCTGCTCGCTTCGCTCGTGTGTAAAGGCAAAGCGCGAGTGAACGACGCTGAATTTCACAACCTCAGCCTGACTGACTCTTTGCGCGAAGGCGCCGGCCGTCCCGGCCTCAGTTCTTTTCACGAAGCCTTGGCTGCGTTCACCTGTGGTGACCGCGAGATTAAGTTTTCGGAACTTTCGCTTCTTACTTCCCCCGGCGAAATCAACGCCGTCGGTGCCATGGATTTCGCCCACAATCTCGAGTTCCGCCTTCGAGTTTCTTCAGGTGCGCCGCTAGAACGCCCTTCGCGCGCCTCCGACGCCTCCTCCCAATCTACTTACCATCTCAGCGGCCCGCTCTCTTCACCTCAGCTGACTCGCCTCTCAGCGCGCGCGCCCCAACCTTGAAGTCTGATTGTATATTCCCGTAAAAGAATATGTCTTGACGTGCATATTCTGTTTGAGGCATATTCGGATTCGCCATGATGGAAACACTCAGAGCGCTCGCCGAGCCCAATCGTTTTCAAATCGTCGAACTGTTGCGTAAGGGACCTCGCCCTGTCGGGGACCTGGTCGATCGGCTCGGCCTCCGCCAACCGCAAGTCTCGAAACATCTGCGCGTGCTCAGTGATGCTGGGCTGGTTGAAGTTCGAGTGGATGCTCAGCGCCGAATTTACACATTGTGTCCGGCACCGCTGCAGGAGCTTGAGGAGTGGGTGGAGCGTTACCGGCAGCTCTGGGAAGGCAATTTCCAGCGCCTAGCTGCGCTGCTCGACCACATGAAGACCCAGGAGAAAAAACGTGGACGCAGGAAGCGACAGGGAGATCACCGATGATGAACACTGGAAGTCTGAAACTAGCTACGCGCGGCGAGCGAGAGATCGTAATGACCCGCGAATTCAACGCGCCTCGCCGCCTGCTGTTTGATGCCTTCACTAAGCCGGAGCTGGTGAAACAGTGGTTACTCGGGCCGCCTGGCTGGTCGATGCCGGTGTGCGAAATCGATCTCAAGGTAGGCGGCAAGTACCGTTACGTGTGGCGGCAGGACTCCGACGGAACAGAGATGGGGATGGGCGGCGTTTATCGAGAGATTGTGGCGCCCGAGCGGCTGGTTTCCACCGAGAAGTTCGATGAAGCCTGGTACCCGGGCGAGGCGGTGGGCACAATCGTCTTATCCGAGCATGGCGGAAAGACGACGATCACGCAGACGATCCTCTACGAATCGCGGGAGGCGCGCGATACCGTCCTTAAGACCGACATGAAGAAGGGAGTGGCTGCGAGCTACGACCGGCTGGCGGGGATGCTGGCTTCGGCGCGAGCTGGTGGGATGGAGAAGGGGGCGAGCCCGTCGTAAGCGAAGGAGTGTTCGGCTCGGCGACTCATGCATCCCAATAGCGGGCATTTAGACACCTCACTCTACGCGATCCTTTTCGACTAAGTCCCTACCGTTTCGGCGCTTACGTGGTTTCGTTTACGGTACTTAAATTGCGCGCCATGGGGACGGTCGCTCGGCATCACTTCAGTGGGCGGACTGGCTGCGGTCAAAATTAAGTTGCCTCGAGCGAATAGCTGGGCGAGGATAATCCCCCGGTAATACAAGCGGTAGGGAGGCCGGACGGCGATGCTCAAATTAGACTTGCTCGCTCGCGATCTGAAAATGGCGGTGCGCTCGCTGGCGCGTACCAAAGGGCTGGCGATTACGGTGGTGCTCACTCTGGCCCTGGGCATCGGCGCAAACGCGGCCATTTTCAGCGTGGTGAGGGGCGTGTTGCTGCGGCCGCTGGTCAACCGTGACGAGGATCGCCTGATCTACATTCGGCAGAGCGCACCCGGGATCGGCGCCGAGAACACCACGTTCTCCGTCCCCGAGATTCAGGACATTGAATCGCGCGTGAAGACAGTGAGCGCTTTTGGCGATTTCTCCCAGATGGGGTTCTCGGCAGTGGGACTCGGCGAGCCGCGAGAGGTCCGCGCCGGCGTGGTGGACGGATCGTATTTCGAGGTCATGGGATTGCACCCGGTTCTCGGTCGCTTGCTCGATGCCCACGATGACGGTCCAAAGGCCGCGGGCGCGATAGTCCTGACGTATCGTTTCTGGACGACGGTCATGAAAAAGGATCCGTCCGTGATCGGCAAGACCGTGAAGCTCGATTCGGGTGATCCCTCGGGCGCGCGCGTGGCAACGATCGTCGGCGTGCTGGAACCTTCGGTTCCTTATCCCGCGGAAACCGAGATCATTTCCAATATTGTGACCAGTCCTCATCATCTGTCGGCAACGATGGTGACCGGACGAGTCCATCGCATGACGGAGCTCTTCGGCCGGCTTGCGCCGGGCGTGGACATCGAGACGGCGCGCGCCGAGTTAGGGACTGTATACGGAGCGATGATTGCGCAACACCCCGAAACTTATACGCACAACGCGGAGTTCCGCATCAGCGCCGTGCGTTTGCGCGACCAGGTCACATCGCGCGCGAAAAATGTGCTGTGGGTGCTGCTGGCGGCTTCGGTGCTGGTCTTTATCATTGCTTGCTCGAACGCGGCCAACTTGATTCTGGCGCGCACGGTTCGGCGCGAAGGCGAACTCGCGATTCGCGCGGCGCTCGGCGCAACCGCCGGTTCGCTGCGACGCGTGCTGCTGGCCGATAGCCTCTTGCTCTGCGGCGCAGGCGCGGCCCTCGGTGTGTTGAGCGCGAGGCCGATGGTGGCGATTCTGGCTCGCTACGCCTCACGGTTTTCGGTGCGCGCACTCGACCTTAAGGTTGACTCCAGCATGCTCTGGGTTGGCGCACTGCTCGCAGTCGTCGCCGCGGTGCTCTTGGCATTTGTACCACGCCTGCCATCGGCGGACGCCGCGAACGGATTGAATATAGCGAGCGGAGGCGTGCGGATTACGGGGAGTACTGGCCGGCGGTTGCGAATTTTCGCCGTCACACAGATCGCCGCTTCCTTCATGCTGCTGGCGGGCGCGGGCATGCTGCTCAAGACACTTCTCGCCTTGCAAAGTGCGCGCAGCGGTTTCGACACCCACAACGTCCTCGCGTTGAATGTGCCNNGGCGTGGATCGCGTCGCCGTGGGCACCGCTGTCCCCTGGCGCGACGCGGGCATCTGGGGTTCGGGATTCGAGTACTCGGCGGACGGCCACGCGCATGGGCCGGGCGAAGAAGATCCCCGCGCGATGTTCCGGACGGTGTCGCCTGGATTTTTCGCCGCACTCGGCGTGCCCATAATTGCCGGACGCGATTTCAACGACGCCGATCGAAAGGACACCGAGAAAGTCGTCATTGTAAGCCAGAGCTTGGCCCAGCGGATGTTTCCGAACCAGGATGCGGTGAATCACCACATGATGTGGACGGATCCGGTGATGAAATTCATCGATATCAGCGAGGAGCCGCGGCGGATCGTCGGCGTGGCCGCCGATCTGGACGATCAGAATGTCGTGCCGGGGCCTGCGGTGACCGTATATCACCCGCTTGAGCAAGAGCTGGGCGGGGGCCGACTGTTCGTTCACACGCATTCGGATCCATACGCGTTGGTGCCGGCGATCACGCGGATCATTCGCGATATGTCCGTGGACCAGCCGGTCGAACACGCGGCCACGCTGGAAGACGTGCGCGCGGAAGTGCTTACTCCGGATCGTTTAAACGCGCTGGTATTCGGCGGCTTTGCGGCGGTGGCGCTGGCGATTGCCGTGATCGGCGTTGCGGGGGTGCTGGTTTTCTCGGTCAGTGGGCGGACGCGCGAGTTCGGAATCCGCCTCGCGCTCGGCGCCCAACCGCGGCATCTTTTGACCAGCGTGATAGTGCAAGGCGCCGTAATGGCTGCTGCGGGCGTCGTCGCAGGCGCGGTATGCGGATACGCGCTGGCGCGCCTCGCCAGCAGCTATGTCGTGGATATGCGCATGCCGGGCGTGGTGCCGGTGGTCGCTTCCGCGGTTGTGCTGCTGGCCGCTGCAGTTGTCGCGTCCGTGTTGCCGGCGGCGCGCGCGGCACGCGTGGACGTTATGGAAGCGCTGCGATCGGAGTGACCCGCGAAAATTATCGCCCTGCCTTTTCTTTCGCGACAATGTCGTACACCGGCTTGTTGTCGGCGTAAACTCGCCACTCCTTCACCAAGCCCTTCTCTACCACAGCCAGCCAAGCAGCGGATGTCCGCCATTTATTTTCTTGAGGAAGCTTGCCGTTTTCCGCGATGGTGCCGCCTGCCGCGCCGAACACCGCGACCAAGTTCCCATTTTCAAAAATGTCTTCGTGCGAAACCCAGTAGTCCGGACAAAATGCGAAATAGCCTCGCCACCCGGCTCGCATCTTCTCGCGACCGCGCACGGAATTGCCGAGGGAATCAACGAACACGTGATCTTCCGTCATCAATTCGGCAAGCTTGTCCGCATCGCGCTGGTTGATGCGGTCCATAAACTGAAGTACGGTCTCGGTGGGACTCATAAGCCACGCTCCTCCGAATTTTGCTCGCCATTTTTTAATTGCCGGCAGACGTATTGTACAGCTCTATTTTTAACCTCACGTGGTTTGCCTCGTCTAAATCCCTGTGCTAGCGTTCACCAATGCATCGGAAGGCTAAGCTTACGAGACGCAACGTGCAATACTTGTCGGCCTTCGTCGCAATCCTCGCCTTGCTCGCGCTTTCGCTCCGCGCGACGGCCTCCAATCGCGTCCGTCTTTTTCCGAAGTATACGCCGGGACAGACCCTCCGCTACCAAATCGAAACGCGAACGAATTCGAACGGGAAAATGGAAACGCCTATCGAGAATCCGGAAGCCGCATCCAAGTCGAAACAGACTGTCAGCCTGATCCTGCGCCTCGATATTTTGAATCCGCTGCCCGCCAATAACGATCCTCCCGGAAGCGTTCGCATTCGCGCCACATATGAAAAATCCAGCGCCACATTTGAAAGCGATGCCTACGATCCCGCAAGTTCCAAAATCACGGACCAGTACAAAAATCTGGAAGGCCGCTCGCTTGAATACGTTATGGAGCCGGATGGCCAGCTCGCTCACTTCGCGGGCCTCGATGATCTCCTCGCAAATCGATCTGTCGCTGAAAATATTCACTCCTGGATGAACGGACTTTCTTCCGCCGCGCGTATCCCAAAGGACGGAATTGAGGTCGGTCAGAAATGGAGCAGCGAGCGCCCCATGGAAGGCGTCGCGCTCGGCGGGCTGATCTGGCGAAACCAATCCAACTATCTTCGCGACGAACCGTGCTACTCGACTGACGGGCCGCCGAAAGCCATTGCCACCGCCCAACCTGCAGGGGCAAGCGCTTCATGCGCCGTGATCGTCACTCAATTCAAAATCATCCGAAATGGTGACGCCACGCCCGATGACTACGCTCGCCAAGCCCTGGCAACCTCCGGTACCTGGACCGGTTCCGGCGGCAGCCTCGAAACGATCTCGCTCTCAACCGGCACCCTGATCCGTTCAACGCAAACTGCCACGCAAGATATGGACGTCCTAATCACCAGCTCGCGTTCCGGCTCAAAAATGCACTACGTCGGCCATGTCGAAAGCCAATCCGAGATTTCCCTCCTTCCTGCGACGCCGCCCTCGGCAGATCCGCAGCCCTGAATATGCCGGATCCGGCGCTTTGCGTCCTCAGCAGCGATTTTTGATTTTTGATATAATCGTAGTTTTCAGCGCAGCTCATTTTTCGCATCTGAAGGATTCAGGATGAACTTCAAACTAGCCAGTGACTACGAGCCGCGCGGCGACCAGCCCGAAGCCATCGCCCAGCTCCTCCGCGCGATAAAAGACGGAGAACGCCAGCAGGTCCTTCTCGGCGTCACCGGCTCGGGCAAGAC
>PLZZ01000218.1:0-567 GCA_003153585.1 Acidobacteriota bacterium | reverse complement strand
TACGGCCTCGGCTCCCCGGAGGCCTATTACGGAATGATGCAGCTCATCGAAAAGGGGCAATCCATCGCGCGCGAAGCCATCCTGCGCAAGCTTGTTGAAATTCAGTACGAGCGCTCCGAAGACCTCAAGCGCGGCACCTTTCGCGTACGCGGCGATATGATCGAGATTTATCCGCCTTACGACGACCTTGCCGTGCGCGTCGAACTCTGGGGTAGCGAAATCACGGCTATCCGAAAGATCGATCCGCTCACCGGCGAAATTCGTACGCGTCCCGGCGAAAACGAAATCAATCGCATTTTGATTTATCCCAAGAGCCACTACGTTCTGCCGGCCGATCAAAAGGAGCGCGCGATTCAGAGCATTTACGAAGAGCTCGACTGGTGGAAGGGTGAGCTCGAGCGCCAGGGGAAAATCGTNNACGCTCTTCGATTACACGCCGTCCGATTTTTTGCTTTTCATCGACGAGTCGCATCAAACCATTCCGCAAATTCGCGGGATGTATCACGGCGACCGTTCGCGCAAGCAGACGCTCGTTAATTATGGATTCCGCATGCCCTCCGCGCTCGA
>PLZZ01000055.1:187-2614 GCA_003153585.1 Acidobacteriota bacterium | reverse complement strand
GACGAGTACGGCCGTCTATCCGTGGATTTGCCGATCGGAGCGCAATACAACTTTCCCGTCTCCGCGCCCGGATACATCAGCGACTACGCTTACATCGATCTCACCTCAGCCGAGCTTCCGGCCGACGACACGAAGAACGTGACAGTTGTGCTTCACTTGGACGACCGTCCTTCGCAAACCGCGCAGACCGTCCCCAATTCCAAGGTTTCGCTGCTGATCACGGGCGATGCGAATCATGCCCCGTTGAATCTTTCGCTCGCCGAAATCCGCGCACTGCCGCATGTGGACGTCAAGGTGCACAACGGGCACACCAACACCGACGAAACTTATTCCGGAGTTCCGCTCGTTGTGCTGCTCGCCAAGGTGGACGCGCCGCTCGGAGAGAATTTGCGCGGCAAGGCGCTAACCAACTACGTGGTCGCTACCGGCTCCGACGGCTACTCGGTGTTGCTGTCTCTCGCGGAGGTCGATCCCATGTTTCATGACGGCCAGATCGTAGTAGCTGACTCTCGCGATGGCCAGCCGCTCACGACTTCTGGCCCGTACCAGTTGATCGTCTCCGAAGATAAGCGTCCCGCTCGCTGGGTACGAAACCTCATTTCTATCGCTGTGCAAAGTATCCACTGAGGGCGTTTCAAAGGCCTCACCTCAGAAACCCATGCGTCCCCATGGCAAACCTTCATTTAACCGCGCGCCGGACGGATTTATTTACGAAGAGTGTGCTGTATTGCACGGAAAAGGCCGGGGATTGTGTCTATCGTGGGTGTATGGCGAATAACAACGGGAAGAAGGGCCAAGCTCACGCGACGCTCGACGGCGTCGAGATCAGGAATGGGAAGAAAGGCGCGAGTAGCGCGACTCTCGACAGTGGGGCGAATCAGAGCGGGAAGAAACGGCAAGCTAAGGCGACTCTGGCAAGCGTGGTGAAAGAAATGGACAGGCCCCGGTTGGCAGCATCGGTTGAGCGAGAAATCAGCAAGAAGTCCCGGCCTGCGATTTTAGAGACTGTGCAAAAGTGAACAGAAAACCAGGAGCCGGGGACTTAAACTGCTCAACGCGAGGGAGGCGAATATGAGCAAACCAGAATGGGGATGGCAGGATCACTACCTGGAAGCGTTCCTGGAGACAAACCCGGACAACCTCGTTCAGCGGGTTGAGGCCGCCGAGAGTGCAATCTATTTGCGCACGAAGGAGCTGGCCTCAAGCGCGGACACGAAACCGGAGTGGCAGGCGATCGCAGATGCGATGGCGGGTTTGGCTATTCTTAAGAGAGAGATCAAATCTCAGAATGGCAACGGGATGTCCGCAGGGCGGAGTCCACGCGAAACGATGGATGCGAATCATTTGTCGCGGGCTACACGAAATTAATTACGAGGAATTTTGGGCGTGGGTTTATTTTTAAGCGACTGCGCTTAATCTTCGTGCCTTAACATACTTCCTTTAACTCACCATACCAGCTATTGCGTAGGGCCGACCGGGACGACTTCTGAGGTCTCAGAAGTTAAATCCCATCAGATCGGGCATGGAAAGGCACGCTCAAGCAGTGGCGTGACGCCTTCGTCAAGTCAAAACACTTTTAGGAAGCGGCCGCGGCGGCGGTGGAAAGCTGCTGCATTAGGGCCAACTGGTCCCAATTGTCCCAGCCACGAACGATCTTGCCATTCTCGATCTGCGCAATGGTGATGCCGGTGACGCGAACTCGCTTGTTGGTCGCCGGGATGCCGAGGTGGTCGCCGGTATGAGTCATTACCCCGGACCAACGGACCACGACGCTGTTGTCCGCACCAAAAGCGTCTTCGATGGTGATTTTTATATCTGGAAACGCGCCGCGAATGCGATTGAAGAGCGTCACGAAATCACGAGGCCCGCGAAGCTCCACGCCCGGTTGGTCCTGTCCAACGGCGATCGCGTTTTCAGCCATGAGGTCGTAGATGGTTTGAACGCGTCCCTCGTTCCAAACTTCCTTGAACCACTTTCTCATGAGCGCAATATTGTCTTCGATGGACACGAGACACCTTCCTTTTGAGGGCGCCGAGGTTAACCCGGTCAATGGAACTTCCGCCCGCGGTGGTATACCACGAAGTCACGGCGCAAGCTAGTTTGATGTCAGGCGCGGGAGGCTTGCGAGCGTTCCGGGTAGTCGAGCTTGGCGTACCAATTGGGGCGGCCCTGAGGAGTTAGGTCGAGCAAATTCCAGAGGGACCACACCAGATCGAGGCCACGCTCGTTGACGTCGGGGGCGAGTTTGGGGTGCGCGCTGTAGAAATGGCGGAGGGTGCCGTCCGCGTCGCGAGTGAATACGGAGATTTCGGAATCCTGGTTGCCTTCGCGGTCTTCGCTGCCGATATCGTATTTGAAAGTGCTCGAGCCGGCGGTGAGGAGGCGGAGTTTGTCCCAGCCACGCGTGCGAGCGTGCGCGCGCAACGC
>PLZZ01000055.1:0-127 GCA_003153585.1 Acidobacteriota bacterium | reverse complement strand
AGAAGAGTTCGCTCAGGCGGACGGTGCGGATTGGAGTGTCGCCAGCGGTGAGATCTGCGGGGCCTTCTTCGAATGTGTAGTCCTGGATGGTCGCGCCCTGCGGGAGTGCGCGGCGGAGTTCGGCAAC
>PLZZ01000141.1:21502-23061 GCA_003153585.1 Acidobacteriota bacterium | reverse complement strand
AGCGCGAGCAGAAGTTCGGCGAAGATGGCCTCGACGCGCGGCTTACCCGTTTCGCGCGAGATGGCATCGGCGATGTCGTCCCGGCGAGAATAAATCGCATCGCGGAGGCGGAACAATGCCGCGCAGCGTTGGGCAAGCGGCCGCGCAGCCCATTCTTTTTGAGCTTGGCGCGCGCGCTGGAAAATAGCCGGCAAATCGCTTGTGCCGGTGGCTGGAAAGCGCGCGACGACTTCATTTGTGGCTGGATCGATCGAATCCACGAAGCCTGTCTCTGACGCGACGGGCATCGAGAGCGAATGTGGAGTGACAGCCATGATTTTTGCGATTGTACCCGAATTGGCGGGATTCGCAGCTTCTTCGCTTCACTCGGGGAGAGCCGTAGTCAAGGTTGGTGCACAGAGCGACGACGCGAACTGGAGGATGCAAGAGAATCTGTGGGGTCGGGATAATCCAGAGCGACGAGATAGAGCCCTTCCGGCGGGACGGTGGGGCCGGAGCGGGAGCGGTCGCGCAACTCGAATATTTGCGGGATGTCGTCGGGAGAGAGACGGCCTTTGCCCACGTCAATTAGCGTGCCGACAATTTTGCGCACCATGTAGCGAAGGAATGAACGGCCGCGAACGACGTAGTGGATTTCATCGGATTCGGCTGGCCGGATAATCTCCGAAGAATAAATCAGGCGCAGCATGTCGCGCTCNNTCGCCTTCGAAAAGGCGCGCGGCGGCGGACATGGCAGCTTCGTCGAGCGGCCAGGGATAGTGGAGCGCGCGGCGATAGTCGAAGGGTGGGAGAACGCGGCCACGATAAATGCGATAGCGATACGTTTTTCCCTGGGCCAGCCAGCGCGAATGGAAATCGTGGCCCACCTCTTCGCAGGCGACAATGCGAATCGTGGGGGGCAGAAGCGCGTTGAGCGCGCGCTGGAATTCTTCGGCTGACAGAAGCGAAGCTGTTTTGAAATGGCCGACCTGACCGAGGGCGTGGACGCCTGCGTCGGTGCGGCTCGCGCCGTGCACAACAATTCTCTCTTGGGTGATTTTTCGCGCGGCGGCATCGATTTCGCCTTGAATCGTCGGGAAGCCGGGCTGGAATTGCCAACCGTGGAAGTTCGCGCCGTCGTAGGCGATTGTGAGCTTGATGTTGCGCATTTGTTCGGTACAACTCGCTGAAAATCTCCGCCACGAGACTTCAGGGGTTAAAACCCCTGAAGAACTGCAGCGACTCACGGCGGGGTTGAAACCCTGCCCTTCCACTTATCCAGCCAACTGATGAGATTATCGCACGCGTGNNGGCTCGTAGCTGGGGACGTCCATTTCCAACAGGGCGCGCGCGGTGACATTCAGTTCGAGGCGGCCGCCGCTGCGGTCAATCAGGGCGCCGGCGGCGACCACTAGGCCGCCTTCCTCTTCCACGACGCCGATGGTTTCGCGCGTGGAGCCGCCTGTGGTCCAGACATCTTCGATTACGAGGACACGTTCTCCAGGCTTCAGTTCAAAACCGCGGCGCAGGGCCATTTGGCCGGAGCGGTCGCGTTCGACGAAGAGCGAGCGGACGCCGAG
>PLZZ01000141.1:9371-21461 GCA_003153585.1 Acidobacteriota bacterium | reverse complement strand
GCGCCTACTTGTTCGAGAAGTTTTACAATTTCTTCGCGGTTCATAGCGCTTGCTGCCGACGCCATAGAACGCGGGCGTCCCCGGCAGTGTGGCGCATAGCCTAAAGGCGCAGGCGAAAAGTGTCAATGCAAACGTGGTCCGGGTACATGACCTGCGACTATGGCGTGAGGTTTCCGTTACAATCATCGCGATCATGTCCACCTATCTGCTGATTCATGGCGCTTGGCACGGCGGCTGGTGTTGGCGTAAGGTTGCGCCACTGCTCGAAGCCAAGGGCCACAAGGTCCTGGCGCCGGATTTGCCGGGGCACGGAGATGACAGGACGGCTACTGCGACCGTTACGCTTAAAAGCTACACCGACCGCATTTGCGAAATCGCCAACGCGCAAACCGAGCCGGTGATTTTGGCCGGCCACAGCATGGGTGGCGTTGCCATCACGCAGGCCGCCGAGAATTGCCCAAAACAGATTGGAGCGCTGGTTTACGTGTGCGCGTTTTTGCCGCGCAACGGCGACTCGCTTATGACCTGGGCATCGCAGGATCAGGAAAGCATGGTCAACCCGTCCACGACGGATCAGCGGGCGGATGGAACTATCGACTTCAAGCCGGAACGCAGCCGCGAAGCGTTTTACGGCAATTGCGGAGAGGATGACGTGGCGTTTGCCCAGTCACGCCTTTGCGCCCAGTCGGGCGCGCCTCTTGGAACGCCAGTGGTAACGACTGCGGAGCGCTGGGGCCGAATCCCGCGCTATTACATTGAATGCGCGCGCGACTGCGCAATAACGCTCAAGTTGCAGCGGGAGATGCAGAAGGCGTCGCCATGCCGGCAGGCGTTTTCGATAGACACGGATCATTCGCCATTCTTTTCCGCGCCGGAACAGCTTGCCGATATTCTTTCGCGGATCGGAAGCGCGTAAAAACCGCCGCAATCACCAGCCTCGGGAAACCTGATAAATTGACACGAAAGCGAGGGTCGGATACTCTCGATGATTGAAATAAAACTACTAAGGAGTAATGAATGGCACAGGGCGGGGCGGTAAAGCACAAGAAGAAGACCAAATCGGTATTGAAGAATATTCGGCAAGCGGAGCACCGGCAGGCGGTGAATCGGATGAATCGCACGCGGGTGCGTACGGCGATACGTCGGATGCGTGCAGCGCTCACAGCCGGAGACGCACCGGGCGCGGAGAAGTTGGCTTCCGCGACTTTTTCCGAGGTGGACAAAGCCATTCGCAAGCACACGCTGACCGAGAATACAGCGAACCGGTACAAGTCGCGTTTGACGCTGGCGTTGAATGCGCTGAAGAACAAGAAGAAGGCGTAACCGCGAAATGCTATCTGGCGGGTTTGGGCGCTCCGAGGTTTGGGGCGCCTTTTTTTTTTGCGTTTTCGCCAAGCACATTCGGAAAAGAAAAAGCAGATCCCTCGGACTACGTCCCGCGCCCCTGAAAACCAGGGGCAAAGCAAAAGCGCGCGGGACTCCGCTCGGGATGACAAGTTGTTGCTTGGGCGCATCCGGTAGGTGACGGATCGAACGCGTCGACAGGTTGGCGCAAAAAAAAAACGGGCACAACCTTTGCAGATTGTGCCCGCAGGAGAGAGAAACTTTTCGAAAGCTACTCCGGAATGGGCGCTGTCTCCGGCATTTGCAACTTGGCTTTGGCAAGCGCGCGGACGATATTTACTTCGACCGCTTGCTCGGATGTGTTGCGAACGGTGGCAAGTTCGCTGATCAGAAGATACTTTGCGCGTTCGAGCATCTTCTTTTCACGGAAAGAAAGCGGCTTGGTGCGGCTGAGGGCGACGAGGCCTTTCAAAACTGCGGCCACTTCCATCAGCGAACCGGTCCGCATGCGATCCGAATTTTCCTTGAAGCGATGCTTCCAGTCATGGTGCGAAGCCGAGCGGCCCTTCTCGAGAAATCCAAGGACGGCTGCTGCTTGAGTGTTACGGATGATCGGGCGCAGGCCAACGCAATCGACGTTGGACTGCGGAACCATTACTTTTAAACCGCTCGAAGCGATTTTCAACATGTAATACCGCTCCGATCTGCCGTTCAGGTACCCGTAACTTATCTGTTCAATAATCCCTACGCCATGGTTCGGATATACGACTTTTTCGCCTAGCTTGAATTCCATAGGTGGACAGCCCCCCCGAAGGGCATGATGAAATTTTAGGCAGATGCGCAGGCGGCGTCAAGCGAATCTCGTAATATCAGGAAGGATAAAGGGGCGGGAAAGCGCTTTATTTTCACGGGAATGGCCCCCCAATTGCCCTATAATTGTGCTTGTGCTGATTCTGGCTTTAGACACCTCTTCACCCACCGGCAGCCTAGCGGTACTGCGCGATGAAAACGTCATTGGCGTGGTCTCCACTCTCGCGGAAGAAACGTACTCTTCACGGATGTTTCGCCACCTGGAATTCCTGCTGCAGGAGCTTTCGCTAAAACTCGAGCAGTTCGATTTGTTCGCGGTGGCGGCGGGCCCCGGGTCATTTACGGGGCTGCGAGTAGGACTGGCTGCGGCAAAGGGCTGGGCCGAGGTTTACCAGAAGCCGGTCGTTGGAATCAGCGTGTTGGAGGCGATCGCAGCCCAATCATATTCCAACGCGACGGTGCTGGTGGCCGCGTCTGATGCGAGGCGAGGCGAAATTTATTACGGCGTGTATCGCCGTCAGAAGAATTCGTTAGCACTCGAAGACGAAGAGTGCGTTCTAGGTCCAGAGGAATTCCTGCGGGCGATTGGAGCCCGGCCCGGAAGCGCGGAATTCGCGATCGTCACTCCATCGCCGGAAGTGCTGAGCGCTGCTCTGTCTCGAATTGAGATGGAGCGCGTACCGCTGCCGAGGGTCGAACGAGTTTCCAATATACTGGCTCCGGTGATCGGGCAGCTCGGTTACCGGCGCGCGCAGAGCGGGGCGGTTTCGGACGCGCTGACGCTGGATGCAAATTATATTCGCCGCACGGACGCCGAAGTTCACGCGAAGAGGCAGTAACGAACTTGAAGAGCCGCCGGGTGCAGGACGGTGATATCGAGGGGATTCTGGCGATTCAAGCGGCGTGTCCGGAAATCGCACAGTGGACGGCGTGGGATTACGATCGAGTAGCGCGGGACGAAATGGCAGGCTGGGTGGGCGAAGAAGATTCGGGCATTGTTGGTTTTCTCGTTGCGCGGAAAGTGGTAAACGAGATCGAGATTCTGAATTTCGCCGTTTCGCCGAACGCGCGCGGCCGCGGCATTGGCGCGGTGCTGCTGCAGGACGCCCTGAGCTGGGGCAAAACATTTGGCGCGGTGCAAGCGATTCTGGAAGTGCGCGCTTCGAATGCGGCGGCACTTCGTTTTTATGAGCGCCACGATTTTCGAACGGTTGGACGCCGCGCGCGATATTACAACGAGCCTCCGGATGACGCGCTGCTGCTCGCCGCGAATCTCGCCTAGAACGGTCGAAACCCTTTGAGCTTTGGTACTCGTACTTTTATCCTATTGGTTCGGCGGCGAAATTGTGATAAATGTTACGGATATGTGAACAGTCTTTCCAACCTGGAGGGAAAGGATGCCGATCACGACACACGATATCCGGCAGGCGCTGTTGGAAAATGACCAGGAATTCCGCAGACTCGCAGAAGAACACTCCCGCTGTGAATGCCAGCTTCAAGACCTCGTAAAGCAAAGTTACTGGAACGTAGAAGACCTGGCGCTCGAAGTATCCCTGAAAAAGATGAAGTTGCTTTTGAAAGATCAAATGGAACTGATCGTGGCGCGCCACCGCCAGAATCAGACGGTGATACAAGTTCAGTTGCGCCAAAGAGAAGTACACTACTAAGCTCAGAGCGCGGCGCGCTGGTGGCTAAGCGGCCAGCCGTACTCTCACTTCTGTCGTACAATACCCGTGCATTCAAAATTCATCGGGCCGTTTCGTTTCCGAAAGCAAGGGTTTCCCTCTCGCTGATGGTAAAAGACGCGTACAAATTTGCGCTGCCTCCGCTGATTGCCGGGGCCGTGTGCCTGATCCCCGGCTGGAATCTGGCCGCGGCGATACTGATTTTTCTCAGTCTTTTCGTTTTTTATTTTTTCCGCGATCCGGAGCGAACAATTCCCTCGGAACCCGGTAGCGTGGTCTCTCCAGCCGACGGTCATGTGGTGCAAATTGCAGACGAATTGCTCGATTCAGTGATGGGACATCGCATCAGCATTTTTCTCGCCATCTGGGACGTGCACGTGCAGCGCTCGCCGGTGGCCGGAACGATCGCAGAGGTGGTGTACCGCCCGGGAAAGTTTTATGCGGCGATGCGCTCCGCGGCTTCGGTGGAAAACGAGCAGAATATTATTACCGTGCAGACGCCCGGCGGCGCTTTGGTGTTCAAACAAATCGCCGGAGCGATTGCGAGACGCGTGATATGCTGGAAACGCGCGGGCGAAACGGTTTCACGCGGCGAGCGCATAGGATTAATCCGATTTGGATCGCGCGTGGATGTCTGGCTGCCGATGGAAGCTGAAGTCGTGGTGCGGCGAGGGCAAAAAGTAAAAGGCGGCGAGAGTTTACTGGCGAAATGGAATTCAACGGCATAGATCCCATCGGCCCTGAAGAGGAACGGCGGCGACCCCGCCGCAACGGTCGCCTCCGGCGCGGCATCTACATTCTTCCGAGCGCCCTCACCGTAGCCAATCTGCTTTGCGGGTATTACGCGGTGTTGGCCACGCTGGACGGACGGTTCGTCGATTTCGACAACGCGGCCATTGCAATTGGAGTTGCCTACCTGTTTGATGCGATGGATGGGCGCATCGCGCGTTCGATGGGAACCGAGAGCGCATTCGGACGCGAATTTGATTCGCTCGCGGACGTGGTCAGTTTTGGAATTGCACCTTCTCTTCTGGCATATGCCTGGGGCGTTCGTGCGCTGGCGGCTGCCAATGCNNCGTGGCGGCTCGCGCGATTCAATATTCAGGGAATGGCACCCGGCGGAAGTAGATATTTTGTAGGCATGCCGACGCCAGCGGCCGCTGGAATGATTGCGGCGACCGTTCACTTGCGAGACGGACTGCCGATTTCAGACGTTCGATGGTCGGTGTTGTGGCTGGTGCTGCTCGTAATACTCGGCGTATTGATGTCGAGTTCGCTGCGATTTTACAGTTTTAAAGATGTGCAGTGGACGAGGCGGCGACCGTCGCTTGCCATCATACTGCTGGCATTGCTGGTGGGCGCGGCAGTGAAATTTTCCGGCCCCACTTTATTCACGCTGACGGCAGCATATACAGTTCACGGGCCGATCATGCAGCTCATCCGTTTCGTTCGACACCGCACAGCTTCACGGACCGCTTGAAGCATGCCCAGCGGCGCTGAAAAATCGACGCGCGTCGCAATCGTGGGCGCTTCTTCCCTGCGGGGCAAAGAGGTCAAGCTGGTACTGGAAGACCGCAATTTTCCCGCAAGTGAAATTATCCTGCTGGATGAACCCGTCCTGGCTGGAACTTTGACTGAAGCAGGCGGCGAACCCACATTCATCCGCGCGCTCGATGAAGACAGCTTCGAAAGAGCGGGCCTCGCTTTTTTCACGGGCAGCGCGCAGGACGCCGAGCGGAATTGGCAGGCAGCGCAACGCTCGGGCGCGAGAGTGATTGATATGACCGGAGCGCTCGCCGCCACGGGCCGCGCCACTGCGTGGATCCCGTCGCTTGAGCCGGCGCTGCCCCGGCGGGCGGCTGCCGGTAACGGATCGGGAAAGTTGGCGCCATACTCTTCACCCGCGCCTGCGGTGATTATCACTTGCGCGCTCGCGGCGGGACTAGCGCAGTTTTCGCCGGCGCGCGTTGTGGTGATGCTGTTTCCACCCGTTTCCGAGCGCGACCAGGCTGGTGTAGATGAACTCGAGAACCAGACTACGAACTTGCTTTCCTTCCGGCCGATCGAGAAACCTGTTTTCGATGCCCAAGTTGCGTTCAATTTGCTGGCTGGGTATGGCGAGGAATGCAAACCTGCGTTGAAGGATTTGCGCGCGGCGATTGCGCGCGATGTGGCGACTTACTTGATGGGACGAGCGCCTGTGCCGGCGATTCAACTGGTGCAAGCGCCGGTNNGGGCAACTCGAGAGCGCATTGAGAAATCTAGGAATGAAGGCGACGGCCCCGGATGAAGATGCGCCGAGCAACGTGAGCGTTGCGGGCGAGGGCGAAATTCAGATCGCGCGAATTGAAACGGATCCGAGTGTTGCGAACGGTGTGTGGATCTGGGGCGCGGTTGACAATCTGCGCCTCGCGGCTGTGAATGCAGTGCAAATTGCGGAGGAATTGCTTGAGCAGCCGACTTTGTAATCAGACTGAGAGGGTAAAGCGGCTCAGTTCCCTGCTGGCTCTACTGGTTGCGGCATTGTCGGCGGTGGGATGCGGCTATCACGTCGCGGGGCGTGCGGCTAATTTGCCGTCCGAATGGAAGACGATTGCGGTGCCTGCCTTCAAGAACGATACCACGCGTTACCGGATCGAGCAGCGGTTCACCGAAGCGGTGATCCGGCAATTTCTTCAACGCACAAAATACAGAATCGTCCAGAACACGGGGGACGCGGACGCTGTGTTGCACGGCGAAGTGTTGACGATTGAGACCAATCCCATGATCTTCAATGCCATCACCGGCCAGGTGACCATGATGCTCGTCACCGTGCACACCAAAGTGCTACTGGTGGACAACCAGACGCAAAAAGTGGTGTATAAAAATGACGATATCGTTTTTCGCGAGGAGTATCAAATTTCCACTGATGCGAGGGAGTTTTTTGAGGAACAGGATCCCGCGCTCGAACGATTAGCTCGGGATCTCGCCGCCCAGCTTGTTTCCAACGTGGTGGAGACCTTTTGATGGCCGATATTTCCGCGGAGAAGATAATCGAGCGCCTGAACGCGGGTAAGCCCGTCGCCGCCATCGTTTTGTACGGCAGCGATACGTATCTTCGCGAGATGTGCCGCAACAAGATCATAGAGGCTTGCGTGCCGGAGGCGGCGCGCGAATGGGCGCTCGCGCGAATAGCCGTGCAACAAAGCGGCTGGGACGAAGTGTTGCAGCGCGCGCAGACTATGCCGATGCTGGCGAAGCGGCAGGTGATTATCGTTGAAGGAGTGGAATCGCTGGAAAAAGCCGGCGAAAAAACGCGCGAAGAGGTGGTCGGCGCGCTGGAGAAGTATTTTGAATCGCCCGCGCCGTTTACGGTATTGGTGCTCGAAGCCGCGACCATGGACAAGCGGCAGAAATATTACAAATTGCTCGCGGAACACGCGCTGATCGTGGAGTTGACGATCGGCGGCGAGTCCGCCGCTTCACTCGCGGCACAAATGGCTAAAGATTGCGGCGCCGAGATCGACCGAGATGCCGCGGCCCTGCTGGCAGACATTCTGAATAGCGAACCGTCGCGTATCCGCATGGAAATCGAGAAGCTTGCCACCTACGTTCAGAAAGGCGGGCGCATCACGCTGCAGGTGGTCGAAGAACTGGTGCTTGCGGCACGAAAGAATACGATCTGGCAACTGGCGGACATGCTGGCCACTCGCAAACGCGCTTCAGCGCTCGCGTTCCTGGATAACCTCTTGCGCGAAGGCGAGCAGCCCGCAGGACTCATCGGAGGGATCGCCTGGAGATACCGCAAGTTGATTGAAGCGCGCGACCTGCCCGCGGGGACGAGCGGATTTCAAGCTGCGCGCACGCTGCAAATGAATCCCACTGCCGCTGAAACTGCGGTGCGGGAAGCGCATCGGATACCAAAAAAAGATCTGCTCGCGGGCCTGGTGGCGCTGGCGGAAGCTGACAACCAGTTGAAATCTTCAAATCCGAATCCGCGCGCACTGATGGAATTCCTGATCGTGCAGTTAACTTCTTCCGAGGCGAAATCCGCCGGCTCCGCTGCATAGCAGACAAAACATACCGTCTATTTCTTGGTTGCGAGAATCCGTTCAATTTGAGCGATGTGGTTGAGGTCGTGACCGGCGAACATGCGGACGATGTGTTCAATCGTTTCCTGGCCACGCTCGGAGTGCATGCCGTAGTGTTTCCACTGCTCCGGAGTGAGAGTTTTCAGCAAAGCGAGGTTTATTTCGCGAAGCACGCGGAACTGCTCGAGTGCCTTGCGCGCGTCGCGCTTGTCGTAGTGCAGCGCGGTGACCCAGGAGTCCTGATCGAAGGCAGCTACGGGACATCCCGGAGCGCCCAGGATGAGACGCATTCGCCAGGCCCCGGCGATTTCGGCGTCAGCCAGGTGGACGACGATTTCCGCGATGGACCACTTGCCCGGCGCGGGACGCTTGCGCAACTTCGACGCGGTAGCACGGCCCATAAGACTCCGGAGCTTCTTGGGAGTGGCGGCTTGGATCTTTAAAGGCTCTTGACCCTCGGTGTGGCTAACAATGCGCTGAGTGTATTGCTGCGGCGTTTCATTCATTTTTTCTCCTCGATGTCCAATCGCCCCGAAATCATTGTAATTCAGCGGCTCTCCAGGACAACACTGCAGCGAGGGAGTTGCCGGGCAAGCGTTCAACCAAATTGGCATGCATCGAGGTGAAGAGCTGAGAACCGGGTGGACCGCGCGAAGACCGGAGTGCCAAGAAGCTTATTTAAGGTTATGGAAACCACGCTTGCGGAAGACGGCCCAGAGCAGGCGGCGCGGCTTAGAATTAAGAGAATGGTTTAGAGGCGTCCGGCACGCGAGAAGTACCTCTCATGACGCATCGCTTGTTACGAATTAACTGAGGCGAGCTTTGTGACCTTGAAAACGACTATTAGCCATGCGAAACCCGAAGAACGAGAGCTCGCGCGCAAACGCGAGGAACAGTCCACGCTTGAAATCGAATTAGCCGAGCGAGAATTGCGTTCGGCGAATCTCCGCGCTGAACTGGGCGCGTTCGAACGGCGCTATCTGCATTTTGTCGGATTGCGCTACGCGGTGCTCGACGACTTGAAAGCCGAGATCGCCGAACGTCTGGCCCGGGAACAACCCAAGAACGAGCGGCTCCAGCGTCTTGCGCGCATTGCGCGAGCCGGCGCGAACGAGACGAAAACGAGCGCCGGCGAAAACACCAAGGACGAGCCGGCCGCCTTCGAGTCTTCCGCGGAAATGAAACGGCTCTATCGCGAGGTCGCNNGAAGCTGTGCAGGGCGAAGGCGCCGGAGCCGAATTGATTCGGGTCATTCGAAGAATCAGCCAGGCGCGCGGACGCCTTTCCGAGATCGAAGCGGAGATGCAAGAGCTTTTGCGCTCGGACCTGTATCAATTAAAGTCGCGTCTGGATGAAGCGCAACAGCATGGGCGCGACGTGCTGAAGGAAATGATCGAAAAAGTGGAAGAGCAGATCGCGCAAGCCAACCGCCGGCTGGAACGTTGAGCATCAACCGCTCAGTGCGGACGAGCATCCGAACGAGATTTATGAAGACTGAAAACGCTGAAATGAGATTCTGCTAATGGAAACACGCGAGCGATCCGCCACGCGGGCGATTGTTCCGGCAGGCCAACAGGGGCTTGCGGTGCGTTCCGCCGCGCTCGTAGCCCGCGGACTTCGCGATCTAACCCGGGATTCCAACTGGATCGTTAAGAAAATATTTGCAGGCCACACTTCCTCTCTTGCGATTTCCAGCATGGGGCATGCCTGCTTCGTTTCGCGCCAGTTTCGGAGGGCCGGGGAGTACGGGACCGGAGATTTCGGCCAGCGCGTGGTTCTCTATGATATGGAAATGAACACACCGATGATTGCGCTGTCGGTTCCGAACGAGGCCGCCGTGGGAACGCAGGATTTGCCGGCCACATTCGCGTGGTCGCCGGGAGCGCGGTATCTGGTGGCTGCCTGGGGCGGGTGGCAATCCGCGCTGCATTCCTTCGATTTGCACGGCAAAATGTTTTTGGGCACATTCGGCGAATTCGGAGTTATTCCGCGGTGCCTGGTGTGGTCGGGTACTGAAAAATACTTTGTGGAAGCATGCTCGGGCGGCAAAGGCGCATCGCTACGGCTGTGGCGGGTTCGCGATGATGGAATGTCGCCTAAAGGCCCGCTTTCCGGACAACCCACGAGCGAACTCAGCGTACCGGGATGGCTCGAACGGCAAACTTACGAATCTGAGTTCGGAGAGGAAGGGGCATTTGGCGGCTATGGCCAGACTGCGTTCAGCCCGGATGAAAAGACGCTCGCCAGCGTGATCGAGATTCACGGAGACTGGGCCGACGATTCCATTGCGCTGCTCGCCGTTCCCACTCTGAAAAAGCAAAACGCTTTTCAGGCGCAGGGGCACATCACCGATCTTTCCTGGACGCATGACGGTCGAAAAATTATTTATTGCGCGGCGGGACAAGCCTATTCCCTCGCGGTCGAGACGATGAATTTTGAGCCGCTGCCATTCGGAGCGGAATTGTGCGTTTGTCACCCGCATCTTCCGCTGTGCATATGCTACAGCTCCTGGCTAAAGAATTCGGCGAAGGGACGGCTGTTTCTGGTGGACCTGCACCGCATGGAAGTGCTCGATGAATATCCGGCGGAAGGCGTGGTGATTTTGCGATGGAATGGCGAGGGATCGAAAGCGTACGCGGCCACGCAAAGCGGAATGGCGTATATTTACGAGCCTACGTTACTTTAGTTGAAGAATCCGTTGCCGTAGCGCATAACTTGTCTCAGGCTAGCGGAAGATTAGCGGCGGGATCGAGCGTGCAATCTTCATGCTGACCCGACTGGAACCGCGGGTAGCCAGCTGCGGCAATCATTGCGGCATTATCGGTGGAGAGCGCCCGGCTTGGAAAAAACACCTCGAAGCCGTCGCGCTTTGCTTGGGCCTCAAAGGTCACACGCAACTCGCGGTTTGCGGCCACGCCTCCGGAAACAAAAATTGAGCGCACGCTATTCTCTCGAGCCGCCGCAATTGTGCGGGTCACGAGGTCATCCACGACAGAGCGCTGAAAGCTTGCCACCAGATCGAACGTGGCTGGCGTTGAAAGCTGCCGCAGGGCCTCGGNNAACTCCGGATGGCTGCGCAGATGGTAAAGCACGGCTGTCTTGATTCCGCTGAAGCTGAAGTCGTACACATTGCCTTTCATCTTCGGCACGCCAAATCGAATTGCCTTCGGGTTACCGTACGGAGCCAATTGGTCCACGACGGGACCGCCGGGATATCCGAGAGCGAGCATCCTGGCGATTTTGTCGTACGCTTCCCCGGCGGCATCATCGCGGGTGCCCCCAATGCGCGCGTAGGAGAATCGCCGTGCGCCGTTGGTTGACTCCGACTCCACGCGATAAAGCACGGTATGGCCGCCGGAAACGATCAGGCAGATGGCGGGCAGCGACGGCACATGGCCAGTTTCAGCCGCTTCGAGAAACACGGCGTGTACGTGACCCTCCAGGTGATTGACGGCGATGAGCGGCTTGTCGAGGGCGAGCGCGAGAGTTTTGCCATACGTCACGCCTACCAGAAGCGCGCCAATCAGGCCGGGACCGCGCGTGACAGCGATGGCGTCGAGATCAGTTAAAGAGATTCCTGCCTGCTTGACCGCCTCGCGCACGACCGGAACAATTTGGCGAAGATGCTCGCGCGAGGCAATCTCCGGGACAACGCCTCCAAAGTTTCGGTGAATCGCGATTTGCGAAGCGACGATATTGGAGAGAATGCGGCGCCCATCCGCTACTACCGCGGCGGCGGTCTCGTCACAAGAGGACTCGATACCTAAGATGAGATTTTCTTGAAGGCTCATGCGTTAGCGGCCCGATTAGCCGCCCTCAGTATGTTAGCACGCTGTATGACGGCGGTAACCNNCATCCACTCTGGCGCCTTCACAGGATAAAATAAATTTCGCACGGCTTCCTTCTCCTCCTATACGATAGGAATAGCTGCGAGAAATGGTGACCATGAGTTCACAACGAAAACGCGTGCGCAAAGCGGTTCTGCCGGTAGCAGGGCTTGGCACGAGATTTTTGCCCGCCACGAAGGCGCAGCCGAAGGAAATGCTTCCGGTTGTCGATAAGCCGCTGATTCAGTACGCGGTGGAGGAATGCATCGCTTCGGGGATCGAAAGTATTATTTTCGTGACCGGCCGGCGCAAGAATGCGATCGAAGATCATTTTGACTCCGCGCCGGAGCTGGA
>PLZZ01000141.1:186-9340 GCA_003153585.1 Acidobacteriota bacterium | reverse complement strand
ACGGGCCAGGGAGCTATCGCCGTCGAGGAAGTGGAGCGAGCGCGCCTTCATTTCTACGGCATCATCGCAGCAAGCCCCGGAAACCAGCCGCGCTGGGGCGACCGCCTTCTGCACGTCAACGATCTGGTAGAAAAACCTCACGCCGATAAGGCGCCCTCGAATCTAGGCGTGACGGGGAGATATGTTCTGCCGCCGGAGATATTCGACCATCTGGAGAAACTGGAGGCNNACACACGACGCCGGCGACAAGCTTGGTTTTCTGAAAGCTAATGTGGAGTTCGCGTTGAAGAATCCGAAACTCGGCCCCGATTTTCGGGAATATCTCCGCGGGCTAAAGCTGTAGCCACTCTGTATCGGCTATTTCTTCCTCTTAGTTCCCTTCTCCGAAGACGATTTCGAGTCAGTGGATTTAGACTCGGACGACTTGGAATCGCTGGGCTTCGATTCGCTGGATTTCGATTCGCCGGATTTCGAATCATTGGACTTTGATTCGGCGGACTTATCTTCGGACTTCGATGAGCCGCCGTCGCCGGACTTTTCTCCGGAGGCGGGGGAGGAGTTTTTCTTGCCGTAATCCGTCACGTACCAGCCCGAGCCTTTGAACTGGATGGCGGCCTTGGAAAGCATGCGCCGAGCTTTCGCGCCGCACTTTGGGCATTTCTTCGTCTCCGAGGCGGTATGGCCTTCGATTTTTTCGAACTGGTGGCCACACTTCTCGCACTTATATTCGTATAAAGGCAATGAAGAACTCCCCCCGGCGATGACCCAGTACAAAATAGTAGCATGCCTTTCGCGCTTCGTGCGGGCGCAACGAGGGCACATGGCGCCGTGTGTTAGACTGTCGCATTCGCTGCTCAACGCCAAACGCATGATTCGTCGATGACAAAAACGAAACCCAAGGAAGCGGGCGCTGGGTGCCTCTATGTGGTCGCGACGCCGATCGGCAATCTGGAGGACATTTCGCTGCGCGCTCTGCGCATTCTGAAAGAAGCCGACGTGATCGCGTGCGAAGACACGCGCCAAACCATGAAGCTGCTATCGCACTTCGACATTCAAAAAAAGCTGGTGAGTTATCACGAGCATAACGAAATCACGCGCGCGCCGGAACTGGTGATCGAACTGGAGCAGGGCGCGAAGGTTGCGCTGGTAAGCGACGCGGGGACTCCCGCTATNNGCGGCATCGGGGATGGCCATCGAGGAGTTTACATTCGTCGGTTTCTTGCCGGCGCGCCCCACGGAGAGGCGCAAAGCGCTGCGCGCTTTGGCCAACGAGCCGCGCACGATTATTTTTTATGAAGCTCCCCACCGGGCGTTGGATACGCTGGAAGACGCGCTCGAAATTCTAGGAAATCGTCCGGCGGTAATTGCGCGTGAGCTGACCAAAATTTACGAGGAGTTCCTGCGCGGCCATCTGGAAGATCTGGTCGCGAAGGCTCGTGCCAAAGCGCCGCGCGGTGAAATCACGCTTTTGATCGCTCCTTCCGACGGAGCGGGGCAAACAGCAGTGCCTCCCGAGGATGCGAGCCGCGCACTGCCGATCGCACGGCGGGTTGAAGAGATCGTGAAGGAACGCGGGGTTGACCCCAAAGCTGCGTTGAAACAAGCTGCGCGCGAACGCGGGATCACACGCCGCGAGGCCTACAAACAACTTCTCATCACCAGAGACGAGTAAATTCCCACCGCGATGACCTAAAATTAGTCCGAGGAAGCGGCTGAAGTTCGAGCGAAGAAGGAATCAACGCCATCCAGGATTTCCGCAGCGGTATGCGCGTGNNAGATGATAGCGGTCCATCTCGGACGGCTCATCGTAGCGGCCAGTTGCGATGTAATCCGCGATCTGGCTGAAAATCCACGGATTCGAAGACGCCGCGCGACCAATCATTACGGCATCGCAGCCGGTTTCGTCAATCATGCGGACAGCGTCCTGAGGCGTGTGGATGTCTCCATTGCCAATTACGGGAATGCGCACGGATTGTTTCACCGCGCGAATCACGGACCAATCGGCGGAGCCGGCATATCCCTGCATGCGCGTTCGCGGGTGAACGGCAATCGCTTCCACGCCGATTTGTTCCGCCATGCGCGCAACTTCCACCGCGACGATATTGTTTTGGTCCCAGCCGGAACGAATTTTGATGGTGAGCGGAATCGTTACTGCGGCGCGAACTTTCCGCAGAAGGGTTTCGAGGTGAGGCAAATCGCGCAGCAAGCCGGAGCCGCCGCATTTCACCACTTTTTTCACCGGGCAGCCGAGGTTGATGTCAATTTGATCGAATCCCAGGTCTTGCGTAAGCGCGGCGGCGGAAGCCATCACTTCAGGATCGGAGCCGAAGATTTGCGCGGCGATGGGGTGCTCGTCCTCACCGAAATATAAATAATGCAAGGTTCGCGCGGAATTTCGTGTCAAGCCTTCGGCGCTGGTGAATTCGGTCATGATCAATCCGCAGCTGCCCAGCGAACGAATTACGCGGCGGAAGACGGTGTCGGTGACTCCAGCCATCGGCGCCAGAATCGTGGCGGGCCGAATGGCTCTATCGCGAATTTTGATTTCAATCGGAAACATGTCGGAAGCCTATTTTACGGAAGTGCCTTCGGCGGGAAGAGTTGCAGCGGAACCGGCTCCCGCGGGTGAAGCAGAAACCTTCGCCGGCACCAGCGAACTTACGGCAGCATTGGCAACCGCCGCAGCGAGCGCTCGCGGCTTCGGTTGCGCGCCGTCTAGATGGGCCATTAGCGACTCTCTTGAGCCGCCAAAGAAACTTTCGATCACTTGCGCCAGAGCCTGCGCTCGGGCGTTGTCGGCAGTCAAGTTTGGCCGGTAAACATATGCGCGGCCCGTTTTGCGGCGCTCGACCACGCCTTTGCGCGCCAGGCGGTCCATGATGGTCATGATCGTGGTGTAAGCCCGCGGCCGGCGCGGAGCCAGAGCGTCGCGGATTTCGCGGACTGTTCCTTCACCCATGGGCCAAAGCATGTTCATGCAGTCCAGCTCTAGAGGGGCGAGATCCAGAACCGCGTGTCGCGAAGACGGCGTTTTTGTGTCGCTCATTTAGGCGCGCTCTTTATCTTTCTTGTCTGACGCTGCAGGCGACACGAAGCCGCCAAAGCTTGTCTGAGGGGAAGTTGCACCGTGGTGCCCGCCTGTCGCGGAAGCCTGGGATGCCGCACCAGACTTTTCGCCGCTGGGATAAAACCGGTCCGCGCGCAGAAGCGAACGCCGCAGCGAAGGATTGCGGGCGGTCCAATCGTCGTTCCCTTCCGGAGACTCCAGCGTGGCGCGGATAGCGCCCATTTTCGAATCCATGTCGTCAAGAAAATGCAGCGCCACCGCTTCGCGAGTCTGCGGAAGCGAAGGCGAGCCAAATTCGTAGGAGCCGTGATGGCTCAGAATCATGTGCTCAACCAGCATGGCGAGCGGAGCGGGAAAATCCGGAATCGCGCGAATCTTTTCGCGCACCATCGCGGCACCGATGCTGATGTGGCCGAGCAGGCGCCCTTGCGTGGTGTAATCAATGCCGCGGCCATAGCATAGTTCATCAATTTTTCCGATGTCGTGCAGGACGATGCCGGTAAGCAGCAGATCGGCGTCCAGTTCGGGATAATGCTCCGCGATCGTGCGTCCCAGACCGATCAGGCTCACGACATGCTCGAGCAAGCCGCCGATGAAAGCGTGGTGCATGGTCATGGCCGCGGGAGCGCTCTTCAGCTTGGGCGCGATGGCCGGGTCGTCAACAACATTCACCAGCAGCCGTTTGAGCCAGGGATTTTTCATTCCGGCCACGGCGGAGCGCAAGCCGGCGTAAAGCGTCTCGACATTATGTTTCGTATGCGCCAGAAAATCGGAGAGGTCGTAATCGCGCTCAACCGCCGGAATGATCTGTTCCAGGGTCAATTCCTTCTGGCCGTTGAAAAGTTTCACGCGGCCGCGCACCTGCACTACATCGTCGCGTTCGAAAGTGACGGCTATCACGGCAAAGTTGTCCCACATTTTCGCGGAAATTCTGCCGGTGCGGTCCACCAGATCGAGCTCAAGCCAGGATTTTCCCGAGCGAGACGAAGTGCGAATTTCCTTTTCGCGCACGAGGAAGAGCGACGCGACCCCTTGCCCGTCCTGCAGATCACAAATGTAGTGTGTCTTCACTGGCCGTTAACTTTCGGTTTCACCATTTTCTTCTTCTTTTTTGCGTCTGCCGCGTCGGGCGTGGGCGCCACTTCCTGGATCACGCTTGCGCCGGCTACCGCTGCGCTATCGGTGTAACCCGGTTTCACCATTACGTAGCTCTGTTCCCGCAATTGCCCGAGGTATTCCCGCATCGTGGGCTGCATTTTTTGCCCGTAAATGCGGTTCATAATTTCGTTTTCCACTTTATCCTGCGGCTGCAAGCCGGCCTCATAATGGGCCTCTACTTTGAGAACTTCAAAGCCTGTTTTCGTCTGGATCACAGGGGTCATCTGCCCTTTATCCATTTTGAAAACAGCGTCTTCGAGCTGTTTATCGAGTTGGCCGCGCTCAAAAGTTCCCAGGAGTCCGCCATCCTTGCCCGTGCTGCCCTCGGAAAAATGTTTTGCGATTTCGCTGAAGTCCTCACCTTTTACCACGCGATTGCGAAGGTCGTCCGCTTTCTTCTCGACGGAGGACATTTCCTCCGGGCTTTTTCCTTCCGTACTCAGGAAGATCTCGTAGAGCACGACCTGCTCGGGACGGACGAAATCCTTCTGGTGCTCCTGGTAATATTTTTTCACGTCCTCGCTGGGAATATTGATGTGCGATCCAACCTCTCGGCGAATCACTTCCTGAGTTAGGAGATTGTTGCGAATCTGAGTCTTAAGATCTTCCCAGCTCAAGCCTTCCTGCTCTACCTTTTTCTCCATCTCTTCCAGGCTGCCGAGGTTGTTCTGCCTGCGAATCTCATCGAGCCGTTTGACCAAATCGGTATCCACGCTGATGCCCATGTCTTTCGCGCGCTCGACGAGAAGAGCTTGGTCGATCAAATCGCGCAGCAAATCCTTCTGCTTCTCTTTGTACAACTCTTCCATCTTCTCCGGAGCACATCCCTGGCAGTCGTGACCGATTTCATCATGCAGCGATTGATCCGCCTTCTGCACGTCCGAAAGCGTGATCGCGTCGTTGTTCACACGCGCGACGATTTCTTCGATGACAGTTCCCTTCGCTTGGGCGCGCACATCCAAGGGCATGGCTAGCGCGATCCCGGCCAAGCCGACAGCAACAGTCAAAAAGTAAGACAAAGAAGCGTTACAATTTTTCATAGGGTTCTCTCGCAGTTGAATTTTAGCTCTACGCTTGTAGTTGTAGCAATACGTTTCTGGTGGCTCCCGTCGGGCCACCCTTTTCGCCCTTCCACTCAAACCATAAGACGCCCGAGGGATCGAGCCGCATTCCCTTGCGCTTGCGTATCAGTTTCACCAGTTTCTCCGGGCCCAAAGGCGTGTCTTCATAAAATTTGATGGCAACTTGATCGCCGCGGTGATCGACGGATGCGACCAACAATTTTTCAGCGAGCGCTTTCAGCACGGCGTAATCGAGAAGATTTTCGACCGACGGCGGAGGAGGGCCGAAGCGGTCGTCCAGTTCTCGCCGAACTTCTTCGCGTTCGTCGTCGGACGTGACGCTCGCGATGCGCTTGTATATCCGCAGGCGCAGATTCTCACTCTCGATGTACTCAGGTGGGATGCGGATTTCCTGTCCGAGGTTGAGTGTGGCGCGGCGTTCGAGCGCAACCGCTTCACCCTTTCGCTCCGCAACGGCGCGTTCCATCATCTGGCAATACATATCGAAGCCGACGGCCTCGATGTGCCCGTGCTGCTCGCGACCCAGCAAATTGCCGGCGCCTCGCAATTCGAGATCCAGAGCTGCAATGCGGAAGCCCGCGCCCAGGTCGCTGAATTCTTTCAGCGCGGCCAGCCGCTGCCGGGCGATGGAGGTGAGCGATTTTTCCGTGGGGACGAGAAGATACGCGTACGCTCGCTGATTCGAACGGCCTACACGCCCACGAAGTTGATACAGCTCGGAGAGGCCAAAGCAGTCGGCGCGGTCGATCACGATTGTGTTGGCGCGCGGAATGTCCAGGCCATTCTCGATGATGGTGGTGGACACGAGCACGTCTGCTTCGTCGCGCACAAATTTGAGCATCACCTTTTCCAGTTCTGTCTCACGCATCTGACCGTGCCCAACCACCACGCGCGCCTTCGGAACCAGCCGCTTCACCAGCGCCGCCAGCGTGGCAATGGACTCCACGCGATTGTGGACGAAAAATACCTGGCCGTCCCGCGCGAGCTCTTCTTCCACCACGTGTTGAATCAGAGTCTCGCTAAACGGTGCGACCGTAGTTTGGATCGCGAGCCGATCTTTGGGAGGCGTTTCGATCACGCTCATATCGCGCAGACCAACCAGAGACATGTGCAGCGTGCGCGGAATGGGCGTGGCCGACATGGTCAGCACGTCCACATTCTTGCGCATCTCCTTCAGCCGCTCTTTGTGCGCCACTCCGAAGCGCTGCTCTTCGTCCACGACCAGCAGGCCGAGGTCCTGGAATTTCACGTCCTTGGAAAGCAGGCGGTGCGTCCCAATCAGGATGTCGACTTTCCCGGCTTCCATGTCTTCGAGAACCTTCTTTTGCTCTTTCTCCGTGCGGAAGCGGCTGAGCATTTCGACGCGGACAGGAAAAGCCGAGAAACGGCGTTTGAATGTTTGAAAATGCTGGAAAGCGAGAACGGTGGTCGGTGCGAGCACGGCAACCTGTTTTGAATCCGCGATGGCTTTGAATGCGGCGCGCATGGCGATTTCGGTTTTGCCGTAGCCCACGTCACCGCAGAGCAAGCGATCCATCGGCAGCGGCGATTCCATATCGCGTTTTACGTCTTCAATGGCACGGAGTTGGTCCGGCGTTTCGTCGAATTCGAACGCGTCTTCAAATTCCCGCGTCCAATTCGTGTCGGCTGGAAACGCGTGGCCCGGCGCGGTTTTTCGTTCGGCATAAAGTTTAAGAAGCTGATCCGCCATGTCGGTGACGGATTTGCGCACGCGCGTTTTGCGCGCTTCCCAAATGGTAGTGCCCAGGCGGTCGAGCACAGGCTCAACACCGCCTAGCGACTGATATTTCTGAACCAGATCGAGCCGGGCAAGGGGAACGTAAAGCTTTGCATCTGCGGCGTAGCGCAACAGCATGAATTCGCCCGTGGCGCCTTCGACCGCGACCTGACGCAATCCTTCAAATTGGCCGATACCGTGATCGATGTGCACCACGTAATCGCCCGGCTTCAGATCCGAGAAATCGCTGAAGAAACTCGCAGTCTTCGGCCGCGAGCGCGAACGCTGCTGCGAAGCGGGGGCCAGGGTCTCGAAGAGGTCTGCGTTGCCATACAGAGCTAGTTTCGCGTCAACGAACACTACGCCGTCTTCGAGGGGAGCTTTGATCAGCACCATGGACGGACCCGCGGCTCCGGAACCTTCTTCGGCAAGGCGCGTCACCGTGGTGTTTTCTTCGAGTTCGCCCATGCGATAGGGCAACTCGAACTCGTGGCAGATGTCGGCAAAGCGTTCGAGTTCACCCGTGCTCGCGGCCGAGACAAGAACGTGTTCGCCTGCGGTGATGCGGCCGCGAACTTCGGCTACAAAAGAGGCCACGTCACCGTGATACCGAGTGGTGGGCTGGGTGTGAAGCGTGCGGTCTGACGCGCTCCCTTCCCGTGCGAGACCCAGGTGTTCGATGGCAAGACGGGGCAGGCGCTGTATCGCGTGCGACCAGTCCTCGTCGCTGAAAAGATAAGCGCTGGGCGGCTCCGCGAGCGGGTCGTCGCTTTCGTCAAACGATTCCTGGAGCTGCTTGCGATATTTCTCCAGGCAGTCCGCGAGAAGCGACGGCTCGTCTTCAATCACAAGCGGGTCGGGACCGAGATCGAGAATTGTTGATTTGCGCTCTTCGTACAAAACCTCTCGAAACTCCCAACCGGGATAAAAACCTTCCGGCGGAGAATCGTCTTCACGGTTGGAGGCGGAAGGCACACGCAATCGGTCGAGGACTTCGCGATGGCGCGGGAATTCCGTGAGCGGCATAAGCGCGGCGCGNNAACTCCACGCGAATCGGCTGCGGCGATTCGGGCGAAAAAATATCAATGATTCCGCCGCGGACGGCGTACTGCCCCGGCATCTCGCAAGTAACTTGCCTGTCGTAGCCGGCGCTGGAAAGAAACGTCAGGAGCGCTTCGTGCGCGATGGATTGGTCACGCGCAATCGTAAGCGCAAGCTCTCCGTAAAATTCCGGTTCGCGCAGGCGCCAGACAGCCGCTTGGATGGGCACGATCAAAAGATCGGCTTCGCCGAGAGCAAATCTCCAAAGCGCAACGGCGCGGTCTTCCGAAATTTCGGCGTGCGGCGACCGCGATTCGTATGGCAAAACATCGTAAGCGGGCAAGAGGGCGACGCGACGGCCGGGTTTGCCGGTGATCGCGCGGTAAAACCAGCGGGCCGGCTCGACCAGCATTTCGGCACGCTGATTGGACTCCACAATCAAGATCGTCGGCCGGCCAAGCTGAGCAGTGGCCACCGCGCTGATAAAAGCTTTTGCCGGGTCGGTGAGGCCCGCGAGGCGCACTTCGCCCGCGCTGCGCCGGAGCGCGTCGAGTGTTTCCTCAATCTCGGGCCGACGCGCGACCCGACTGAGAAGCTCAGAAACCAGAGAGAGAATCATGCGCGAAGTTGTTTGATGCGTTCGATTAAGCGCGAGGTTGAATGGCCGGGCTCGGGCGGAATCTGGATCACTTTGACCCCGGCTGCGCGTGCCGCCTCGTTTTCTGCCACGGTGTTTCTACTCGCTCCTGAGGCTCGGCCTTGCACCACCATGTCAGGCAAGAGTTGCGCTATAAATTCGNNAGAATTTCAGCGCGCTCCGAAGCGGGAGTGACGGGCCGGATCGGGCCCTTTTCTTCCCGCGCACGAGCATCGCTCTGAACGCCAACCACTAAAATTTCCCCGAATGCCCGCGCCTGCTCCAGCAAGCGGACGTGCCCGGGATGCAGCAAGTCAAAAACGCCCATAGCGCAGACGACACGCTTTCCATTGCGTTTCCATTCGCGACGTTGGAGAATCAGCTCACTTTGCGAAACGACCGCCAATTTCATCCCCCTCTTTCCGGAGCGG
>PLZZ01000141.1:0-132 GCA_003153585.1 Acidobacteriota bacterium | reverse complement strand
ATCCGCGCATCACCAACGAGCCGCCCGGCACGGTGATCTTGCTGCACGGATTAGCGGCTAACCGGCAAATCATGATGTATCTGGCGTCGGAGTTTGCGGGACACGGCTTACAGGTCTACGCGCTCGATTTTC
>PLZZ01000058.1 GCA_003153585.1 Acidobacteriota bacterium | reverse complement strand
CCGAGAAAGCGGACCGGCTGCTCTTCTGGCTAGCTCCCCTCGTAAGCGTAACGATGGCGCTGCTCGCCTACGCCGCGCTGCCAATCGGTCCGGTATTTCAGATAGCAGACCTAAACATCGGGCTGCTGTTCATCTTGGCGGTCAGCTCGCTGGGAATTTACGGCATTGTTCTCGGAGGATGGGCTTCCAACAGCCACTACTCGCTGCTCGGAGCTTTGCGCAGCGCCGCGCAGCTCGTNNTCGATGAGAGACATTGTGATGGCGCAGTACGACCAGGGCATGTGGTTCATCTTTTACGTGCCCATCGGATTTTTCATCTATATGGTCGGCTCGATTGCGGAAACGAATCGCGCTCCCTTCGATTTGCCCGAGGCTGAATCAGAGCTGGTCGCCGGTTACATGACGGAATACAGCGGCTTTCGCTGGTCGCTTTATTTTCTGGCTGAATACGCCAACATGATTATTGTGGCGGGAATCGCCACCACTCTGTTTCTAGGCGGCTGGCTGCGGCCGTTCGCGAGCTACCACGATCATCTGCCGGGGACGCCGATCGAATTGCTGGATGCGCTGCCGTCGCTGCTGGTTCTGGGCGTTGCGCTGTACTGCTTTTTTCTTGCGCCGAAGCAGCCGGTGAAAATTCANNCACGGCGCGTTCTGGTTCATGGCCAAGGTGTTCGCGTATCTTTACTGCTTTTTGTGGTTTCGGTTTACGTTTCCGCGATACCGCTTCGATCAGTTGATGCGTCTCGGGTGGCGATTTCTGATTCCGCTGGCGCTGGTTAACTTGATCACCATGGCGACGGCGCTGCTGATCAGCCGGGAATGGGGTTGGAGTTTAAGGATAACGAGCATTCTCGCGATCGTAGTGACGTTGGCAGTGGCCATGTGGCTCGCGAAGAATGACCAAGTTGAGAGCGCGGTACCTGTGGCGGAAGGCGAATAAATGGTCTTGAACTCAATTTTGTTCTATTTCTTCGCCGCGCTCGCGGTGGGCTCCGCGATCTTGATGGTGACGCGGCGAAATGTCGTGCATGGCGCGGTTTATTTGATTACCACGCTGCTCGCCACGGCCGGAGTTTTTCTTCTGCTTCAGGCTGAATTTCTTTTCATCGTGCAGGTGATCCTGTATGTCGGCGGGATCATGGTTCTTTTCATTTTCGTGATCATGCTGGTAAATCTGGACGTTTCGCTGTTGCAGTATCAGTTTAACCGGCAGCGATTTGTGGCGGGAGTGCTGGCGCTGGCGTTGGGAGCGCAGATATTTCTCGCGATAAAGATGGGCCAAAAATCGCTATTCCCGCAGGCCAGCGTCCCGGAGATTTTGCCGAAGAATACAGAAGCAGTCGCTGACGCGCTTTTTGGCCACTTCATGCTGCCTTTCGAAATTGCGTCAATTTTGCTGCTGGTCGCGATGATTGGCGCGGTGGTGATGGCGAAGCGGAGGGTGTAATGGTTCCCGTGGATCATTATCTTTGGCTCAGTCTGGCGCTGTTCACCATCGGGGTGATCGGCGTGCTGACGCGGCGGAACGTGATCATTATTTTAATGTCCATCGAACTTATTCTGAACGCAGTGAATATCAATCTGGTCGCCTTTTCGCACATGTTTGGCACTGTGGATGGCCAGGTCTTCGCGATATTCGTGATCACCGACGCAGCCGCGGAAGCCGCTGTTGGGCTCGGCATCATCCTGGCATTTTTCCGCAATCGCGAGACGCTGCTCGCCGACGAAATGGACATGCTGAAATGGTGAAGGACGCCGCATGAACGCACAGCCATTTTTTCTCGACCACATATGGCTGATCCCCATGTTCCCGCTGGCGACGGCGGCGGTGATGCTTTTCTACGGCCGGCGGCTTAGCAACAACATCGTGAGCTGGCTGTGTTCGGGTAGCGTCTTCGTTTCATTTATCTTTTCCGTAGGGGCTTTTTTTCAGATTGTCGCGAAGCCTTCGGCCGCGCGAGTGGCGACCAAGGTTTTATTCGAGTGGATTCCCGCCGTTCCGTATCACATGCTCGACGGCCGGATTGGCAAATTTGTCGCAGACTGGGGATTCCAGATCGATCCGCTCTCGTGCGTAATGATTCTCGTCGTCACCGGCGTCGGATTTCTGATTCACGTTTACTCCACCGGCTACATGGCGCACGAAGGCGGCTACTACCGCTTCTTCGGTTACCTGAACTTGTTCATGTTTTCGATGCTTATGCTGGTGTTGGCGAACAACCTCCTCCTTCTTTTTGTCGGCTGGGAGGGCGTGGGCACCTGCAGCTACCTCCTCATCGGATTCTATTTCCACAAGAAGTCGGCGTCGGATGCCGGGAAGAAAGCTTTCATCGTCAACCGCGTCGGTGACGCAGGATTTCTTCTGGGTATTTTTCTCACGTCGGCTTTACTTGGCACCATTCGATTCACGGACATTGGACCGGCGCTGGCAGCAGGCGGATTCGCCATCGGTGATCCCCGAATTACTGCAATTGCATTGCTCTTATTTGTCGGCGCCACAGGAAAATCTGCGCAGATCCCTCTTTACGTCTGGCTGCCTGACGCAATGGAAGGCCCCACACCCGTGAGCGCCCTGATTCACGCTGCAACCATGGTCACCGCGGGCGTCTATATGGTTGTGCGCACCAACGCGATTTATCAGCTTTCGCCGAAAGCGATGGGTGTGGTGGCGCTGGTCGGCGCGGTAACCGCGCTTTTTGCAGCTTCGATGGGCGTGGTGCAAAACGACATCAAAAAAGTTTTGGCCTATTCCACCATCTCGCAACTCGGCTACATGTTTTTGGCCTGCGGCGTGGGCGCGTTCACCGCCGGAATTTTCCACTTAATGACGCATGCGTTTTTCAAAGGCTTGCTCTTCCTCGCAGCCGGCAGCGTGATCCACGCGGTTTCGGGCGAGCAGGACATGCGGAAAATGGGCGCGCTTTCGAAAAAGATTCCCATCACGTATTGGACCATGCTCATCGCCGCGCTGGCCATTGCCGGGATTTTCCCCTTCGCCGGGTTCATCAGCAAGGATTTGATTCTCGGAAAAGCATATGAGAAAGACGCGCTGCTCTGGGCCATCGGATATTTCACCGCGGGCATGACCGCGTTTTACATGTTTCGCTTGATTTTCATGACTTTTCACGGAACGTCGCGCGTGGATCACGAAGCCGAGCATCACATTCACGAATCGCCGAAATCGATGCTGGTCCCGCTGGTGATTTTGGCCGCACTTTCCATCGTTGGCGGATGGGTTAGCTGGCCTGAAATATTTGGCGGCAACAGCCATTTTATTAATTTCCTTTCGACCGTAGTCGCAGTGCCGCACGAGGCGCGTATGGAGCCGCTGAAAGGCGCCAGCTCTCGTCTCGGTGAGTTACACCTGATGCTGCTGTCCGAGGGCCTGGTCATATTAGGGATTTTGTTTGCCTGGTATTTGTACGTGAAGCGCACCGACCTGCCTGCGAAGATTGCAAAAGCTTTTGGCGGCTTCTATCGTCTCGTTTACAACAAATATTACGTGGACCAACTGTACGACGCGATGTTCGTGAATCGCGCGAAAGATCTGGGGCTGGCGCTGGGTGCGTTCGACCGCAACGTGATAGACGGCGTCGGCGTGAATGGCGCAGGCTGGCTGACGCGATTTATCTCAAACGTTTCGATCTGGTGGGATACCTGGATTGTGGACGGCTCCGTNNGGGTACTACTTTTACGTCGCGCATCACGCGATACGTTAAGGCAAGAACGCGAGGGAATGGATGCTTTTCTCCGATAGCCACATTTTAAGCACGATTTTATTTACGCCGATGGTGGGCGCGATTTTGATGCTGTTCATTCCGCGCGAGCGGCCCGATCTGCATCGCTGGATGGGGAATATCTTCGGCTTTCTGGGGCTGCTCGTATCCCTGCCGCTTCTGTGGCGTTTCAATTCCGCCATGAACGCGCCGCGGTTCCAGTTTGTCACCGATAGCTTGTGGATTCGTTCGATTGGCGCGCACTTTACGCTGGGAATCGATGGGCTGAGTTTCCTTTTGGTGATGCTGACTACCGTGCTCGGCCCGATTGCGATTCTGTCGTCTTGGTCGGCGATCCAAAAACGAGAGAAGGAATATTACATCCTGCTTTTGCTGCTTCAGACCGGCATGCTGGGTGTTTTCATGTCGCTTGATTTCGTGCTCTTTTACGTTTTCTGGGAAGTGATGCTTGTGCCGATGTATTTCCTGATCGCCGTATGGGGCAGCGAGCGGCGGCTTTACGCAGCGATTAAGTTTTTCCTCTATACACTGGCCGGATCGGTGCTGATGCTGCTGGCGATTCTGGCGATCTACTACTACCGCGGCACATTCGATATCAGAGAAATTTTGATGCATCCGTTTACGGCGCAATATGGCTGGCTGCAGAAGTGGCTGTTCTGGGGGTTCTTTTTCGCTTTCGCCATCAAGGTTCCCATGTTTCCGTTTCACACCTGGCTGCCGGACGCTCACACTGAAGCCCCCACGGCAGGTTCAGTTATCCTGGCCGGCGTCCTGTTGAAAATGGGTACCTACGGATTCCTGCGATTTTCCGTGCCCATGTTTCCGGATGCGACGGTGAAATACCGCTGGATCATCATCGTGCTGTCCTTGATCGGCATCGTCTACGGCGCTCTGGTTTGCATGATGCAGAAAGACATGAAGAGGCTGATCGCCTACTCTTCGGTGAGCCACATGGGATTCTGCACCTTGGGAATTTTCGCCCTCACGCCGCTGGGCCTTTCCGGCAGCATCATCCAGCAGATCAACCACGGGATTTCCACCGGCGCGCTGTTCTTGATTGTCGGTGTGCTTTACGAGCGCAGGCATACTCGTTTGATTTCAGAATTTGGCGGGCTCTCGACGCCCATGCCGAATTTCGCGGCTGTTTATCTGATCGTAACGCTCAGTTCGCTGGGCATGCCTCTATTGAATGGATTCATCGGTGAATTCACGATTCTGCGCGGCGTGTTTGAAGTGAGCTGGCAATGGGCAGCCTGGGGCGTGCTCGGCGTGATACTGGGCGCCGCATATCTGCTCTGGCTTTACCAGCGGGTGATGTTTGGAAATATAACGAATCCTGCGAACGAACATCTGCCCGACTTGAACGCCCGCGAATACGCAACGCTCCTTCCGCTCGTCGCTCTGGCGTTCTGGATCGGAATTTACCCCAAGCCGCTGTTCGATGTTCTGGATAAGCCCGTGCACGAGCTGGTAGAGCGCGTGCATCCCGGCTATTACTCTGCGCCAGCGCTGACTTCGCCTGCCGCTGCGGCGGGGGAAGCCCCGATTTCGATGGCTCTCCCAGCGAAGGTGCCTCCAGCGAAGGGACCGCTCGCGCCTTCGTCAACTTCTTCACCGGCTGAGGTCAGGTAGATGCTTCAGGTTCCTTGGCAAGACGTTTTCGAGCAAACGCGTCGCGATTTTGTCTTCATCTTGCCGGAAACGGTTCTCGCTTGCTTCGGCCTCGGTACTCTGCTGCTGGATTTCTTTCTGATGAAGCGCGAGAAATCCTGGAATTCGTTGACGGCCATGGTCGGCGTGATTATGAGCGCCGCTTCGCTCGTAGTGATGTTGAGAGGCATGGGCGGACAATCCTATTCGGCGTTTGGCAATTCGATCATCATCGATCCGTTCTTCATTTTTTTTGGATTTATTTTTCTAGCCTCCACCGCGCTCGTGATTCTGATTTCCGTGAAATACATGGAAATCGAGCGCGAACAGCACGGCGAGTACTACGCCCTGATGCTTTTTGCCACCGTGGGGATGATGTTTCTAGCGTGCGGCAACGACCTAATCGTGCTTTTCGTTGCGCTGGAAACCATGGCCCTCAGCTTTTACGTGCTTACGGGGTTTTTGCGGCGCGATCGCAAATCCAACGAAGCGGCGATGAAGTACGTTTTGATGGGAGCCTTCAGCTCCGGCATCCTGGCGTACGGCTTCTCGATTTTGTATGGGATCTCCGGATCGACGAACCTGCAAGTGATTGCTACTGCGGTCGCCGAACGCACTTCGCGGTTCGGGCACGGCGACGTACTCACGGTCTTAGCTCTCGGCACGGTCGCCGCCGGGGTATTCTTCAAAATCGCCGCGGTACCGTTTCATCAGTGGGCGCCCGACGTTTACGAAGGCGCGCCGACGCCGATTAGCGCATACGTCAGCGTGGCTTCGAAAGCGGCCAGCTTCGCGCTGCTGCTGCGGCTGTTCCTCACTGTTTTCTGGCCTGTGAACCTCGACTGGGTTGTAGTGATGGAAGCGGTTGCGGTGCTTTCGCTCACTGTCGGAACATTGGCTGCCCTCACGCAGTCCAATATAAAACGGCTTCTCGCTTATTCCTCTATTACGCAGGTTGGCTACATTCTGCTCGGGCTTGTTGCCGCCGTGAATCCGGATGGCACGCTGCACCAACGCGGCTTGCAAGCCATGGCTTTTTACTTGTTCGTGTATGCGTTCTTCAACACCGGCGCTTTCGCAATTGTAATTCTACTGCGGCATAAGGGCGTGATTGGCGACGATATCGACGACTTGAACGGGCTNNGCGGGTTTCTTCGCGAAGCTGCTGGTTTTCTGGGCTTTGATCGAGACCGGGCACACGTACCTGGCAGTCCTCTCGGTCCTGTATATTTTGCCCGCGGTGTATTACTACTTTCGGTTGGTTGCAGCGATGTGGGTGCGCGAATCAACCGATCCTGTGCGCCCGGTGATCTCCATCGCCCAGAAATTTGCGCTCGCGGCTATGGCCATCGTCACACTGGCCGCCGGAATTTTCCCCGAGCAGTTCCTGCGACTGGCGACCTATTCTCTGCTCGCGCCATTCGGACGCTGACCGCGGAACGCCGATGGCCTCGCCACCTCCTCCGCCTCGCAAGAATCCAAACGGCGGAGCTAACCGCCAGATCGCCATGGCCATGGAACTCCCGTTTCTGCTGGTTGGCGGCGCGCTCGTGGGAGGCTTGTTCGGGTACCTGCTCGACCGCTGGCTGCACACGAAACCTTGGTTGATGCTGATTGTGGGAGGCGTGGGCTTCGCCGTGGGAGTTCGAGACATGCTCAGGAGATTGCAAAAGGATGATCCGGATGGCGGTGGAAAATCAGGCCAATGATATTTCGGAAGGCGCACGCCAGCGGATCGCCTGGCTAACGCTGGCCTTGGGTTTTGCCGCTGCCCTTATCTGGTTCTTCGCTAAATCCCACAAAGAGGGAACAGGACTCGCCATCGGCACCGCCCTCGCTTGGCTGAATTACCGCTGGCTGGACCAAGGCCTGGGCGCGCTTGTCTCCGTCGCACAGGCTCAGGAGGGAAGCGAGCAAGCCCGCGTCCCCACTGGCATCTACGCGAAGTTCGTGGGCCGCTATGTGTTGATAGCATTGGCTATCTATGTTAGTCTTCACTACTTTGCAGTGCCTCTCGTGGCTATGATCTTGGGCCTGCTCGCCTTGGGGGCGGGTGCTTTTGCGGAGAGTCTCTACGAGATTTATGCGTCGTTTCAATCGAGCCGGGGATAAAGAATGCACGAGCACCTAAACTGGTTTACCGTCCTGTTGAACAAATGGCTCGGTAGCGTGGCGCTGGCCGTCTTGTCTGCATTCCATGTAACTCCGAAAGACTCCGCCTATCCCATCCCCAATTTCGTAGCCGCATCGCTCCTCGTCGTCTTAATCAGCATGCTCTTCTTTCTCTGGTTGCGGCCCAGGATTTCGGTGGACCGTCCCGGCGGAACACAGCAAGTGATGGAAATGCTTCTGACGAATCCGATGGGCATCGGCATTCGCGACTTGCTGGACGAAAACATCGATCACGGCGCGCGCAATTACTTGCCTTTGGTGGGTTCGATTTCGATTTTTATTTTGTTCGCCAACTCCATCAGCCTGATCCCGGCTTTTGAGTCTCCCACGGGACATCCCAGCGTTCCGCTCGCCTGCGCCATTCTGACTTTCGCCTATTACAACTGGAGCGGATTGCGGCATAGCGGGCCCATCGGATATGCCAAGCATTTTGCCGGTCCCGTCTGGTGGCTGGCCTGGCTGATTTTCCCGGTGGAGATCATCAGCCACACCGCGCGCTTGCTCTCTCTCACCGTCCGTTTGTGGGCTAACATTTTCGCCAGCGAGCTGATCTACGTGATCTTTTTGGGACTGTGTATGGCGCCGGGTATAAGCCTGGGCCGCGCACATCCGGCTCTCGGCACCGCTTTGGCAATATTCCCGATCATAATCCCCGTGGCTTTTATGGGATTGCACTTATTTGTGGCCATCATTCAGGCATTCGTTTTCACTATTCTTCCGGCTTTGTATATCGGCATGGCAACAGCGGACGAGCATTAATTCGGCTTCATTGCCGACCAGCGTGAGCCCGGCTGCTTTAGGATGACGGGAACCACCTCCTGGCGGCGCTTCATACAAAGGAGAAGTAGAGTGAAAAAACTAGCGGGGATTTTTCTGTTGTTGCTATTCGTTGGGTTAATGGCGGCGCCAGTGTTTGCGCAAGCCGCTGGTGAGAAGCCGCCCGAGCACGTCGCCACCGGCATCGTGCTTGCCGCGGGTTTCTCCATGGCTATCGCGGCAGCGTTCTGCGGATTGGGGCAGGCAAAAGTTGCGGCCGCAGCTTGCGAAGGAATTGCGCGCAATCCCGGCGCCGCGGGTGCGATTCGAACAGCCATGATTCTCGGCTTGGTGTTCATTGAGACCCTCGCGCTGTTTACGCTCGCTATCGTCTTCGCCAAAGTCGGCTACTAGTACATTCTGAAACTCAGGCCCGGACGCTCGCCGCAAGCGAGTCTCCGGGCCTTTTATTTTTTGCGGCCTTTTAAGGGGAGGTTCAGAAACGCTCAAGCTGAAACGCTGGATTAGCGTAGGTATAGGGAATCCGCGGCGGCCTTGGCCATCTCTAGAACCCGCGCGGGAAGCAAACCGAGATACAGGGTACCGGCAGCGGCTATAGCGAGAGCAAAGGTAAGGCTGGGCGCAACCTTCGTTGGCACATAGTCTTTCGATGGCTCCCAAAAGTACATCGCGACAATCACGCGGAGGTAGTAGTAAGCGCCGATCACACTGTTGATGGCCGCGATTACCACGAGCCAGACAATCTTCGAATCGAGCGCAGCCTGAAACGCAAAAAGCTTTCCGAGGAATCCGCCAGTGGCCGGCAATCCCAGCAGCGAAAGCAAAAAGAGGGAGAAACAGACAGCGAGCACCGGCTGCTTCGTCCCCAGACCGGCATAGTCCGTGATTTCCAGCCGCTTTTCGCCTTGCTGGCCCAGGTGCGCGATCACCAGAAATGCGCCGATCTTCATCAGCGCGTACGCCGCCAGATAAAAAAGAACCGCTGTGATGCCAATATCGGTCCCCGCGGCAAACGCGACAAGAATGTAGCCGGCATGCGCGATCGACGAATATGCCAGCATACGTTTTACGTTGGTCTGCACCAGTGCCGCGAAATTGCCTACCAGCATGGTGAGCACCGCAGAAATCCAAATAGCCCAGAACCAGAAGTTGCCCGCCGAGCCGAATGAAACGTAAAAAATTCGCAGCATCAGCGCGAACGTGGCCGCCTTCGGCCCCGACGCCAGCAGCGCCGTCACCGGCGTGGGCGCGCCTTCATACACATCCGGCGCGTAAACCTGGAACGGAGCCGCGACGACCTTGAAGCCAAGGCCGACGAACATCAGCGCGAGGCCGAGAATCGCAAGCGACGCAACTTGTCCGTGCTCGACAATCATTTGAGCGAGCTTTCCAGAAATTACATCAATCCGCGTGGTTCCCGTCGCGCCATATACCATCGCAATGCCATACAAAAAAAACGCAGTGGCGAACGAACCCAGCACGAAATACTTCAACGAAGCTTCGTTCGATTTGAGCGCGCGGCGCCGGAAGCCGGCAAGAACGTAAGTCGAAATCGAGCTCATCTCCAGCCCGATGAATGCGGTCACCAACTCATTCGCCCCTGCCAGGATTCCCATCCCCGCGGTTGCGAACAATACAAGCGCGTAATATTCGCCGCGCTGTATGTTTTCGTCGTCGAGATATTGGAACGACCCGAGAATCGCGAGCGCCGCAGCGCCGATTACGATCACGTGGACGAAAACGCTGAAAGCATCCGCGCGAATCAGGCCGCTGTAGGCAGTGCCTGGCGCGTCATTTGCCAGGATGCGAACCCCAAACAACGCGGCAAGCGTGCCGATAAACGCGAGCCACCCGAGCGCCCGTTTGTGCGCCGCCTGAACAAACGGGTCCGCGACCATAATGACGATCCCGAAGACACAAAGAATTATTTCCGGCGCGAGCCGGTGGAAATTGGCGAGTTGTTCCGGCGGGAAGGGCGTCACGGCTGAACGTGCCTCAGTGAAATCTTCGTAAGAGACGCATTCTTGCGCGGCCCGGGTGAAATAACGCTTTGTTTTCCGGCCGGCTCAGGCGTTGCCGGCCGCGACACGTTCTGCGCGCGCTCCATTTGGTGCAACAAATTATTTGTGGAAACTTCCATGCGCCGCGTGAAGATGGGGGAAGCCACGCCCATGAAAATAATGGCAACTGCCATGGTTACCAGAATCAGCCGCTCGCGCCCCGAAGCGTCTGGCAAAGTGCGATTTTTCTCTACAGTTACTTCTCCAAATCCGACGCGCTGGTAGGCCCATAACAAATAGATCGCCGAAAGCACGGCCCCACTCGCAGCCCAAGCAGCCCACGCGTGGTGAGTTTGAAATGTTCCGATCAGAATCAGGAACTCGCCGATAAAGCCATTGAGCGGCGGCAGCGCGAGCGACGAAAGCGCAATAAAAAGGAAAAACGACATAAGCACCGGCATCGGATTCACCAAGCCGCCGAATTCCTTGATCTCGAACGTGTGCCGCCGGTCGTACAGCATTCCCACGCCGAGGAAAAGCGCGCCGGTGGAAACGCCGTGGCTCAACATCTGGAAAATCGCGCCTTGAATCGAAATCGTGCTGAAAGCGAAAATTCCAAGCACCACGAACCCAAGGTGACTCACCGATGTGTACGCCACCAGCCGCTTTAAATCCGTTTGCACGGTGGCGACCATCGCGCCGTACACAATTCCAATGATGGCGAGCACTCCGATGTACGGGGCCATGCGGTGCGCCGCATCCGGAAACAGCGGCAAGCAAAATCGCAGCATCCCGTAGGTGCCCAGTTTCAGCATCACTCCCGCGAGAATCACCGAACCCGCCGTGGGCGCTTCGGTGTGTGCGTCAGGAAGCCAAGTGTGCAGCGGGAAAAGCGGCACTTTGATGGCAAACGCGAGGAAGAAAGCCCCGAAAAGCAGAAGTTCGGTGTGTGACGGCAGCAAAACAAGCCCCGTTTGCAGCTTCGCTTGAATATCCGGCACATCGAACGTCCCGGCCAGGTTGTAGAGCCACAGAATCGCAACCAGCATCAGGATCGAGCCGAACATGGTGTACAGGATAAATTTCACCGCGGCATAAATCCTCCGGTCGTGCCCCCAGATTCCGATCAGGAAATACATGGGGATAAGCGTCAGTTCCCAGAAAAAGAAAAAGAGGAGCAGGTCGAGCGAAACAAACACGCCGATCATGGCCGTCTCAATGACCAGCAGAGCGATGAAAAATCCTTTTACGTTTTCGCGAATGGCCTGCCAGGAGCAGAGAATCGCAAGCGGCGTCAAAAATGTTGTCAGCAAAACGAGAAACAGGCTGATGCCGTCCACGCCCAGGTGATAATGAATGTTTGCGCGGGCGATCCAGTCGTAATATTCCTCGAATTGATACTGCGCGTTCACGCCATCGAATCCGTGCAGCAGAAAGAGTGAAATCACGAACTCGGCCACTGAGATGGCGAGCGCGATGCGCCGAATCCAGGTGTGATCGTCTGCGCGCAGCAGCAGAAGCGCAGGGACGCCGAGCAAGGGCAGGAACGTGATGACCGTCAGCAGGTGAGAGGACATTTCCACGCTAGCGCACCATTCCCCAGACTCCAAGCATTAGCGCCGTAAAGCCCACAGCCCCGATTACCACCCATGTGGCGTAACTTCGCGCGTTCCCGGATTGCAATTCGCGAGCCTGGCCTCCGGCGTCGCGAGCCACATCCGCAAAGCCGTTCACTGTGCCGTCGATCACGCGCTCGTCCACCACATGCCACAGCACGTTCGTAGAAATCCAAAGGAACGGGCGAATAAACAGAATCGCGTAAATTTCGTCCACATAATATTTATTGAGCAAGAGCGTGTATAGTCCGTGCACGCGTTCGGCAAGTTTTTTCGGTGCGTCCCGCCTGCGAATATAGAACCACCAAGCAACCAGCAAGCCGATGATTGCGAGGATTACCGGCGGCCCGGTTAACGCGTGGAATAATTCCATCGCGGGACTTGGCGATATTCCGCCTGCTTCGCCCGCCGCGCCTGCAAGAGATGCTCCTTGTTCAATTCCCGACTGCACTCCATAAGCGGAAAACACCGGATGCAGAAAGGCCTCGAAGTAATCTGTCTTGCCAAGAAGATGCGGCGCCGCGAACCAGCCACCGACGATCGAAAAGAACGCCAGGATCATCAGCGGCACGGTCATATTTCTGGGCGATTCGTGGACGTGAACTTCGTGCTCATCAAAGCGCGGCTTGCCGAAGAAGGTGAGAAATATCAGCCGGAACATGTAAAACGAAGTGAGGCCGGCGGCAGCCAAGCCGAGCAGCCAAAACGTGATGTTAGCGTGCGGTCCGGAACCCGCCGCGTCCAGAATTTCATCCTTGCTGAAAAACCCGGCAAAGCCAGGGATGCCCGCAATCGCGAGAGTGGCAATAAACATAGTCCAGTAGGTAGCCGGGATTTGTTTTCGCAGGCCGCCCATGAGCCGCATGTCCTGCTCGCCGCCCATCGCGTGAATCACGCTGCCCGCGGCCAAGAAGAGCAAGCCTTTGAAAAACGCATGCGTCATCAGATGAAAAATTCCGGCGGCGTAAGCTCCTACGCCACAACCGAGAAACATGTAGCCGAGTTGCGAAACGGTCGAATAGGCCAAAACTTTCTTGATGTCCGTCTGCACCAGCGCAATCGTCGCCGCATAAAACGCTGTAACCGCGCCCACTAGGGCGACAACAAACATTGCAATCGGCGCGCGCGAAAATAGCGGATGCATCCGCGCGACCATGTACACGCCCGCGGTCACCATGGTAGCGGCGTGGATCAACGCGCTCACCGGCGTGGGGCCTTCCATCGNNGGCAGCCACACGTAGAGCGGTAACTGTGCAGATTTGCCGATCGCGCCGGCGAAAAGCAGCAAACAAATCCAGGTCAGCACGCCGGCTTGCGTGGCACTCTCGGCGGGCATGTTGGCCGCCTTCTGAAAAATCGTCCCGAAATCCACGGAACTGAAAGTCCAGAAGAGAAGCAAAATGCCGATGGTGAATCCGAAGTCGCCAATCCGCGTAGTGATGAATGCTTTCTTGCCTGCATTAATCGCCGATTGTTTCAGGAACCAGAATCCGATGAGTAAGTAGCTGCAGAGGCCCACGCCTTCCCACCCTACGAACATCAGAACGATGTTTGCGGCCAGCACCAGCGTGAGCATGAAGAAAACGAACAAATTCATGTAGGCAAAGAAGCGGTAGTAGCCTTCCTCGTGCGCCATGTAGCCCGTCGAATAGATGTGCACCAGCAGACTGACAAAAGTGACCACCAACAGCATCACGATGGTCAGGTGGTCCATCTGCAGCGCNNACGGAATTTATAGCCACCTTCGGCCAGTTCTTGCCGAGCAGGCCGTTGATCGCGGCGCCGGCCAGAGGCAGCGCGAGAATAATCCAGAGATGATCGAGTATCGGCATCACAATTTTAGAAGGTTCACGCGCTCGATGTTCAGCGAATGGCGATTCTGGTAAATGGTGATCACAATCGCCAGGCCGACGGCCGCTTCCGCCGCGGCGACAACAATCACAAAGAAGACGAATACCAATCCGTCCAACTGATTCCACGCGCGCGCGAACGCCACGAATGCCAGATTTACGGCATTCAGCATCAACTCGATGGCCATGAAGATCGTGATGATGTTCCGCTTGAACACGAATGCCACNNACGACGCTCATTCGTCCCTCTTCGCCAGAACCAGCGCGCCTAGAATGGCGATCAAGATCAAGATGGAAGTGGCTTCAAACGGAAACAAATATTTCTGGAAAAGCTGCATTGACAATTCCCGCGTCGAAACCATCACGTTCGCGGATCCCGCTCCGTTGGCGGGCGTTCGGCCAATCAGCGAGTGCGCCATCCAATGTGCCAGCTCAAGAAGCAGTAGGATGCCGAGCGGAAGCCCCGCGTATTTCGCAATCTTGCTCCAGTCCGTGCGCTCTTCCGTCCCGGCGTTCAGCAGCATGATCACGAAGACGAAAAGAACCATGATCGCGCCGGCGTACACGATGATCTGCACCGCCGCAATGAATTCCGCGCCGAGCATCAGATACAGCCCGGCCAGCGACATCATCACCAGAATCAGCGCGAGCGCGCTGTGGATCGGCTCGCGGGCCATAATCAACAGTATCGCCCCGCCCACCGAGATCAGCGCGAAGACGAAAAACAGAATGAAAGGCAAGCTCATCCGTGCTTCACCAGCAACGGGAAAACAATCCAGAGCGCGGTCCCGACCAGATTCGCCAGCGAGACCGGCAGCAGCAGCTTCCAGCCGAGCGACATCAACTGGTCGTAGCGAAAGCGCGGCAAAGTTCCGCGAGTCCAAACGTAGAAGAAAATCAAGCAGCCGACTTTCAGCAGAAACCAGAATGGCCCCTGTACCACCGGCACAACCGCGGGAAGCAGGCATAGGGCGCCGAGAACGAGTGCACCAAAAGTAATCACGATGAGCTGGAGCCGCGCAATCCCACGCGCGATTACGGCTGCGTCATAGCCCAGATAAAGTCCGAGCCCTAGCAGTGTGACCGCCGGCAGGTACTGAAGAAAAGTCCAGCTCTCCGGAAACGGAGATAGCCATCCGCCCAGAAACAGAATCGTCGCCAGGAAAGACACGGTGAGCATGTTTGCGTATTCGGCCATGAAGAACATGGCGAATTTAAAGCTGGAATATTCGGTGTGAAAACCCGCGACCAGTTCCGTTTCAGCTTCGGGTAAATCAAAGGGAACCCGGTTCGTTTCCGCGATCGCCGACGTGAAATAGCACAGAAACCCGATACATTGCGGAAATATGTGCCAGCGGGGAATAAACGGCAGGTAACGATAATATCCAGCCTGGTCCCCAACCATTTCGTTGAAGTTCAGCGTTCCCGCGAGCAGCACGACGCCCACCACCGAAAGCGTGAGCGCCACTTCATAGCTGATCATTTGCGCGGAGCTGCGCAATCCGCCNNACGCCGATGGACGTAATGGCGAAAAGAAACATCAAGCCGATATTTACGTTCGCGACAATCAGCTGCGTGGGCTGCCCAAGAATCGTAATCGTCGGCGGGCCGAAGGGAATCAGCGCTATGGTGGTGAGCGCTAGCGACAACGCCAAGAATGGCGCGAGCACGTACAGAAATTTATCCGCGCCCGGCGGCGTCACATCCTCTTTGAAAAGGAATTTCACTCCGTCGGCAAGCGGCTGCAGCAATCCATGCGCTCCGACGTAGTAAGGGCCCCAGCGCGATTGAATATGCGCCACGACCTTGCGTTCAAACCAGGTAAGGTAAGCCAGCGTCGTCAAAGTCAAAAAAAGCAAAATGACGATCTTGACTAGCGATACCACCAGGACTGCGTGCTGGGTGACGAACTCCACGGCGTGTCTTTAGCCTCTTTGGTGGATGCGAGCCTGGAACAATAGCGCCCCAGGGTTCCGCTCGAAAACAAATTATCGTGTGACGAAAAAACGGCGCCCGCAGCTGCTTGATAATTCGGCTCCGGCGACTTGCAAGCCGCGCTGGTGAGTTGCGCGCCGCCCGCGAGCAGGCTGGCCACCGAAACGTCATATCCCGAAACGTTCTGGCGGATTTCATCGAAGGCCGCTTCCGGCGTGCGCAAACGAATCGGCGTTCCAAGACCGAGCATTCCGAGCTGGTGCGACAGAATGCGCAGCAAATCGAAATCGCTGCGCGGCCCTTGCGGGTCTATCGAGCGATGCGTCATCTGCAGCTCGCCGGCCGTATTTGTAAGCGTGCCGTCTTTTTCGTACGACGAAGCCGCAGGCAACACCACATCAGCGCGCTGTGCAGTCTCGGTCAAAAACATGTCATGTACGACAAGAAGTTCCAGGCCGGCGAGGCGATCTGGTTGCGCAACTTCAAAAGTTTTCACCGGATTCGCGCCCACTACGTACATCGCTTTCAACTTTTCTGCGACTGCAGCCTCCATCATGCCGCGAGCGGTCAAGCCCGGCGTCGCAGCGATCTCCCCTCCCCAAAGCTTGCCGAATCGCTCCCGCTCGGTCTTGTCGGCGAGCGACGCATAACCCGGAAGCCGGTCGGGAAGAATTCCCATATCGGCAGCGCCGCGAGAATTCGAATAATCGCCGAGCGCCATATAGCGCGTCTGCCCGCCAAGACGCGAGCCGAACGCAACCAGATCGCGGATCGCGCCGCCTTGAATATCGGCGCCAAATAGAATCGCCACGTCCGACTCTTTTTCGAGCGCGGATTTCATCTGTCCCAGCGATTCCGAAACGCTCTGTTCGAACTGGCCCTCACCCGTCGCCAGCCAACGAACTGCGGCAGCTTCTCCGCCTTTGGCTGTTTCCACGCCATGCGCGGCTTGGCGATGAATCTTGCTCGGCTGTCCGTTGATCGCGTACAGGCGCGTTTGATGGTGCCGCACCCCAGTGCGGATTTGCCACGCGACCAGAGGATTCTGGTTCGTGACGTCGTTGCCAATCAACAGCACCGCATTCGCCTTATAAACATCCGCCATCGTCGCCTGCGCGTCTTTAGCCTTCGGTCCCAAAATGGCTGCGAGCCCTGCGTAATCCGCAGTGCGGTGATGGTCGATGTTATTGGTCCCCAGCGTCGCCCGCGCAAATCGGTTCAGCAGATAGTTTTCTTCGTTCGTGGTGTGATTCGACCCGATCACACCAATCGAATTCCCGCCATGTTTTTCGTGAACTTGCTTCAGACGTCGCGCGATTTCTTCCAGCGCATCTTCCCAACTCGCGGGTTCCAGTTTGCCGTCGCGCCGGATGAGCGGCTGGCGCACGCGCTCGGGGTTGTGAGTGAAATCAAAACCGAAGCGTCCTTTCGCGCACAAGAATTCGCCGTTGACGCCGGAATGATCCCGATTGTTAGCGCGAAGAATTTCATTGTTGCGCACGCCAAGGGTCGTCTTGCAACCGTTCGAACAGTGCGTGCACGGATCCGGAACATATTTCATTTCCCACGGCCGCGTCTGATAACGGTAAGTTCCGCTCGTGAGCGCGCCGACTGGGCAAATATCGATGCACATGCCGCACTCTTCGCAAGCCAGCTCGCCCGGTTTGTTCGGCAGAATCACGGAATTCACGCCGCGCGAACCAATGCCCAGCGCCTTCACGTCCATGCCTTCATCGCAAACGCGCACGCAGCGGAAGCACAGAATGCACCGCGGCGCATCGTAATAAACCAGCGGCGACCATTTTTCTTCCGGGTAATGCAGTTTTTCTTCATTGAAGCGGCTGTGGTCCAGCCCGTAGCGAAAAGTCATGTCCTGCAATTCGCACTCGCCGCCCTTGTCGCAAACCGGACAATCGAGCGGATGATTCGAAAGCAGGAACTCGATCATGTCCTTGCGTGCTTTGTGAACCTGCGGCGTATCGGTCTTAACAACCATGCCTTCCACCGCGACGAGCGTGCACGCAGTCTGTAATTTCGGCGTTTTCTCCACTTCCACCAGGCACATGCGGCAAGCTGCTTGCAGCGAAAGCCCAGGGTAGTAGCAGAACGACGGAACCTCGATGCCTTTGCCCTTAGCCGCTTCGATTACAAGCGTCCCCGCCGGCGTGGTCAGTTTCTCGTCGTTGATCGTAAACGTAATTTGTTTTACTTCAGCCATGGAGTCCTAGGAAGCTCCCACGATCATCTCCGCGGGCTTGAACGAACATTTCCCGCGAAGGTGGTCTTCAAATTCGTGCCGCCACTTTTTCACGATACTGATGGTCGGCAGTGCCGCTGCGTCTCCCAGCGGACAGAACGTGCGGCCCAGCATGTTTTTCGATAGCTCATCAATCAGCGGAATATCTTCGGCGCGGCCTCCGCCGTCATGAAAGCGGTCGAGCAATTTACGCAACCACGCCGTGCCCTCGCGGCACGGAATGCACCAGCCGCAGGATTCGTGCGCATAAAAATGCATGATCCGCCGCGCCAGATCCACCATGCACGTTTCCTCGTTAATAATTATCAGGCCGCCCGAACCCAGCATCGAGCCGATTTTCGCCACCGAGTCATAATCCATCGCTACATCAATTTCATCCGCCGAAAGCAACGGACACGAGCTTCCGCCGGGTATCACCGCCTTCAGCTTCTTGCCATCCTTCATACCGCCGGCGACATCTTCAATCATGCGCTTCAAATTAAAACCCATCGGCAGCTCGTAGATTCCGGGCTTATTGATGTGGCCGGAAATGGAGTACAGCCGCGTCCCGCCGTTTTTTGGCGTTCCGAGCGCGGCGTACCAGTCGCCGCCTTGTCGAATGATCGCAGGCGCAGTGCTGAGCGTTTCCACGTTATTGATTACTGTGGGGCAACCGTAGAGCCCGACGGTGGCGGGGAATGGCGGCTTGATGCGCGGATAGCCGCGCTTGCCTTCGAGCGATTCCATCAACGCGGATTCTTCGCCGCACTCGTAGGAACCCGCTCCCGTGTGCGCCGAAAGCTCAAAATTGAATCCGGTGCCTAGGATGTTTTTCCCCAGGTAGCCTCGCGCATAGGCCTCGCCGATCGCGCGCTCCACGATGTCGATTATGTAGTGATACTCGCCGCGAATGTAGATGTACCCCTGCTCCGCGCCGATGGCCCGCCCGGCGATCAGAATCCCCTCGATCAACTGGTGCGGGTCCATCTCCATCAAAGGGCGGTCCTTCGATGTGCCGGGCTCGCTCTCATCGCCGTTCGCAAGGATATATTTCGGCTTGCTAGTGTCCTTGGGTACGAAGCTCCACTTCATTCCGGTAGGGAATCCCGCGCCGCCGCGTCCTCGCAGGTTCGATTTCTTCATTTCATCGATAATCTGCTCGGGAGTCATCTGCTTCAGGGCTTTTTCAAGCGCCTGATATCCTTCGTTCTGCAGATAGACGTCGATGTTCGTGGAGTTAGGAATTCCGAAGCGTTTGCTGATCACCGGAACTTCCGCCGGATTGCGCGGATGTAACGCGCCCGAAATCACCGAGACAGGCTTCGGTTTCTTGCCGTCTTGAAGTTGCTCGAAGATCGAATCCACTTTGTCGGGATCGAGCTCTTCGAAGAAGTCGTAATTCACCTGCATCGCCGGCGCCCCCGTGCACGCGCCGATGCATTCCACCTCTTCCAGCGAAAACGTGCCGGACGGCGATACTTCCTTATTGCCGATGCCCAGCCGCTTCTGTACGTGCTTGTAAAGCTCATTTCCGCCGCGAAGCATGCAGGAAACGTTGGTGCAAACTTGAATGTTATAGCGGCCGGCAGGCTTGCGCCGCAGCATCGAGTAGTACGCTTCCGTCTCGGTCACCTGCAGCATGTTCAGGCCAACTCGTTTGGCAATTTCTTCCAGAACTTCATCACTCAGGAAACCAAACTGGTCCTGCGCGTACATCATCATGGGAATCAGCGCCGACCGTTTGACCGGATAGCGTCCCAGCAGTTGTGTGAATTTTTCTTCCAGCGCGGGAGGTAGCTGCATCAGCGGTCCACTTCTCCCAGGACGATGTCGGTGGTGCCGATGCACGCGACAACGTCGGCGATCAAGCGGCCCACGGCCAGCTTCGGCAGCGATTGCAGATTCACAAAAGAAGGCGCGCGCACTTTCACGCGGTACGGTTTTGCCGAACCATCGCTGGCTACGAAAAATCCCAGCTCGCCGCGAGGCGATTCGATCACCTGATACACTTCACCCGGCGGCGGCGCGAATCCTTCGGTGTAAATTTTGAAGTGATAAATAAGTCCCTCGATGGATGTCTTCATTTCTTCGCGTGAAGGCGGAATAATACCCGGCGCTTCCGTCCGGATCGGCCCGTCCATCTTTGGAATTTTCTCCATCGCTTGCCGCACGATCTTAATGCTCTCTCGGATTTCCGCCACGCGCACTTGATAACGCGCGAAGCAATCGCCGGCAGTTTGCGTTTGCACCTCGAATCGGAAGTCTTCGTAACTCGAATACGGAAAAGCCTTGCGCACGTCGTATGCCACGCCGCTGCCGCGCAGCATGGGTCCGGAACAGCCCATGGCAATTGCATCATCCGCGCTGATGATTCCAACGCCTTTTGTGCGCCCCAGCCAGATGCGGTTGTTGGTAAGCAGATCTTCGTATTCATCAATGTGCCCCGGCAGCGCGTCAATTACGCGGCGCACCTTATCGAGGAAGCCGGGAGGCGGTTCGAGCGCCAGCCCGCCCACGCGAAAGTAACTCGTCATCATTCGCTGGCCGGAGACGTACTCAAAAATCTTCATTATTTCTTCGCGCTCGCGGAAAGTGTAGAGGAACACCGACATCGCGCCGAGGTCAATCGCATGCGTCCCTACCCAAACGAGATGAGAAGCGATGCGCGTGAGTTCCGTGAGCAGCACGCGAATGTATTGCGCGCGCTTGGGAGCTTCCAAGCCCAGCAGTTTTTCCACGGCGAGGCAGTAGCCCAGGTTGTTTGAAAGCGGTGCGAGGTAGTCAATCCGGTCGGTAAGCGTGATCACCTGTGAGTAGGTCTTCGCTTCGCAGGATTTCTCGATGCCCGTGTGGAGATAGCCGATTATCGGCTCCGCTTTTACTACGATTTCGCCGTTCAACTCGAGAATCACCCGCAATACTCCGTGCGTTGACGGGTGCTGCGGCCCCATGTTCAGGACCATCGTTTGAGCGGCGCCAGTCGGCGTTTCAACAGTTGTCGGCGTCATGATTCTCGGTCCCTGAGCGAGCTCAACGAGGCCCCTCTACCGGATAATCCTTCCGTAGCGGATATCCTTCCCAGTCATCCGGCATCAGAATGCGGCGCAGATCGGGATGACCTTCGAATCGAATTCCGAACAGATCGTAATTTTCGCGTTCGTGCCAGTTCGCGGTCGGCCACACCGAAGTGACGGATGGCAGCGACGGATCGTTTCCGGGTAAACGCACTTTCAGCCGCAAACGGTCGCTGCGCGCAATGGAAAGAAGGTGGTAATTCACCTCAAAGCGCGGTTCGATCGGGAAGCGGTCCACCGTCGTGATATCAGACAAGAAAGCAAAATAAAGGAACGGCTCGGATGCTAGATAAGCGGAAGCGCGGCTTAAGTGAGTCCGCGGCACTACAACCGTAGTTTCACCGCGAAATTCAATTACTTCCGAGACTGCTTCGGCGTCCCACTGTCGCAGTCTCTGCACTACAGGATTCTTGTCAGCTTCCTGCGATTCCATTAGGAGTTCGTTCCCGGGAGCCGTCGTTCAACGATTCCAGTCGAGCGCGCCCTTCTTCCAGAGAAATATGTAACCGGCCAGCAAAATCATAATGTAGAGCAACATCTCCACAAAGCCGAACACTTGCAAATCATGGTATACCAGCGCCCATGGATACAGAAAGATCGCTTCGATATCGAAAAGAATAAACAGCAGCCCCACCATATAGAATTGGACGGTGACCGGTTCGCGCGCGTCGCCGGTTGGATGGATACCGCATTCATACGGCTCATCTTTCTCTCGCGACCTTTTGTGCCGTCCAACCAGGTTGGATACCACCACCAGCGCCCCGGACAAGCCCATGGCCAGGATAAACATCAGTAACAATGAGCCATACGAATCTAGGTAATTGCTGTTCATTTTCTGTGCGCTGTTATAATAACGACCCGAGTGCACCCGGTCAAATGAACTCTCCATTAATCGGATTCTCGCAGCCTTCGCTGGAACGCATCAACGAGGAGCATTCCGCTCGATGAGCTCCGGATTTAACACGGACGTAAAAGTCAGGGACCAGGTCTTTCACGTGCAGACCGAAGACCGCGGCCCCAGCCATCCCATCATCGACACTGCCGTGTATCAAAGTGGACGCATCCTGCATCGCCGCGCTCTGAATTACTCAGAACTGGCCGAATCGCTCCTTTTCACTCCAGAGGATCTTCGGCGTCGAGTGGAGGAACAACATCGCGCCGTCATTGATGACATTCGTTCAGGCGCATTGGATTCTGAAATTGCTTCGGCTTCTGCCGCCACGCAAGCAAACCGCCCTGCCGGAATTCAATTACAGCTTTTGAATCCGGGCTCGTGGCTATCAGCGGGGAAGGTCTCCCTTGAAGTGGAAGTATCGCGGCGTGCCGACCGCCAGCCGCAAGTGGGGGCGAACGTGGAAGCCTTTATCGAGGGAGCGTTGGACGAGACTCGCCACCCGGGGACGAGTGACGAGCAGGGCCGCGTCCGCATTCAATTTTCGCTTCCGCCACTTGGAAAAGGTGACCTTACGCTGGTGATTCACGCCAGTACGGGTTCCTGGAAGGACGAAATTCGCTTCACCATGAGATCTCGACAAAAGGAATCACCGGCGAGCCCCGCGCCATGATAGTCAAGATTAACGGAGATCCGCGCGAGATCCCCGACGGTTTGAATGTGACTGCACTGTTGGACTACCTCAAAATGCGCGGTGACCGCGTCGCCATCGAGCGCAACCTCGATATTCTTCCCCGCACCCTCTGGAACGAAACCCAAGTCCAGTCCAACGACAGCTTCGAAATCGTCCACTTCGTCGGCGGCGGCTAACCCCGCGATTCGCAGTTTCAAAGACTGCCGGCGCAAACTGTATTTGCCTTTGTCTTTGACTTCGCCTTTGTCTTAACGCTGTCATCCCGAACCGCGTCTTTTGCGGACGCTTTGAGGGATCTGCTTTTCGTCCTCTGAAACTTGGGTTTTCAGGGGGTCGGAGCTTTAGCTCCGGCATAAAGCCCAACTCTGCCTCAGGGGTTTTAACCCCTGAGGCGCTCCTGCTGAAATCGCACCGACTGCTGAATTGCCTTTGTCATCGCAGCCCTGTCCCTTTCAGCTAAGCTTTCTTCCGGGTGAAGTGAAAAGTCTCCGTCTGTTCTTTGCCGTTCGCGTGCATCGTCCAAGTTTCGGAAAAGTGATCGCTGTCGTCGATCTTCAGCGTCATTTGATGCATGTGCATATCGTCGGTGCTGGCCAGGTTCGTGGCGCCGGTGAACGCGAACGCAAATTCGCTTGAGTCGTGCGTAACCACGGGAGTCTCCATCCGCGGCTGGTTGCCAACGGAACAGAAATGCGTCAACGCCACACGATCACCGTCCGCGGTATAGAGCGTGACCATTTGGTTGTGCTTTTCACCGTCGTCGAACGTTTCCTCCAACGCGGTGCCATTGGAAACGAATCGGATTGTTGAAATGAAAGTCTTTCCGCCCTCCGGTGTCGCGTTCCATTCTCCCACCAGCGTCGTCAAACGCCCGAATCCGCCGGCAGGTTTGGCCTGTGAACCCGCCTGCACCGCAAAAACTCCCACTGCTAAAGCTGCAACTGCGAACATGCTGATTGCCTTTTTCATTTGTGTTTCCTCTCCTAGGGGTTTTTAATTTCCGCCGCTGTTTTTCTCCACAGCTCGTTGCAGTGAATCAAGAACGTAAGCCCATCCGTTATTGTGCTTATCGCGCGCATCGCTGTTCGCGAATCGCTCGTGAGTCATGATCAGCTCGCTTTTCTCTCCGAGGTCCGCAAATTCCAGCGTCACTAACGTGTCGCCATACTCCGGCTCGGTTTCCCAATACCATGTGAACACCAGTTTCTCCGGCGCTTTAATTTCCAAATATTCTCCCCGCACTTTGAAAACTCTTCCGTCCGCGCCCGACACGTCAAACCCATAGCGCCCCCCAGGCCGCACATCCATAACCACAAGCTTCCCGGTCGTCTCCGGCTTCGCCTGGCAAAACCACTCGGTCATTCTTTCGGGATCGGTCCACGCCTGAAACAGCCGCTCGCGCGGAGCATTGAACACCCGCCGTATATGCAGCGTCGTAGCCGGTCTTGCAACTTGACTAGCCATCGAGTTTCTCCTTGTCTTCCGCCACAAGCCTGCCGCCGCGAATTCCAGGCGCAACGTCCTTCACGGCCGCACCACATCTTCTTATTAACCGTCCGCGCCTATTTCTTTAAATACTCCGCGAGCTTGTCGAAGCAGCCTTCCCAACCCTTCTTGTGCGAATCTCTTGACGCCTGGTTCTGCAGCAACTCTTGCGTCAGCACCACTTCCGTCGAATTTCCCCGCGCGAAGAATTCCACCGTGATCAGCGAATCCTTTGTTTGCAGGCTCTCATCGGGCGTGCTGGAAGATTTAGTCCAAGCCCAGGTGAAAACCAATTTCTCCGGCGGCTTCACTTCGCGATAAACCCCTTGTCCCAGATACGTCTCGCCGCGGGGATCCTTCACCTCGATGCGGTAACGTCCGCCCGCTCGCACGTTGAGCTCCAGATACTTCACTTGGTGCGTTGGGACGTCGCGGCACATCCAGTGATCCAGCGCTTCGAGTTCCGTCCAGGCGCGAAACACTTTTTCACGCGGCGCCGCAAATGTTCGCCGGATTTGCAACGTTGCAAACTCTGGCGTTTGGCTCCCCATCCTGGCCCTCCCTGCTCAGAACTTCCCGAGCTAAGCTTCCAGTGCCTTCGCCAGCATATCGAAGCATCCGTTCCAACCCTTGTTGTGTGCCTCTCGCGCTTCGGCGTTGCTGAAGCCTTCATGCGTCAGAAACACTTCCGTAAAAGTACCGCGTGGCTGAAATTCCACCGTCACCAGCGTCTCATCCTGCTGGGCGATCTTTTGCCCCGCTGCGGAAATCTTCTCCCAGGTCCAGGTGAACACCAGCTTTTCCGGAGGCCGAATCTCCCGATACGTCACTCGCTGTTTGAAAGTAGTGCCGTCCTGGCTCGTAACCTCCATCGTGTTTGTCCCGCCCGGACGCGCATCAGCCCCCGTATAGCGCGTTTCGTTCCCCGGAAAGCGGCACATCCATTTCTCTAGCTTTTCCCGTTGCGTCCACGCTTCGAAGACTTTCNNTCCTCCTCTTTTTGCGATTCTTCAAGATATCGCGCGAGTGAATCAAACTGACTTTCCCAGAACTGACGGTAATGCTCGATCCATGCGGCCGCATCTTTCATCGGCTCTGCGACAAGACGGCATCGATGCACCCGCCCATCCTTATGCCGCTTTACCAGCCCCGCCCCTTCCAGCACACGCAGGTGTTTGGACACCGCAGGCAGTGACATCTCGTAAGGCGCCGCCAGCTCGCTCACCGAAGTTTCGCCCAGCGCCAGGCGCGCTAGTATCCCGCGGCGAGTCGCATCCGAAAGCGCTGCGAAAGTCGAGTCGAGCACCGCTCCTGAATAGTTAACCATATGGTTTAGTATCGGC